>NZ_JBEYCQ010000058.1:0-18538 GCF_040632905.1 Streptomyces sp. NPDC016469
ACGCTGCGAGCAGGCACCCCGGCAGTGCTTTCGTGTGACGATCGTAGGCCGGTGTTGACGGCTCGAATGCCAGGACGGTGGTAGTGTGCGCGCCTCCCTCATCCAGATCGCAGTAGACCCGGACGAACCGGCGGATTCCCGCAGGGAACGCGCCGCTGCCCTGGTCGCCTTGCAGCGGGGCGCGGACCTGGTGGTCCTCCCCGAACTGTGGCCGGTCGGAGCCTTCGCCCACACCGCCTTCGAGGACGAGGCCGAGCCGCTGACGGGCCCCACGCACCAGGTGATGGCCAAGGCCGCCGCCGAGGCCGGGGTCTGGCTGCACGCGGGCTCCTTCGTCGAACGGGACGAGGACGGCGCCCTCTACAACACCACGCTCGTCTTCTCCCCCGAGGGCGAGCGGGCCGCCGCCTACCGCAAGATCCACCGCTTCGGCTTCGACCAGGGCGAGGCGGTCATGATGGGCGCCGGCGCGGACCTGGTCACCGTCCCCCTCCCGGAGACCACGCTCGGCCTGGCCACCTGCTACGACCTCCGCTTCCCGGAGCTCTTCCGGGGCCTGGTCGACGCCGGCGCCGAAACCCTGGTCGTCGCGGCCGGCTGGCCGGAGCGCCGCCGCGCCCATTGGACCCTGCTCGCGCAGGCCCGCGCCGTCGAGAACCAGGCGTACGTCCTCGCCGTCGGCTCCGCCGGCACCCACGCGGGCATCCAGCAGGCCGGCCACTCCCTCGCCGTGGACCCCTGGGGCGAGGTGCTCGCGGAGGCGGGCGCCGACGAGGAGGTACTGACCGTCGAGCTCGACCCGGCCAAGGTCGCCGCGACCCGGGAGCAGTTCCCGGCCCTGAAGGACCGGAGACTGGGTCTGGCCGCGCCGACGGCCTGACGCGCGAAGGGCCCCGTCGCACGGTTTCACGTGAAACAGGGACCTTCGAGCGCGGGGCGTGCGGTCAGTCCTCGTGCTCCTTCTCCGCGAGCACGATCACGCATACCGCCACCGCGATGAGCAGCCCCGCGTCCGCGTCCTCGCGGACGATGTCGATGCCGTACGTGTCGCGGACGGTCAGCCAGCGGCGGGAGATCTGGGCCAGGAGTTCGCCGTCGTAGTCCACCGCGAACTCGCGGTCCAGGATCTTGCCGCTGACGTCGAGCTCCGTGCCGTCCGCGAGGGTCACGCGGTAGTGGTTGCGGAGCAGGGACAGCCGCTTGCGCTTGACCTTCGCGAGCTGTTCGCCGTCCCGCTCGATCAGCATCGTGTCGCGCAGACTCAGGAGCTTCTGGCGGATCTCCACGAGGATCCGGCCCTGCGCGTCCTTCAGCTCGAAGGTGTCGCGCACCCGCATGGCCTTGCCGTCGACCAGGAAGACCTTGCGGCCCTCGGTGTCCTCGATCCAGTAGTCGTCACCGATGCCGAACAGGCGCTCACGCACGAGAAGTCTCATGGCTCACAGGTTCCCCGAGCCACCTGCGGAATGCGGGGACGCCACGGTGATGTTGACTGGTCTCATGGCAACACGTGCACGCGTCAGGGCCCCCGAACTCGTCGGCAAGGGCGGCTGGCTCAATACAGGCGACCGGCAGTACACCCTCGCTGACCTGCGAGGACGCATCGTCATCCTCGACTTCTGGACCTTCTGCTGTGTGAACTGCCTGCATGTTCTCGACGAGCTGCGCGAGCTGGAGGAGAAGCACCGCGACACCGTCGTGATCATCGGTGTGCACTCGCCGAAATTCGTGCACGAGGCGGAGCACCAGGCCGTCGTGGACGCAGTCGAGCGGTACGGGGTCCACCACCCGGTCCTCGACGACCCGGAGCTGGCCACCTGGAAGCAGTACGCCGTGCGCGCCTGGCCCACGCTCGTCGTCATCGACCCCGAGGGCTATGTCGTCGCCCAGCACGCCGGCGAGGGCCACGCCCACGCCATCGAGAAGCTGGTCGAGGAGCTGGAGACGGAGCACGCGGCGAAGGGCACTTTGCGGCGCGGGGACGGGCCGTACGTGGCGCCGGAGCCGGTGGCCACGCATCTGCGGTTCCCCGGCAAGGCCCTGCTGCTCGCGGACGGCGGCTTCCTGGTCTCCGACACCACCCGGCACCGGCTGGTCGAGCTGGACCAGGACGGCGAGACCGTGCGCCGGCACTTCGGGACGGGCGACCGCGGCTTCGCGGACGGCGGGCCCGACCAGGTCCGGTTCAGTGAGCCGCAGGGGCTCGCCCTGCTGCCCGACGGGCGGATCGCGGTCGCCGACACCGTCAACCACGCCGTCCGCGCCCTCGACCTCGCGACCGGCGGGACGACCACCCTCGCCGGCACCGGCCGCCAGTGGTGGCAGGGGGCGCCCACCAGCGGCCCGGCCCGCGAGGTGGACCTCTCCTCGCCGTGGGACGTCGCCTGGTTCGGCGGCCGGCTCTGGATCGCCATGGCCGGTGTGCACCAGCTGTGGACGTACGACCCCGAGGACGGCACCGTACGGGTCGCCGCCGGGACCACCAACGAGGGCTTGGCCGACGGGCCCGGCGCGGAGGCGTGGTTCGCCCAGCCGTCCGGGCTGGCGGCGACCGAGGAGCGGCTGTGGGTCGCCGACTCGGAGACGTCCGCGCTGCGCTGGGTCGACCGCGAGGGCGCCGTGCACACCGCTGTCGGCACCGGCCTCTTCGACTTCGGCCACCGGGACGGGGCCGCCGAGCAGGCCCTGCTCCAGCACCCGCTCGGCGTGACCGCCCTGCCCGACGGGTCCGTGGCCGTCTGCGACACGTACAACCACGCCCTGCGCCGCTACGACCCGGCGAGCGGTGAGGTCACCACCCTGGCCACGGACCTGCGGGAGCCCAGCGACGCCGTGCTGGTGGACGGCGACCTCGTCGTCGTGGAGTCCGCCCGGCACCGGCTGACCCGGCTGCGGCTGCCGGAGGAGGCGGTACGCGTCGCCGACCGGGCGCACCGCACGCAGCGGGCCGCCACCGAGGTCGCCCCCGGCGCGCTCCGGCTCGACGTCGTCTTCCAGGCCCCGGCCGGGCAGAAGCTGGACACCCGGTACGGTCCTTCGACGCGGCTGCTGGTCTCCTCGACCCCGCCCGGGCTGCTGGCCGGGGGCGAGGGCGCGGGCACCGACCTCTTCCGCGATCTCGTCCTCGCGGACGGCGTCACCGAGGGCGTCCTGCACGTCTCCGCGATGGCCGCGTCCTGCGACGACGACCCCGCCAACGAGTACCCGGCCTGCCACGTCCACCAGCAGGACTGGGGCGTCCCGGTCCGCGTCACGGAGGGCGGAGCGGCCCGGCTGCCGCTGGTGCTCGCGGGGATGGACGAGGAGGGGAACACCGCCGCGTCGGCGTGAGCCGTCCGCCTCAGCCGTCCGCCGTCAGGCGGCGGGCCGCCTCGGTGTGACGGCGTACGTGCTCCGGGCTCGCCGCCACCCGTAGCAGCGCCTCCAGGGCCCGGAGCGCGCCCTCGTCGTAGCCGGCGCGCTCCGCCTCGGTGGCCGCCTCGTCCAGGAGCCGGACGCCCTCCTCCTCCGCGCCCAGGGCGAGGTGGGCCTCGCCGCTGACGGACAGCAGCAGCACCCGGCGGGCCGCCTCCTCGTGCTCGGGGCCCAGGTCGAAGGCGGTCCGGGCGGAGTCCAGGGCGTCCTGCGGGCGGCCCGCCATGAGCTGCATCCGGGCCAGGTGCTGGAGCGCGAGCATCTCCGTGTGCGCGTCGGGCTCCTCCCGGGCCAGACCGAGGGCCCGCTCGCAGCCCTCCATCGCCAGGTCCAGGCCGCCCTGCCCGGCCTGCACGATGGCCAGGTTGATGAGCGCCGTCGCCTCGCCGAGCCGGTCCCCCGCCTGCCGGGCGAGTCCGGGCGAGGGCTCCAGGGTGGCGACGGCCTCACCGGTCCTGCCCTCCTCCGTCAGCACCCAGCCGAGCAGATTGCGGACCCGGGACTCGGCGTACGGGTCTTCGAGGGCGACGGCCGCCGCGAGGGCCAGCTCCAGCATCGGGGCCCAGCCGTCCCGCACCCGCCACACCACGTGCGGCCACTGGAGCAGGATGATCCGCCACGCCCGGTCGTCGAGCCCGGCGGCCCGGGCCGCGGCGGCCGCCAGGGTCAGGTCCTCGCGCTCGGCGGCCAGCCAGCTCATCGCCTCCGCCCGGTCGGTGAAGTCCCGGGTCGCGGCGGGCGCGCGGAAGCCGTCGGGCAGCACGAAGCAGGGCTCGCCGCCCGGTTCCGCCGTGTCGGCGGCGGCGAGCGCGGTGGCGATGTAGTGGTCCAGCACGCCGATGAGCGCCTCCGGCGCCGCCGCCGGGTCGAGCGCCCGCGCGTACAGCCGCACCAGGTCGTGGAGGATCCAGCGTCCGGGGCCCGCCTCCGTGACCAGATGGGCGGCGGCGAGCCGTTCCAGCGCCGCCCCGGCGGTGACCGGGTCGCTGCCGGCGAGCGCGGCGGCGGTGTACGGGTCGAAGTGGCCGCCCGGGTGGTGGCCGAGCCGGCCGAGGTGGTGGACGGCGTCCGGCGGCAGCTGCTGCACGGTGAGCCGCAGGGCGGCGGACACGCCGGTGTCCTCCACGTCCAGATAGGACAGCCGGCTGCGCTCGTCCGCGAGTTCGTCGGCCATGGCGGCCAGCGTCCACCGCGGGCGGGCCGCCAGCCGGGCCGCCGTCACCCGCAGCGCGAGGGGCAGTCCGCCGCAGAGCTCGGCGAGCCGCCGGGCCGCCACCGGTTCCGCGAGGACCCGCTCCTCACCGAGCACCCCGGCCAGCAGCGCGGTGCCGTCCGGCGGTTCGAGTATGTCCACCGGGACCGGCACGGCGGCGTCCGAGGCGATCAGTCCGCCGAGCCGGTGCCGGCTGGTGACCAGCGTGACGCAGTCCGCGCCACCCGGCAGCAACGGCCTGACCTGCGCGGAGTCGCGGGCGTTGTCCAGCACGACGAGGAGGCTGAGCCGGTCGGTGAGCGAGCGGAACAGGGCCGCCGCGCC
Organism: Streptomyces sp. NPDC016469; assembly: GCF_040632905.1. Taxonomy (NCBI): domain Bacteria; kingdom Bacillati; phylum Actinomycetota; class Actinomycetes; order Kitasatosporales; family Streptomycetaceae; genus Streptomyces; species Streptomyces sp. NPDC016469. Next base: position 4,952 of record NZ_JBEYCQ010000058.1, read on the forward strand.
GGCCACGGACTCCGGCACCCGGCGGGGCGCGACGCCGAGCGCGAGCAGGAACTCCCGCAGCACTTCGAGCGGGGTCGGCTCGGCGGCCTCCCCGAAGCCGCGCAGATCCGCGAAGAGCCGCCCGTCCGGGAAGGCGGCGGGGGACCGGCGCGCCCAGTGCAGCGCCAGCGCGGTCTTGCCGACCCCGGCCGGCCCGGTGACCAGACACACGGGCGCCTCCCCGGCCGCCGCCCGCGACAACGCGGTCAGCTCGGCTCCCCGCCCGTGGAACCCGCGCGGCGCGCGCGGCAGCAGATCAGCGGATACGCCTCCGGCGGTGTACGGGGAGGGCGACAGGTGCGCCGGCAGAACGGCCTGCGCGGCGCCGGGCCCGCTGTGGGCGGACGTGGCGGCGAGCAGCGGCGAACCCGTCTGCGGCGCGCCGTTCCCGCCGTGCGGAGGCCGGCTGTTCTGCGGCCCGGCGGGCCCGTTGTTGGTGGAGGCGGCGCCGGGCAGCGGCGAACCGTCCTGCGGTGCGCTGGGGCTCCCGGCCCCGGCGGCGTGCCCAGGAGCGACGGGCCCGCCGGACCCGCCCTCCCCGCGCAGGATGCGCGCGTACGCGTCCGCCAGCTCGCGGCCCGGGTCGATGCCCAGGTCGTCCGCGAGCAGGCGGCGTGTGCGGTGGAAGCAGTCCAGGGCCTCGGACTGGCGGCCCGAGCGGTAGAGGGCGGTCATCAGGGCCGCCGCCAGGGATTCGCGCATGGGATGGGCGACGGCCTCCGCGCGGAGGACCGCCGCCGCGCGGTGGTGTTCGCCCAGCTCCCCGTAGGCGCGGGCCAGGTGTTCGACCGTCGAGAGGCGGGACTCCTCCAGCGCGTGGGCGGCCGCCTGGAGCGGGGCGCTCGCGAAGGTGCCGGTGAGGGCGGGGCCCTGCCAGAGCGACAGGGCCTCCTTCAGCATCAGCACCGTGTCGGCGGGGCCCCGCTGCTCGCGGGCCAGCATCAGCAGTTCCTCGAACCGCTGGGAGTCCAGCAGGGTTTCGGGCGCCCTGAGCACATACGCGTCGCCGAGCGTCGCCAGCTCGACCCCGTACGCCTGCGCGTCCGCGCCGACCAGCAGGGCGCGCAGCCGGGACACATGGCCCTGGATGACCGTGCGGGCGTGGAGCGGAGGCTCCTCGTCCCACAGACAGTCGGTCAGCCGTGCCATGGACACGGGGGTGTTGGCGTGCAGCAGCAGGGCGGCGAGCAGGCTGCGACGCTTGGCGGGGCCGAGGGGCAGCGGCCCGGTCAGCGTGTCGACACAGACGGTGCCGAGCAGCCGGAACTCCACGAGCGGCTCCCCTTCCGGGTCTGACGCGCCCGGTTCCGGGTCACGGACAAGTGCCCAGAATATCGGGGATTCCGCCGTGGTGTTCGGGGGGTGTGGCCGGATCGCCCCCGGTCACAGGTGCCGTTCGTCGTCGCTGACGACCGTCGTGGTGGGCGGCACGACCATGCGGCGACGCCGGATGACGCTCGCGTAGACGAAGACGCCGATGACGCCGACGATCATCATGATCCAGCCGACCAGATCGACATTGACGGTATCCAGCTGCCAGTCGGTCGCGAAGGCCAGGATCGCCCCAGCGCCGATGAGGAGAATGCATCCGCCGAGTCCCATGAGTTCCGCCTCCCAGGCGGCCCGGGACCTCCGGGCCGTGTACGGAGCGCGTACCCGGCCCGGCAACGTGCATGCCTGGGCGAGAGGTTGGCACGGGCTCCCGCCCCGGGCGGTCAGCCCGCCAGGAACGCGGCCAGCGCGTTCGCGAGGAGGTACGGGTCGTCCGCGCCGCACAGTTCACGGGCGCTGTGCATGGACAGGATGGCCACGCCGATGTCGACGGTCCTGATGCCGTGCCGGGCGGCGGTGATCGGGCCGATCGTCGTGCCGCAGGGCATCGCGTTGTTGGAGACGAACGTCTGCCACGGCACGCCCGCCTTCTCGCAGGCCGCGGCGAACACGGACCGGCCGCCGCCGTCGGTGGCGTACCGCATGTTGACGTTGACCTTCAGGATCGGCCCGCCGTTGACGACCGGGTGGTGCGTGGGGTCGTGGCGCTCCGCGTAGTTCGGGTGGATCGCGTGGCCGGTGTCGGAGGAGAGGCAGACCGTGCCGGCGAAGGCGCGGGCGCGGTCCTCGTAACCGCCGCCGCGGGCGAAGACCGAGCGTTCCAGGACCGTGCCGAGCAGCGGCCCGTCCGCGCCGGTGTCCGACTGCGAGCCGTTCTCCTCGTGGTCGAAGGCGGCCATCACCGGGATGTACGGCAGCTCGGAGTCGGGCTGCCCGGCGACGGCGGCCAGCGCGGCGGTGGCCGCGTGCACCGAGAGCAGGTTGTCCATGCGCGGCCCGGCCAGCAGCTCGCGGTCGCGGCCCAGGTAGGCCGGCGGCTCGACGGGGTGCGGCATCAGGTCCCAGCCGGTGATGTCCTCGGCGTCGACGCCCGCCTCCTCGGCGACGAACCGGATGAGGTCGCCCTCCTCGACGTCCCCGAGCCCCCAGATCGGCTGCATGTGCTTCTGCCGGTCCAGCTTGAGCCCGTCGGTGTTGGCCGACCGGTCCAGGTGCACGGCGAGCTGCGGTACGCGCAGCAGCGGGCGGTCGACCGAGACGAGCCGGTCGCTGCCGTCGCGCAGCGAGATCCGGCCGGCGAGGCCGAGGTCGCGGTCCAGCCAGGTGTTGAGCAGGGTGCCGCCGTACACCTCCACGGCGACCTGGCGCCAGCCGTACGCGCCGGTGTCGGGCAGCGGCTTGACCCGCAGGTTCGGCGAGTCGGTGTGCGCGCCGGCGATCCGGAACGGGGTGTGCGCCCCGGCGCCCTCCGGCACGTACCAGGCGACGATCGCGCCACCGCGCAGGACGTACTTGCCGCCGGTGGTCCCGTCCCAGGCCGCGGTCTCCTCCACCTGCCGGAATCCGGCCTTCTCCAGCCGGGCGGCGGCGGTGGCCACGGCGTGGTACGGGGAGGGTGAGGCCATCAGGAAGGCCATCAGATCGTCGGTGTGCCCGCGGTCGAAGCGGAGGGAGGAACTCATGTTCTTCACTGTAGCCAGACGTGGCCGAAAGGATTCCCTGTCGCCCCTCGGTCCTCATGCCCATCATGCGGCCGCCGCCCCCGGAGACGGATCGGGGGGCGGCGGCCGGTGAACGTGCGGGACGGTTTCTAGAAGGCCGCCTCGTCCAGCTCCATCAGGGAGTTGTCGACGGACTCGGCGAGAGCGCGCTCGGCACCGACGCCCGGGAGGATGTTCGCGGCGAAGAACTTCGCGGCGGCGATCTTGCCCCGGTAGAAGGGGACGTCCTTCGCGGAGGCCGTCGGCAGCTTCTCGGCGGCCACGGCCGCGCCCTTGAGCAGCAGGTAACCGACGACGACATCGCCGGAGGCCAGCAGCAGGCGGGTGGTGTTGAGGCCCACCTTGTAGATGTTCTTGACGTCCTCGCCGGTCGCGGTGAGGTCGGTGATCATCGTGCCGACGATCGCCTCCAGGTCCACGGCGGCCTTCGCGAGGCTGTCCAGCGCGCCGGACAGCTCCTCGTTGTCCTGGGCCTCCGCGAGGAACTTCTTGATCTCCTCGGAGAGCGCGTTGAGCGAGGCGCCCTGGTCGCGGACGATCTTCCGGAAGAAGAAGTCCTGGCCCTGGATGGCCGTGGTGCCCTCGTACAGGGTGTCGATCTTGGCGTCGCGGATGTACTGCTCGACCGGGTACTCCTGGAGGTACCCGGAGCCGCCGAACGTCTGGAGCGACTGCGCCAGCTGCTCGTACGACTTCTCGGAGCCGTAGCCCTTGACGATCGGGAGGAGCAGGTCGTTGAGGCCGTGCAGCGCCTTGGCGTCCTCGCCCGCGGCCTCCTTCCCCTGGATCGCGTCCTGGACGGAGGCGGTGTAGAGGACGAGGGCGCGCATGCCCTCCGCGTACGCCTTCTGCGTCATCAGCGAGCGGCGCACGTCGGGGTGGTGCGTGATGGTGACCTTCGGCGCGGCCTTGTCCATGAACTGCGACAGGTCGGTGCCCTGGACGCGCTCCTTGGCGTACTCCAGCGCGTTCAGGTAGCCCGTGGAGAGCGTGGCGATGGCCTTCGTGCCGACCATCATGCGCGCGAACTCGATGATGCGGAACATCTGGCGGATGCCGTCGTGCTTGTCGCCGATGAGCCAGCCCTTGGCGGGGTGGCGGTCGCCGAACGTCATCTCGCAGGTGTTGGACGCCTTGAGGCCCATCTTGTGCTCGACGTTCGTCGCGTACACGCCGTTGCGCTCGCCCAGTTCACCGGTGGTCCAGTCGAAGTGGTACTTCGGGACCAGGAAGAGGGAGAGGCCCTTGGTGCCCGGGCCCGCGCCCTCGGGGCGCGCCAGCACGTAGTGGAGGATGTTCTCCGACATGTCGTGCTCGCCCGAGGTGATGAAGCGCTTCACGCCCTCGATGTGCCAGGAGCCGTCCTCCTGCTCGACGGCCTTCGTGCGGCCGGCGCCGACGTCGGAGCCGGCGTCCGGCTCGGTCAGCACCATCGTCGAGCCCCACTGCTTCTCGACGGCGATCTCGGCGATCTTCTTCTGCGCCTCGTTGCCCTCCTCGAAGAGGATGCCGGCGAACGCCGGGCCCGAGGAGTACATCCAGACGGCCGGGTTGGAGCCGAGCAGCAGCTCCGCGTAACCCCAGATCAGGGAGCGGGGCGAGGTGGTGCCGCCGATCTCCTCGGGCAGGCCCAGGCGCCAGTACTCGGAGTCCATGAACGCCTGGTACGACTTCTTGAACGTGTCGGGGACCGGCGCGGTGTTGGTCTCGGGGTCGAAGACCGGCGGGTTGCGGTCGGCGTCCGCGTAGGAGTCGGCGAGCTCGTTCTCGGCGAGGCGGGCGACCTCGTCGAGGATGCTCTTCGCCGTGTCGACGTCCATCTCCGTGAACGGTCCGGTGCCGTACAGCTTGTCGCGCCCGAGGACCTCGAAGAGGTTGAACTCGATGTCGCGGAGATTCGACTTGTAGTGCCCCATGGGAAGGCTCCGTAATCAATAGCAGTGGCGCGCAGCGCCCCGTGGAGGGGTGGCCCGGACATATCAGGTGACCTCTACGATGATGCTACCCGTCAGTAATAAGACGCAACCCCCTGAGCCCCGGATGTGGCCGATTACTCTTTGACCCATGTACGGCTACGACCAGAACCAGGGCGCGCAGCAGCCGATGGGGGGCGGCTACGGCGAGCAGCCGCTGTACCCCGAGCCCTCGCCGCCGTCGCTGGGTGACGCGGTACGGGCCTTCACGACCGGCTCGCTGTCCGCCGAGGACTTCCAGCAGATCTTCGCGACCTCGAAGGTCTACTGCCCGCGGGGCGACAACCCCGGCTTCCTCGCGCTGCACAACACCCAGCAGCCCGTGATCCCGATGTTCACCACGCTCAAGGAGCTGCGGCTGTACGCGGGCAAGGACTCCAAGTACTTCGTGATCACCGGCGCCGAGGTGATCGACCTGCTGCCCACCGGCTACGGCTTCGTCCTGGACATGGAGGGCGAGCACCGCATGGTCTTCGACGCCAAGGCCGTCGAGCAGATGGTCGACTTCGCGATGCGCCGCATGTACGGCTGATCCACCGGCCCGAGGCTTCCCGGAAGGGGCCCGTACCGCTCTCGGTACGGGCCCCTTTCGGCTGTCCGGGGACGCACGGGAATGCGTGGCGCCTTGCAGGATGTTCACCATTCAACTAAATTGAAGGCAGAACAGTCCCCCCGGAGGTGGCTCCCATGCCCGCAGTGACCGTCGAGAACCCGCTGACCCTGCCCAAGGTGGCCGCTTCCGGCGACGCCGCGGCCCGCCCCGTGCTCGCCGTGACCACGGCGCCGAGCGGCTTCGAGGGCGAGGGCTTCCCCGTCCGCCGCGCCTTCGCGGGCATCAACTACAAGTACCTCGATCCGTTCATCATGATGGACCAGATGGGCGAGGTGGAGTACGCGGCGGGCGAGCCGAAGGGCACGCCCTGGCACCCGCACCGCGGCTTCGAGACCGTGACCTACCTGATCGACGGCAGCTTCATCCACCAGGACTCCCACGGCGGCGGCGGCACCATCGGCAACGGCGATACGCAATGGATGACAGCGGGTAGCGGCCTCTTGCACATCGAGGCGCCGCCGGAGTCCCTGGTCATGTCCGGCGGCCTCTTCCACGGCCTCCAGCTCTGGGTGAACCTTCCGAAGGCCGACAAGATGATGGCCCCGCGCTACCAGGACATCCGCGGCGGCCAGGTCCAGCTGCTCGCATCGCCGGACGGCGGCGCGCTGCTCCGCGTGATCGCCGGTGAGCTGGACGGCCACGAGGGCCCCGGCATCACGCACACCCCGATCACGATGATCCACGCCACCGTGCGCCCCGGCGCCGAGGTGACGCTGCCCTGGCGCGAGGACTTCAACGGCCTCGCGTACGTGCTCGCCGGGCGCGGCACCGCCGGTGCGGAGCGCCGCCCGGTGCACATGGGCCAGACCGCCGTCTTCGGCGCCGGCTCCTCGCTGACCGTGCGCGCCGACGAGAAGCAGGACGGGCACACCCCGGACCTGGAGGTCGTGCTGCTCGGCGGCCGCCCCATCCGCGAGCCGATGGCGCACTACGGGCCGTTCGTGATGAACAGCCAGGCCGAACTGAAGCAGGCGTTCGAGGACTTCCAGGCCGGCCGCCTCGGCACCGTGCCCGCCGTCCACGGCATGTGACCGGCGTCCCCGCCCCCGCCGCCGACGTGTGACGCTCCGTCACTCGTACGGCGGCGCGGGCGGGACACCGCTGCCGGGCCGTGATCGGCTGGCAGGGTGCAGACCCCGAAGCCACTCCTGCCCGACGGCGCCCGGCGGACCGCCGCCTGGTGCGGCGTCGTCCTGCTGGTCACCGGTGTCGCCGCCGTCGGCGTCTGGCTGTGCATCGTCCTCAAGACCGCCGTCACCCCGGTGCTGCTCGCGCTGCTCGGTACGGCGCTGCTCGGACCCGTCCACCGCCGGATGACCGCCCACGGGGTGAACCGCTCGGTGGCCGCCGCGGTCACCTGCGCGGTGCTGCTCGCCGTGGTCGGCGGCGCCGGTTACATCGTCGTCGCCGCGCTCGTCGAGACCGGTGACCAGATCGTCCAGTCGCTGAAGGACGCCGGGCAGTGGGTGGTCGACCACTTCCAGGTCGCGGACGACATCGACGTGAACGACCTGGAGACCAGTGGCCGCAAGCTGGTCGAGAAGTTCGGGGCGACCGCGGCGGGCGGGCTCCTCACCGGCATCAGCGTCGTCGGCTCCCTCGTCGCGACCAGCGTCCTGGCCCTGCTGCTGACCTTCTTCTTCCTGCGCGACGCGGACCGGGCCGCGAACCTCGCCCACACGATCGCCCCGCGCGGCACCGGCGACATGGTCGAGGCGATGGGCCGGCGGGCCTTCGAGGCCGTCGAGGGCTTCATGCGCGGCACGACGCTCATCGCCCTGATCGACGCCGTCTGCATCACGGTCGGGCTGCTGATCCTGCGGGTGCCGGGCGCGGTGGGGCTGGGCGCGCTGGTGCTCGTCGGCGCCTACATCCCGTACCTCGGCGCGTTCATCTCCGGTGCGGTCGCCGTCCTGGTGGCCCTCGCGGACCGGGGGTTCGCGATCGCGCTCTGGGCGCTCGGCGTGGTCCTCGCCGTCCAGGTGCTGGAGGGCCACGTCCTCCAGCCGATGATCCAGAGCCGTACGGTCCAGATGCACCCCGCGATGATCCTCATCGCCCTGACGGCGGGCGCGAGCGTCGCGGGCATCCTCGGAATGCTGCTCGCCGTCCCGCTCTGCGCGGCGGCCTTCGGCATCATCGGCGAACTCCGCAAGGGCGGTCGCGTCGCACCGGAGGAAGGCACCTGACAAAGCCCTACTAGTCCAGGTCCAGGTCGGGGAACGCCGGTTCCGGGTGCTCGGCCTCCTTCAGCTCGAACCAGATCGACTTGCCCGCCCCGCGCGGATCGACCCCCCACTTGTGCGCGAGCATCTCCATCAGCACCAGGCCCCGGCCGCTGGAGGCCATCTCGCCGGGCCGCCGCTTGTGCGGCAGTTCGTCGCTGCCGTCGGACACGTCGACGCGCAGACACCGTTCCCCCGGCGTCCCGGTCGCCTGGGCGACCATCAGCGCGTCCCCGTCCGTGTGCACCAGGACGTTCGTGGCGACCTCGGAGAGCAGCAGCACCGCCGCGTCGACCTGGTCGGGGTCCGCCCAGTCGTGCAGCAGCTCCCGCAGCAGCTGCCGGGCCGCCGAGATCCGCTCCGGTTCGGCCTGGGCGATGGACAGCGCGGTCCGCCGGGGCGCCGCCGGGGACGTGACGGTGCCCTCGCGGCGCAGCAGCAGGACCGCGACATCGTCCTCGCGCCGGTCCGCGAGCGGCCCGGTCGTGTAGTGCGAGCCGGGCCCGTGCACCGCCTGCACCAGCGCGTCCGCCAGCTTCTCCAGATCGCCGGTGTGCTGCTCCAGGATCGGCCGGAGCCGGACCCAGCCGGAGGCGAGGTCGTGGCCGCCGGTCTCGATCAGCCCGTCCGTGCAGAGCATGATCGTCTCCCCGGCCTCCAGGACGATCCGCGTCGTCGGATAGTCCGCGTCCGCCTCTACGCCCAGGGGCAGCCCGCCCTCGGTCTGCCGGACGACGGCGGTGCCGTCGGCGGTCATCACCACGGGGTCGGGGTGGCCGGCCCGTGCGATGTCCAGCACCCCGGTCTCCGGGTCGGCCTCCGCGTACAGGCAGGTCGCGAACCGCGCGGCCGTGGCCTCGTCGTCCTCGCCGGGGGCGGTGAGGCCGGAGAGGAAGCGCGAGGCGCGCGCCAGCACCGCGTCGGGGCGGTGCCCCTCGGAGGCGTACGCGCGCAGTGCGATCCGGAGCTGGCCCATGAGGCCCGCCGCCCGCACGTCGTGGCCCTGGACGTCGCCGATCACGAGGGCGATGCGCCCGCTGGGCAGCGGGATCAGGTCGTACCAGTCGCCGCCGACCTGGAGGCCGCCGCCGGTCGGCACGTAGCGCGCCGCCACGGTCATCCCGGGGATGTCCGGGCCGAGCGAGGGCATCATCGTGCGCTGGAGGCCCAGCGACAGTTCCCGCTCGGTGTCGGCGGCGCCCGCCCGGGCCAGCGCCTGGGCGAGCATCCGGGCCACGGTCGTCAGCACCGACCGCTCGTCCGGCGAGAACGCCACCGGGTGCCGGAAGCCGGCCATCCAGGTGCCTATCGTGCGGCCGGACACGATCAGCGGCAGGAAGGCCCAGGAGCGGCGTCCGAACCGCTGGGCCAGCGGCCAGGTGGCGGGGTAGCGGGCCCGGTAGTCCTCGGGCGTGGGCAGATAGATCGCCCGGCCCGTCCGGACGACCTCGGTGGCCGGGTAGTCCGTGTCCAGCGGCATGTCGGTGAAGGGCCCCTCGTCGCTGAGGGAGTGCCCGTGCTGTCCGACGACGGTCAGCCGCTCGCCCTCGACGCCGAAGACCGCGAGGCCGTCCGGCGAGAACCCGGGCATGGAGAGCGAGTAGGCGACCCGCAGCACCTCCGTGGTGGACCCGGCCTCCGCCAGGGCCCGCCCCGCGTCCAGCAGGAACGCCTCGCGGGAGCGCCGCCAGTCGCCGGTGATGGCGGTGTGCGTCCCGACGGTGCCCGGCGGGGGCTCGGCGACCTCCTGGAGCGTGCCGATGAGCACGTAGTCCTGGCGGCCCTCGCCGGCCGGGACCGGCTTGGAGCGGCTGCGCACGGTGCGCAGGACCCGGCCGCTGCCGTCCACGATGCGCAGCCGGGCCTCGGCCAGGGTGCCCTCGGCCACGGCGAGGCTGATCACCCCGGCGATCTCGTTCCAGTCGACGGGGTGGAAGCGGGAGCGGACCTCCGACTCGCGGAAGACGCCGGGCTCGGCGGGCAGCTCCAGCAGACGGGCGGCCTCCGCGTCCAGCGTGACCGTCCCGGCTCCGTTGTCCCAGCGCCACAGCCCGGTCGCGGTCGCGGCCAGCACGTCCTCGGTGCGCATTGCCCCACTTTAAACCGGCATGCGTGGGAAGGGCGCGGGTGCGGGGCTACGGACGATCTTGCTGCGGACAACGACATCGAAACGCTTGGGTCGCGGGCGGTAGCCTGGGAGAGCTGAATTTCCCCCAACCGCGAAGACTGGATGAACGACGATGCATCGGTACAGGTCCCACACCTGCGGCGAGCTCCGCGCCTCTGACGTCGGCACCGACGTCCGGCTGAGCGGCTGGCTGCACAATCGCCGAGACCTGGGCGGCATCCTCTTCATCGATCTGCGCGACCACTACGGTCTCGTGCAGCTCGTCGCCCGCCCCGGCACGCCGGGCAACGAGGCCCTGGCGAAGCTCACCAAGGAGACCGTCGTCCGGATCGACGGCAAGGTCTCCGCGCGCGGCGCCGAGAACGTCAACCCGGACCTGCCGACCGGTGAGATCGAGATCGAGGTCTCCGAGGTCGAGGTGCTGGGCGAGGCCGGCCCGCTGCCCTTCACGATCAACGCCGAGGACGGCGTGAACGAGGAGCGGCGCCTGGAGTACCGCTTCCTGGACCTGCGCCGCGAGCGCATGCACCGCAACATCATGCTGCGCTCCGCCGTGATCGCCTCGATCCGCTCCAAGATGGTCGCCCTCGGCTTCAACGAGATGGCGACGCCGATCCTCACCGCGACCTCCCCCGAGGGCGCCCGTGACTTCGTCGTCCCGTCCCGGCTCAACCCCGGCAAGTTCTACGCGCTGCCGCAGGCCCCGCAGCAGTTCAAGCAGCTGCTGATGATCTCCGGCTTCGACCGCTACTTCCAGATCGCGCCCTGCTTCCGCGACGAGGACGCCCGCGCCGACCGCTCGCCCGGCGAGTTCTACCAGCTCGACGTCGAGATGTCCTTCGTGGAGCAGGAGGACGTCTTCCGGCCGATCGAGAAGCTGATGACCGAGCTCTTCGAGGAGTTCGGCAACGGCCGCCACGTCACCTCGCCGTTCCCGCGCATCCCGTTCCGCGAGTCGATGCTGAAGTACGGCAACGACAAGCCGGACCTGCGCGCCAAGCTGGAGCTGGTCGACATCTCCGACGTCTTCGCGGACTCGGAGTTCAAGGCGTTCGCCGGCAAGCACGTCCGCGCCCTTCCGGTGCCGGACACGGCAGGTCAGTCCCGTAAGTTCTTCGACGGCCTCGGCGACTACGCCGTGCAGCACGGCGCCAAGGGCCTCGCCTGGGTCCGCGTCGGCGAGGACGGCACGCTGGCCGGTCCGATCGCCAAGTTCCTCACCGAGAACGACGTCAAGACGCTCACCGAGCGCCTCTCGCTCGTCCCGGGCCACGCCGTCTTCTTCGGCGCCGGCGAGTTCGACGAGGTCTCCAAGATCATGTCCGCCGTCCGTGTCGAGGCCGCCAAGCGGGCCGGCCACTTCGAGGAGGGCGTCTTCCGGTTCTGCTGGGTCGTCGACTTCCCGATGTACGAGAAGGACGAGGAGACCGGCAAGATCGACTTCTCCCACAACCCCTTCTCGATGCCCCAGGGCGGCCTGAAGGACCTGGAGGAGAAGGACCCGCTGGACATCCTCGCCTGGCAGTACGACATCGTCTGCAACGGCATCGAGCTGTCCTCCGGCGCCATCCGGAACCACGAGCCCGAGCTGATGATCAAGGCGTTCGAGATCGCCGGCTACGACCGCGAGACCGTGGAGCGCGAGTTCGCGGGCATGCTCAAGGCGTTCCGCCTCGGCGCCCCGCCGCACGGCGGCATCGCCCCGGGCGTCGACCGCATCGTGATGCTGCTCGCCGACGAGCCGAACATCCGCGAGACGATCGCCTTCCCGCTGAACGGCAACGCCCAGGACCTGATGATGGGCGCGCCCACCGTTCTGGAGGAGACCCGCCTCCGCGAGCTCAACATCCAGCTCCGCAAGCCGGCCGCGCCGGCGAAGGACGCGCAGAAGTAACCGCTCCTCGCGGTTTCACGTGAAACAGCCCTCGGCCGCCACTGGCCGGGGGCTGTTCGCGTGACCGGCGCCGAGGCACACCCGAGCGGTTCCGATTAAGCACAGGAATCACCTGAACGGCTACGGCCGGATGGACCCCGCACCGGATTGGGCGGCGACGTGGGCGGCAATGACTGGCTGGGCCGACACCGGCGCACCCACTGCTGAGGAGCCCTCCGTGCCCGTGCCCCCTTCGCGCGCACCCTTGCGTCTGCCGCACGTCGTCTGCTCCCTGGTCCTGCTCGCGCTGGTCGCCGGCTGCGGGGCGGGTGGCTTCGCCGGTACGGACATGAGCGGTGCCGCTACCGAGCAGGCACGGATCAGCGGCGTACCGGGACCGTCCGGGGCCACAACCTCCGCCGCCGGGGCGCTGTCGGGAGGGGTGTCGCCCGTGCCGTCGGCTCCGGCGGCCTCGCCGCAGCCCACGGAGCTTCCCGGCCTCGGGCCGAAGACCCGGGCGGCAGTCCCGGCCACGGCGCGGCAGGCGTTCGTGGTGACCGGGGACTCGGTGGACTCCAACCGGTCGACCGCCGTCCTCTACACCCGGGACGGGCCAGCCGGGCCGGGCTGGCGGGCCACACTGGGTCCCTGGCCCGCCCACAACGCCCTCAACGGCTGGACCGACGAGCACTGGCAGGGCGATCTGCGCTCACCCGTCGGAGTCTTCACGCTGACCGCGGCGGGCGGCCGCCTCGCACCCCCGGACACGGCGCTCCCCTACGACCTGAGCCCGGACTTCGCCGTGACGGGCGAGGGGTTCCACGGGGAGCCGCTGGAGGGCTCCTTCGACTACGTCGTCGCCATCGACTACAACCGGCTCCCCGGCACCTCTCCGCTCGACCACACCCGCCCCCTCGGCGAGGAGCGCGGCGGCGGGATCTGGGTGCACGTGGACCACGGGGGGCCGACCCAGGGCTGTGTCTCGGTCACCGAGGACCGGATGAAGGAACTGCTGGGCGCCCTCGACCCGGCCATGGAGCCGGTCATCGTGATGGGCGACGCGGAGTCGCTGGGCCGCTGAACCGCTCCGGCCGGAGAGCTTTGCGAAACCTCCCTTCCCGTATCAAGGACGCATCCTGGGAGGGAGTGGACACGCATGCACGAGGCGAGGGACATCACGATGCGGGTACTGGTCGCCGAGGACGAGGAGATCCTCGCGGAGCTGGTCGCCACCGGGCTGCGGCGGGCGGGCTTCGCCGTCGACACGGTGTACAGCGGTGATGCCGCCCAGGCGTACCTGGGGCTGCACGACTACGACGTGGTCGTCCTGGACCGCGATCTGCCCCGGGTGCACGGCGACGACGTGGCGCGCGGGCTCGTCGCCTCCGGCTCGCGGACCAGGATCCTGATGCTGACGGCCGCCGGCTCCATGGAGGACCGGGTCGCCGGGCTCGACCTGGGCGCCGACGACTACCTGGGCAAGCCGTTCGAGTTCCCCGAGCTGGTCTCGCGCGTACGCGCCCTGCGACGGCGCAGCGCCCGCCCCGTACCGCCGCAGCTGGAGCGGTACGGCATCCGGCTCGACACCGTACGGCGGTCGGCGACCCGGGACGGGCGGGACCTGGATCTGTCACCGAAGGAGTTCACCGTGCTCCAGCTGCTCCTGGAGGCCGACGGCGGGAC
>NZ_JBEYCQ010000059.1:0-17452 GCF_040632905.1 Streptomyces sp. NPDC016469
GGCATCCGACGAACCCGCCAGCCAGCACCGCCCAGCCGTCACCATCGCCCTGAACCACAGATGGCAGTAGCCCCAAAAGCAACGGCATTGTCATGGTTAACAAGGGGGGGAAGTCATGCCGGACCCGAAGGCCGGTAGCCCCACCCCGGAGCCACGAAAACGGTAACGGGGGGGAGACAGAGGCCGCCCGACGTGACGGCGAAGGCGGGCGGCCTAGGGTGCACGGCATGCACAGTCACCCGTCAGTAATTGCGTCACTGGTTTGACGGGTGACGAGCGGGGGTGCATGCTGGCAGTAGTCGCCCGGAGCGACGAACAGGACGTGATCCACGACCGAAGAAGTGGGGCAGAGCCATGAACAAGGAACGCGCCATGGACGCCGACGCGGCAGTGAGGCACATGCGCTTCGGCAAGCTCCCCGAGCGGATCCGCGGCGAGGACATGACGGCGGAGGTGGAAGCTGCGCCGGGTGCCGGGGGAGACACGTACACCCCCGAGAACTCGTGGAAGTTCTACTCGTGCGTCGCCCTCGACCTGGGCCTGTAGCAGCACCGTTCGGCCCCTTCGCCCCGCGCGGCGGCCGCCGCGCGGGCTACGGCCGCCCTGGGCACCCCCGATGAATCACCCGCGCCCCTCGTCGCGCGAGAGCCACCCGCCCCTCGAAGGCCACCATGGAGAAGTTCGTGCCCACGCCCTCCTGCCCGCTCGGCGACTCCCTGCCGAGTCACCGGATCATCGAGAACCTGATCGCCCGGTACGCCGAACTCGTGGACGACGGCGACTTCGCCGGCCTCGGCGCTCTGCTGGCCGACGCCACGTTCCACGGCAGCGGCGAGCCGGTCGGCGGAAGCGCCGCGATCGAGGAGATGTTCCGGAACACCGTGATCGTCCATGCCGACGGCACGCCGCGTACGCAGCACGTCACCACCAACATCCGCGTCGAGGTGGACGAACAGGCGGGCGCGGCGGTCGCGCGCTCGTACGTCACCGTCCTCCAGTCGCTCGCCGACCTGCCGCTGCAGCCCGTCGCCGCGGGCCGGTATTGCGACCGCTTCGCCCGCCGCGAAGGGCAGTGGCGTTTCGTGGAGCGGAGGGTTCAGATCCGCATGGTGGGCGATGTGAGCCGTCATCTGCACCAGGCCGCCACCGGGCGGTAGCGCGGAGAGCCAGGCGGGGGGCGGGGGCGCAGGGCACCGTCATAAGCCACCGGCACAGCGCGTCGCGCGAACTGCGCGCGGCCGCCCACCCCGAGTCCGCCCGGGCGGCGCCGGAGAGCCGAAGCCCCACCCCGCGCGATCCGGGGCCGGGGCCGGCGCCCGTCAGCTCGCGGCGTCCGCCGCCGCGGTCTTCTTGCGGGCCCGGTAGGCGGCGGCCTTGTACTTGTTGCCGCAGGACTCCATGCCGCACCACTGCCGTCGCATGCCCCGGGACCGGTCGATGTAGACGCGCGTGCACTCGGGGTTGCCGCACTCCTTCAGCAAGGGCACGTCCGGGCCGCTGAGCAGCTCGACTGTTCGCTGGGCGACGGTGGCCAGGGCCTGGGCGGGCGTCGCCTCGGTGTGCCGGCCCGCCGGGGTGAGCTGGGGCGTCACGGGAGGCCTGCGCGCGGCGGCGTTGAGCACGGCGAGTGCCTCGCGGTCGAACTCCTCGCCGAGGCGGCGGTCGGTGATCAGCCGGTAGGCGGCCTCGCGCACGGTGACCGCCGCCCGGACGTCGTTCTCGGTGCCGGGGACGACCGCGTCCACGAGCCCGGACTCCAGGTACCAGGCGTTGAGCCGGTCCGGAGACACGAACATCTCGAAGCGCGTCGACCGCCGGGCCCGGAGGGTGGCCGCGAAGTCGAGCGCCGGGTTCCCGCAGACGAAGACATGGTCAAGGTTCACGTCACCATTCTGACAGGTGACCGTATCGAGGTGCAAGAACGCGCCATCGTTCGAGCCGACCAGTGACCGGAACGCCGGAGCGCCGGACCCGCATTCCTTTCGTCACCTGTCTAACCGGTGATACATTCTCGATCGGTCTCCGCCGCACGGTGAGCCCATGGCTCCCGCCGTCGCCGGTTGTGCTTCCCCCTGCCGCACACGTGTGTCGACACGCGGCCCCCGTACGCCCCTACTGCCTGGACGGGCACTCATGAATCGACGACTTCTGGCCGCGATCGCGGCCGGCGTGCCCCTGGCCACGGCGGTCTGCCTGCCGACCGCCTCCGCCGAGGACCGGACGGGCCGGACGCCCGCATCCCCCACGGCGTTCCACTGCGCCCAGGCGCCGGTCGAGGCGCCGGCCGGCACCGAGGTGGAGTCCGTGACGGCGGTCCGCGATGCGGGCGGAACCATCAAGGGCACCGGCCTCCTCGGCGGCGAGGCCAAGGACGTCCCCGCCTTCTGCAAGGTGACCGTCGCCCTCACCCACCCGGGCGAGGGCGACCACGTGACGATCTCCAACTGGCTGCCGGAGAAGGGCTGGAACGGCCGCTTCCAGGCACTCGGCGGCAGCGCCTACCTCGCCGGGGACAACGGCGTCGGCATGGGCAACGCCGTCAGGAGCGGCTACGCGGCCACCACCACGGACGCCGGCGTCGGCGACGTCCTCGACGTGAGCTGGGCGCTGAAGAGCGACGGCACGGTCAACACCACGTCGCTGAAGAACTTCTCCCACCGCTCCCAGCACGAGGCCGCCGTGGCCGGCAAACAGGTCGTCGCCTCGGTCTACGGCGAGCGCGCCGCGTACTCCTACTTCACCGGCTGCTCCACCGGCGGCCGCCAGGGTTACGCGGAGGCGCAGCGCCACCCCGACGACTACGACGGCATCCTCGCCGACGCGCCCGCGGTCAACTGGGACGAATTCGAGGTCGCCACGCTGTGGCCGCAGGTCGTCATGAACAACGAGAAGACCTACCCCACCGGCTGTGAGCTGGACGCCTTCACCAACGCCGCCGTCAAGGCGTGCGACAAGCCCGACGGTGCCGAGGACGGCCTGGTCAACGACCCGTCCCGATGCGACTTCGACCCGCGCCGCCTGATCGGAACCAAGGTCGTGTGCGACGGCAGGGAACTGACCATCACCGCCGCCGACGCGTCCGTCGTCCGAAAGATCTGGGACGGCCCGCGCACCACCACCGGCAAGAAGCTGTGGTCCGGCGTCCCGGTCACGGCCGACCTCAAGGGCCTGGCGGGCACCACGACCACCCCGGACGGCACCGTCGTGGGCGCCCCCTTCGGGGTCCCGGAGTCCTGGGTCGCCAATTGGCTGAAGAAGGACCCGCTCTACGACGTATCCGAGATCACCTACAGCGAGTTCACCCAGCTGTTCAAGCAGTCCCGGGCCGAGTACGACGAGGTCATCGGCACGGACGACCCGGACCTGTCCGGCTTCCGCAGGTCCGGCGGCAAGCTGCTGACCTGGCACGGCCAGGACGACCAGTTCATCCCGGCCCGGGGCACGGTCGAGTACCACGAGCGGGTCGAGCGGGAACTGGGCGGCTCCAAGGCGGTCGACACCTTCTACCGCGTCTTCCTCGCCCCGGGCACCAGCCACTGCGGTCTCGACGGCCAGGACGGTTCGGCCGACGGCCTGGCCGCGCTGACCGCCTGGGTCGAGCACGGCAAGGCCCCCGAGACGCTGCCCGCCACCCTGATCGCCGCCGACGGCACACCGGTCGAGCGCAACCTGTGCCACTACCCCGAGGTGCCCCGCTCCACGGGCCACGCCGCCGGCTTCCGGTGCGCCGCCCCGTCCCGGCACTGACCGAGCGGCCCAGGCAGGGGGGTACGGCGAGGAGCAAGGGTTCTCCGCCCCGGCCCCATCGGATCTGACCCACTCCGCCGCCCACTTCGCGAAGGACGAGGCCCCGTGACCCGCAACTGAGTATCGAAGCATACGAACCACCTCGGCCAGTAAGCCAGTTGACCGCCGTGTCCGGCGCGTACCGCACCCGCGTCGGCCGGCCGGCCGCCGGCCCATGACGGAGTTGCCGGGTGCACGGAACGGCGCGATGCTGGTGGCACAGGCCATTTCGAGAATTCCGCAACGCGCGATCGAAGGCCCGGTCGGCCGCAGGGAATACGCACCGCGCCGACGGCGGACCGCACCCGTCGCGGATCTCGTCCGATGGCACCGACACCCAAGAACCGGTGGGTCATCACCGACACCCAAAAAGGGGTGTGCGTCATGATCGACGCCCGAACCCATGTCGTCGCCCTGTCGCAGCAGCTCGACACCCTCGCGGCCACCCCCGTCGACCCGGCGCTCGACGCGGCCCGTAACCAGCTCGTCGACGACTGCGCCGACCACCCCGCACACGTGCGACTCGGCGCCCTGCTCGACCACGTCCTCGCCCACGCCGCATCCGACGGCACCGAGGCCGAGCTGCTCGAGGAAGCGGCGAAGATGTGGACGGACGGCCTCGCCCTCTACGCCGAGATCGGCAGAATCCGCGGCGAGATCGAGACGGCCCTGTCCGACCCTTCGAGCCCCGAAGCCGCGTCGAGGTTCTGCGAGGCCACCCTGAGCCTGCGCCACGCCACGAGCGACGCGAAGGGAACGTTCCTCCGGATGGACAGCCTCGGCAAACGCCTGCGGACCATGGCCCACATCCCGCGCCACCCGCGCCAGCAGAACGAACCCGTGTCCCAGTGGGGATGGGGAGACGTCTTCCTCGCCCGCAGGACCGACGCGCTCGTACGTACCGCGTTCGCCGAAGCCCGTACGGGAGAGACCCGCGCCCTGGCCTTCGGCATCCTGTCCGGCTACGCGGCGAACGCCACCGGCTCCGTCTACCTCACCCAGGTCGTCGGCGGACCACGCCGCTCTCACCGGCTCCGGGACCGCATAGCCCGTAACGCCGTCGGATCGTGGTGCGGCGAACGGTACCCGGACGTACGGAGCTGCCGGGCGATCGCGGACTCCCTGCGCTTCGACAACGCGCCGGAGGCGACTTTGCCCGGCGAGACAGCCGACTTCCTCACGAGGTCGCTGGGGGAGACGTACGACCTGTCGAAGCTGAGCCCGGTGCCCAATCCCGCCCTGGGCTACGGGCGCCTGATCAGGCAGCTGGAACTCCTCGACACCTTCGTCCAGCCGCCCGCGCCGGCCCTGCCGCCCGCCTCGTTCGTCACGAAGTTCTTCGCCGACCCCGCGCACCCGCCGCAGCCGGCCATCACACCCGAGACGGCCACACCCCCGTACGCCCACGGCCCCGGGGTGAAACCGACCACCTACCACGGGTACGGCGGCGGCCAGGTCGGGCCCCCGACGGCGACGGACAGCACCGCCGACAGCGAGAGCGCCTGCGGCAGCTTCTGCCTGGCCGTGCTGGCGTTCCTCTGCTTTGCCGTACTGCTCGGGGGCCCGTGCTGGGGGGAGTGGAGCGAGGAGAAGAGCTGCACGTTCTGGGACAAGCACGTGGCGGAGAACTGGCGGAACGCGTTCTCCACCGACCTCAGCCAGGCCGAGAAGGACGCACTGGCCTCGCAGAGCCAACCCCTCACCGGCAGCGGTTTCGCGGAGGCCGCCAGAGTCCCCCAACTCGACGAGCTGGTCTCCCAGTTGTTCGACCTCCACGTACGGCTGTGGGAAGCCCTGGGCAAGGCGGGCGCCTTCCTGTCCGGCTGCGGCCTCATCTACCCGGAGGGGCGGCTGGGCTTCCCGCTCTACCACCAGTTCCTCGCCGTACCGGGCGACACCATGCAGCCGCACCGCCCCGAAACGGACGACGTCCGCACGTTCTACCGCTATCCGCGGACCGAGATGGAGAACCCGGTCGACTACACGAAGACCGTTCCCGTGGGCGCCGACCCGGGCATCGTCCTCACGGCCACCGGCCCCGACTGCGTACGCAGGTGGGAGGACGTTGCCCGGGGCACACCCGGCGACACGAACCTCGACCTCGACGCGGACCGGGGCACGGCCCACCCGTGCTGGTCCACCCGCGGCCCGATCGACGACGACCCGGTGGGCGTCGACATCCTCGCCTACCAGGACCTGTGAGGACCCAGCCATGGACACCGATCGAGGCCGGAAGCAACAACCGCACGAGGGGGGCAACGACCGGCCCTACCTCTACATCCACAGCTACCCGCCGCCCGACCTGCCCGACGTGGGCGAGGACGACGGCGAGCGCCCCGTACCCAACGGCGTCTGCTGGTACCTCTGCTCGGGAATCCAGCCGCTGACGGCGTTCCAGCCCGGACAGGACCTGACCGCTCAGGTGGCCATCGGCAACTGGCAGGGCGGAAACAGCCCCTCGATGGCGTACGTCGGCCTCTGGTGGTCCAAGCCGGTGAGCGGGCCCGTCATCCCCGACCCGTCGAAGTTCATGGGGTTCTCGCCGGTCGAGGTGCCCCCGCACGGCGGCCGGGCCGAGACCACCCCCCTCACCGCCCGGATCCCGGCGAGCTCGGGCAACCACATCTGCCTCCTGGCCAAGGTCTGGCACCCGCTGGACAACGTCGCCGCCGGAGGCCTCGCGGACCCCGTCAACGACAGGCACTGGGCCCAGCACAACCTGGCCGTCCTGCCGGCCGCCCCCACCGCGCCGGAACCCTTCGCGTTCCTCGCGACGAACCCGGCGGACGACGACGCCACGTACCAGATCGGCGTCCGCCCGATGCCCCGGGAGCTGTGGGGCAACATCCCCAACGACGAGCGCCTGCGCCCGGTCGAGGCATCGGCCTGGCTGTCCCTGAAGGACACCACCACCGGGGAAGAGGCCCAGGGGCAGAACGAGCTGACCCACACGCTCACGCTGAGCCCGATGGAGCAGCGCGACATGGAACTGCTGCTCGTCGTCACCGACGAGGTGGGCAGCGACGCCTTCGCACCCTTCCAGATCGCCCAGTACCGCGACGAGCGGCCGGTCGGCGGCATAGCCGTGATCGTACGAGGCGGCTGAGCGCATAGAACTCCGTTCAGGATCACCGGAGTCGGCCCTCAGAGATCGCCGATCGCGCCACGCCGCGACGGGGTCGGTGCACGAGGCCGAGGATCTGGTGCAGGAGACGCTCCGGCGCGCCTGGAAGGCCCGCGACCCTACGACCCGGCACGCGCGTCGGTGCGGACCTGGCTGTAGCTCGCCCGTGACGCCGGCGTCGTGGTCACCCTCCCCGACGCGGTCACCCGCTCCGCCGTGACGAGCTCGGCCTGACCACGCTGCCGCTGCCCTTCGACCTGCCGCCCGTACCGCTCTACCTGCTCGGGCACCAGCGGTACGACAACGACCCCGCCCACACCTGGCTGCTCAACCTGGCGACCCGGACCTCCAGGACCTGTTCACCACCCCGGACACCTCGGACCAGTAGCGTTCCGCCAGGGCATCAGCTCCCCGCACCGCGCGCGATCCGGTACAGCACGTTCGGGCGCAGAGGCCCTTCGGGCGCGGCGGGGTCGTCGAAATCGTCGGCCGGGTCGCGGGTCATGCCGATCCGGCGCATCACCGCTTGGGAACGGAGGTTGGCAGCAGTCGTCACCGCAAGGATCTCGGGGAGCCCGAGCGCTTCGAAACCGAAGGCCAGGCCGGCCAGGGCCGCCTGGGTGGCGTAACCCCGCCCCCAGGCCGGGCGAGCGAGCCTCCAACCGATCTCGACCCCCGTGAACGGCATGCCGTCATCCACTCGGTCCAGGCCCGCGAAGCCGATGAAC
The DNA here is from genome assembly GCF_040632905.1 of Streptomyces sp. NPDC016469. Taxonomy (NCBI): domain Bacteria; kingdom Bacillati; phylum Actinomycetota; class Actinomycetes; order Kitasatosporales; family Streptomycetaceae; genus Streptomyces; species Streptomyces sp. NPDC016469. The sequence goes on from NZ_JBEYCQ010000059.1 coordinate 7,639, forward strand.
CCGCCCGTGGCCCGCACCTGGACTGCCCACCACCCGTAGCCCCGCTGGTCGAACTCGGCCTGGAACCGCGCCACGGAGGCATCGCTCTGTTCCCGGGTGAGCAAGTCGCCCAAGTGCTCCCGCACCTCGGGATCGGCATTCATCGCCGCCCACGGTTCGAGGTCGGAGTCCTGCCATCGACGGAGCACGAGGCGCTCGGTGCGCAGTCCAGCCATGCTGCCCAGCCAACGCGAGCGCTGCCCCCCGGGGCAATCCGATTTCTACGGGCCGCTGGAAGCCGGGCGAAGTCCTCCGCCCTTGCACCGGGAGGCGGGACCGGCCCCTGCGGCTCAGCCGGCCCGGTAGCGCGCGTAGATCAGCCCGCTGCCGAACGCGCGCTCCTCGACCAGGTCGAGATCGAGGTGCACGCCGTCGGGGAAGAACCGCTTGCCGCCGCCGACCACGCTCGTGGTGATGAACAGGTGGTATTCGTCGCCCAGCCCGGCCTCGATCGCCTGGGCCGCGAGGTTGGGGCCGTCGACGGTGATGTCGTGATCGGCCGCGGCTTGGAGGTACCCCTCGCGCTCGTAGAACTGCTTGGCGGCCTCGTAGTTCATCGCCCACTTGTCGGCCTGCGTACGGCGCTTGGGCTTCTCGTCCTCGGTCGCGGGCTCGATCCCGAGAACCTGCTCGCACATCCACTGCTGCACGGCCGTGAGCTCGTCCCAGCCGAACCGCACCGACTGCACCCACCGCCCCAGATCCTCCCCCTGGCGCACGACGTCGCCCGCCTCGGTGGGCAGCGCCTCGTTCGCGTCCAGGTGCATCCTCACCAGGTGGAAGCAGCGCTGCCACGTCACCGGCCAGCTCGGGCACCAGGACGCGTCGATCTCCTCCAATTGCTCGCGCCGCTCGTCCGACAGCGCCCCGACCGACGACTCCACCGGCAGCCCCTCGGCACGCCGCTGCTCGATCTCCTGAGCCTTGCGGGCGGCGGCCCGCGCGTTCTTCAGGAAGACGCCCACCCGGTACCCCCTGGAAGGTGGCGTCCAGCGGGGCCAGGACGTGCCCGTGTTTGGCGGCCCATCCGCGCGCGGCGGACAGGCCCTCCTCCCACGCGACGTCGAAGTGTGACCAGATCATGCCGAGCTTCTCCAGCTGCGCGACGTGGTCCTCGTCCATGCCGCCGCGGGCGTAGAACCGGCGCGCGTCGGCGGTCCACTGCCCCAGCGGGAAGTTGGCGAGCGAGGCCGGCCACCCCGTGCCTTCCGCCTCCTGGTCATCGACGGCGGGCACCCGGAACGTGGACGGGACGCGGAGGTCGCCGTGCTCGCGGGCGTAGATGACGGCGGCCTCCACGCCGCGTCGCCAGTGCTCGTGTTCGGGGTTGAGGCCTGGGACCCGCAGGTTGGTGAACGCGGCGAGGGCGGCCGGCCCGTCCACCCGAATTGATCCACCCGTCTCGCCGCCATCCCCCTCCCCAGTCGCGCCGCTCGCTCTTGTCCTGTGGCATCGAATTTTGAGCGTGTGACATCGAAGTTTGAGTGACCAGGTCGCCCGACCCGGCGCCGGCTTCGGAGGGGTGTCAGTGGTGGGCGGCAGACTGCGCGTATGGATGTTTCTCACGACACTGATCGCTGTGACCGTGCTGGGTTGGTGTGGGTGCGGTCGATGGGCGGCCCCTTGATCGTTGTTCCGGAGTCCTCGGTGAACGCCTGGGGTGGATGCACCGAGGACGGGTCTGTTCTTGGTGATGGGGATGTCCGTGATGACTACGATCGTGCCTGCGAGGTGGAGGACTTGGCCGGTGTGATCGCCGTGGGCGATGGCGCCGCAACCGCGCTCGTCCTGGCCGATGAACCCGCAAAGACATGCTTCCTGCCAGAGGAACGGCTCTTCGTCCGGTGGTTGGCTGCGGACTCCGAGGCCGAGCTGTTCATGGCGGTCGAGGCGGTTCTGGCCGATCCGGACACCGCTTGGGAGGACAGCGGACTGTGGGTCAACGATGGCCCGGCGGTGTTGATGGATTCGGCCGAAGCGGGCGCCGATCTGGGGGTGGAGTATCCCGGCGGGGGTCAGCCGGATCAGGCTCCAGTGCAACTTCCGGCAGGCCAATGGAGGGTGCGGGCGGTCCATAAGGGCGGCGAGTTTCCATGGGTCGGCTTGGTGCAGCTCGTCGCCGAGGGCGGTCACTCCTGACGCTCGGTTCCCCTTTGCCTCAAACTTCGGCGGCGATTGGTCGAAGTTCGACGCGCAGGAGAGCCCGCACCGTAATGGGGTCGTGTCCACTGGCCACGTTGCGCCCTCGGCGTCACGAGGTGGGAGCTGCGCTTGCTCGTCGAGGCGGGGGGCGGGTTTTTTGCGCACGCGCTGGGAAGCACTCCGTGGCGGGCGTACCGCCGGTTCTTGGAGCCGGGTGGCCGGCCGGTCTTCGTGTGGAGGTTCCTGAACCAGCGTTGGGCGCAGGCAGGGGTGTGCTTGCTCGGTTCCGTCGGCCGTTCCCACGGGCGGCGGAGGGAAGCGGCAGGTTGGGGTTTTGGTCAAGTCCTGGTAACGCCCGGTGGGGGGTTTGTTGGTGTATTAAGGGACTGCTGGCCTGGTGTGTTGTGGGTTCGCTGAGAAGCCAAGCGGGCGGTTAGACCCTGATGGTCCCGGTGTGTGAGCTGGGGATATCTGTGGTGTGTGGAGTGAGACCAGGTTTATTGCGGGTTTCGGCAGCGTGTAATGGCTCGGTCGGTGTTTTGCTGGTCAAGGCTGTTTTGCCTGCCTGTCAGGTGTGCCTATCGGCCTCAGTGGGGGTGGTGGTGGGTTTCGGCGAGGTGGTCGAGGCGTACCGCTTCGAGAGGAAATAGGGGTGACGGTGCGCCGCGAGGCCCCGCGGCTGGGCGATGTCCGTGATCGTTGTCGCGTCGAACCCGCGATCCGCGAACGCGGGCGTCTCCCGCACCGTCGTGGCCACCTGGCTGCCGCCGAGCACCAGCTGATGGAGCAGCGCCTCCATCCCGTCATCAGCTGCGGTAAAAACCCCTGAGGCGTCTGACGTTGGCTCTCTACTCTCGTCTCATGACGCGGAATGAGGACAGCGGAACCGTCAGCCGAGCCTTCGAAGACTGGAAGTGGAGCGACCGGGAGAACCGTGCCTTCCTCCGGCTGTCGGCCGGGTGGTCGGGAAGGGCCTATCAGGAGGCCTGGGACGAGGCCGAGAAGGTCATGAACGAACGCTTCGACCCATACCTGCATTACGGGGACGAACACGTCGACCTCTTCGACGACACGGTCGACGGACTCTGGCCTCACGCATACGACTGGATCACAGAAGCCTCAGTCATCAAGAACGCTGTCACCGCCTTCGAGGTGTACCTGGAGAAGGCGCTCCAGGAAGCCCTCGGTTCTTCACTCACTCTTGCCGGCAAGGTGCACCACATCAAGCTCGCCGCCCCGCCGAGATACGAGTCTCCGTCGTGGAGGACGCTGGTTACGGGGCATCAGGTCCTCGGCAGCAAAGTCGATACTGACGAGGTGATGTGGGCCCGAGATCTGCGGCATCTGCTGACCCACCAGAACGGGGCGCTGCCCAGCGATACTGCGGTGGCGCGGTTCCGGGACCCCGACGCCGAACGCGACCAAGACGAGCTCAGCCGGGCGCACATCGGGTGCAAGGTCCCCCTAGGAGTGCCACGAGTGCTGAAGACTCTGGACTCACTCGCAGCGGTAGCTCGAACAGCTGACGCGCCGGCATGGGCTCTAGGTTGGTCGTCGGGAGGCCGCAGTCGCTGGCAGGCAGTGCTCGAGGCCCTTCATGAGCAGAAGTGCATCATCATCGAACCTGTGTGAACGCAATCTGCCTGGTGCAACCGGACTGCCCGTCCCAGCGGTCATCAGCTGACTGACCTTCAGCGCTCCGCGCGTGAGGTACCCCTGCCACACGACAACACCTAGGCACTGTTTCTCGGATCTCCTGACGTGGGTGGGGTGTTGGGGTCAGGCTGGCTGCATGGGCCGTGGGGATCTGACGAATGCGGAGTGGGATCGGCTGGAGTCGTTCTTGCCCCGTGGTGGTGCGCGTGGTGGTCGGTGGAGTGACCACCGACGGGTGATCAACGGGGTTCTCTACCTGGTGCGAACGGGCGTGCAGTGGCGGGATCTGCCCGAGCGGTTTGGGCCGTGGGAGACGGTCTATAAACGACATCGCCGCTGGTCAGCTGATGGAACCTGGCAAATGCTGCTGTCCCGCATCCAGCCAGCTGAGGACGCGGCGGGCGGAATCGACTGGGACGTGTCGGTGGACTCGACAGCGGTACAGCACGCCGCCGGTGCGAGGAAGGATCCTCCGGCCGCCCTTCCTCAAAAGGGGGCCGAGCAGGGGACGAACCAGGTCGATCCGGTACTGCGGAAACTGGTGGTCCGGCTGGAGGAGGTGGTCAGATCGGCGAGTGTCTGGGACGTTCCCGCGGAGGATTCACCACCAAGACCCACCTGGCCGCCGATGGGCGATGCCGGCCCCTCGCCTTCGTCCTGACACCCGGACACTACGGTGACGGACCCCAGCTCGAGCGGGTCCTGGAGCAGGTGTCGGTGCCCCGCACCGGAGTCGGCCGGCCTCGCACCCGGCCCGACCGTGTCCTGGCGGACAAGGCGTACACCTCCCGCAGAAACCGCCGCTACCTGAGACGACGAGGCATCCCGCACACGATTCCTGAACGTCTCGACCAACAGAGACACCGAAAGGACCGAGGTGCCCGAGGCGGTCGACCGACCGGTTTCGACAGCGAGTGCTACAAGAAGCGCAACACTGTCGAACGCACCATCAACCGCCTCAAGGGCTTCCGCGCTGTCGCCACCCGCTACGAGAAACGCGCCTACATCTACCTCGGTACCGTCACGCTCGCAGCACTCGTCATCTGGCTCAGAACATGATCCGAGAAACAGTGCCTTCGGACGCTGGGGACAGGTCTTCGGTGACGGAACCGTGGCCGCGGCCATGATCGACCGCCTCGTCCAGCACGCCGAGGTCCACTCCCTCAAAGGCGATTCCTATCGCATGCGCGGACGCCAACTCGGACGTGGAGCGGGCAAGCCCGTGGGGTCAATCGGGTGGATGGGCTTTGTCGACGTCACACGACAGCGGTTGTCGACGCCTGACCGTGCTCAGCGAAGTCAGCCCACGTCCCATCCCATCCATCCGGTCGGGAAAGGGCACTGAGGACATCCGAGCCCGCTTTCACACGGACCGTCGGCCGGCCGGCCAGTTCCCGGTACGGGCGAACCGCTCAATGTCGGCCTCGTACGGGGCGGGGTCGAGTCCCTGGGACCGCACCCACTCCGCGTTGAGATGAGTCTTCCGGTACGGACCAGCGGAGTCGCCGATCATGGTGACGATGCTGCCCTGCGTCCCCGCTTCGCGCATCCGCGCTACGAGATGGCACGTTCCCCAGAAGTTGGTGCCGGTCGCCGGTCCGGCGTCGAGCGCGGCAGCCGTGCGAAGCCACCGCAGGGCCGCAATGGACGCCGCATCCGCTACCGGGATCATCAGATCAATCACTTCTGGCAGGAAGCCGGGCTCCGTGCGTGGGCGGCCGATGCCAGGTATCCGCGAGGGCATTCCCGTGGTGTAGTCGTCACACCCGCTTGCCCACGCGGGGAAATAGGCGGAGTTCTCGGGGTCCACCACGGCCAACCGGGTCGGATGACCGTGCCGCCGCAGGTGGCGTCCGATCGCTGCCGAGGTTGCTCCTGTTCCGGCACCGGTCACGATCCACTGCGGAATCGGGTGTGGTTCACCGCGCAACTGATCGAAGATCTCGCCGGCGATCGTTGGCTCACCACACCAGGCCACCGCTCGCTCCGCGTCGCTGAAGTGGTCCAGGAAGTGGCCACCCAACTGCTCGGCCAACGCCCTCGCCTCCTGCTGCAACGCCGCCGGTGGCTGCTCGCCCACCCGGAACCGTCCGCCCTCTCCTTCGATCCTGGCCAGGGCGTTTGCGGAGGTCCTCACCGGCACGACGGCGGTGAACTCCAGGCCCAGCAGCCTGGCGAAGTGAGCGCAGGCGACAGCGACCGCTCCGCTGCCGGCCGCAACGACAGGCGTATTGGCCCTGATGGTCCCTCTGCTGACTGCCTCACGGAACATGGCCCTCACCAGGCGGTGCTTCATGCTGCCGGTGGGGTGCGCGGACTCGTCCTTGAGGTAGATCACGATGTCCCGGATCGCGGGCAGCGAAAGCGCGCGCAGAGGCGTCGGCGTCAGGCCCAGACCATCCTCCAGTATCCGCTGGATGGCATCGGCAGCCCACGAGCCGGGGTGTTGAGTGGCCATGACACGAACCCTACTTGGAGGCGCTGCACAGCGAACCCAGTCGTTCGGCGCGACTACGGGCGCGGGAAACGACTACGCGCTGAGTGACTGGCCGCAGTGACTGGCCGTCAACAAAGTGTTCTGGAGCTGGTGCTGGCCGATCTGGTGAGACAGAAGCGTGCGAGGTCGGCCTCGGACAAGCCCAAGCGACGTGTCACCACCAGCGCGGACAAGTCCGCGCTCTTCGCGGCGATCCGTCGAGACGTCCAAGCGGGAGAGCAGGCGGTTGGGGTGTTGACGTCGCTGCGTCCATCAGTTCGTCCAGCACCCGGCCGTCGATGCGCCGGGCCATCGACTCGCCGAGTGCCTGCTGGACGGGGGCGAGGATCTGCTGTCCCACGAACGCGGCAGCCGCCAGCACGAAGGCCCGGATCAGCGTGTCGAAGGCGGGCGAGCCGGTCCCGCCCTGCACTGCCGCCGGGACCCGGCCCAGCACCAGGGCGCCGGCCACCACGAACAGCACCGGCAGGAGGCCGAGGAGGACGTTGACCACCGCGCTCGCGACGACCGGCGTGGCTCCGGCCCGGGGCAGCAGGCGGGCGATGTCCCGGCGCGCCGCGAGCAGCCGGGCCACCCCGTCCGGCAGGAGCCGCTTCATCCGGCGACCCCGTGCCGTGCGAGATGGTCGGCGCAGGCCGGAAGCCCGCGCTCGGCGATGACTTCGTTGAAGTCGAACGGTGAGACGGTACGCATCTCGGTCAGCAGCCCGGTGATGGGCGTGCCGTACTTCCGCGCCATGTAGCGGTAGTTGGGCGCCGCCGCGTCCTCGTTCTCCTCGAAGTCCTTGTAGTGCGGCAGGTGGATGCCCGTCGCGTCCCGGCACAGCGCGAACCGCAGCCCGTCCCGGTGCAGCCGGTAGGCGAGGTCGAGGTCCTCGCCGCCCCAGGACCGGAAGTTCTCGTCGAAGCCGCCCGCGGCCCGGATCGCCTCGGTCGTGGCCGAGACATGGCCGGACCAGAACACCACCCACGGGGCGGGGAGACCGTCGAAGTCGTCCGTGTACTTCCCGTAGAAGTGCTCCCGTATGTCGAACCGGGTGCCCGTCCGTGCGAAGCGGGCGATGGTCGCGTCCGGATCGTCCGTGTCGATCTCCCGTTCCAGGGCCTCCGCGTCGGCGTTGTCGACCGTGAAACCGTAGAGATAACCGACGAGCGCGACCGGCCCGGAAGCCTCCCGGTGGGCCGTCAGATGGGCGGCCAGCGCTCCACTGTGCAGCATCACACCCGAGTCGATCATGACGGTGACGGCGCCGCGAATGCCTCGGCCTCGCGGACCAGGTGATGAAAGGACAGCGTGCGGCGGAACCCTTCCTCTGCGGACGCCTTCACCAGGGCGGTCTGGAGCGCGGCGAGCCGGGCCCCGCGGATCTCATCTGAACGGCCCTCCACGCTCAGGAGCTGCGCGGCCTGGAGCCGGGTGTCGGTGATGTCGACGCAGACGACCTGGTACGGGGCACAGATGCCTCGGTCCACGGCCTCGGAGAGGGTCAGGGTGTACGCCCTGCTGCCGAAGGGGCCCTCGGGGTCATCGTCCATGCTCGCGACCAGCTCGGCCGGCGCTCGGCGGCCGGCGTTCTCGTCCAGCTGCCACAGACGCGGCGTAGCCGTCATGTAGAGCCGGCGTAGAGCGGGGATGCGGGTGTTGTCGTGGACGACGGCCCACGGCTTCCCGATCCGGCCCGAAACGCGGTGGGCCTCGTCTACTGTGATCAGCGACCAGCCGGGTAGGCCCGCGGCGTGTGCGCGTTCCAGTGTGCCCAGCCCGAGCGAGGCGTACGTGGCGAATACGGTGACTTTGTCGAACGGCCGCACCCACTCGACCAGCTCCTGCACGTCCGTGGTGTTTGGAAACGAAGCGTCCTCGCCCCGCAGGGACGAGACCCCGATCATCGGGCCCGTACGGCCGGCCTCCCGCCAGGCGGCCTCGGTCTGGGTGAGCAGGTCGAGAGAGGGGACGAGCACGAGCACGCGTCCGGCTCGGAGCTTTTCCGCGCTACGGGCCGCGACCCGCGTCTTCCCGGACCCGGTCGCCATGATCACCTGTGTCCGCAGCCCCCTCTCCGGCACGACCGACCGCGCAGGCAGTTCGAGCGCACGAACAACCGCCTCGACAGCCTCCTGCTGCGCTGCCTCACGCGGGTTAGTGCGGCCTGTGCTCGGCATCTTGCCTGCCTTCTCCTGATCACGTGGTGCCCTGCTCGATCCGGTCGGCGGGATCAGTCACCTGCCCTGGGAGGAGGCGATACCGGAGGATGAACCGACACGGCCGGCTGTCCACTCTGCTCGGGCACCCGTGGAGCCGTTGCAGCGGCTCCGCTCATTCCCCCCGACCGATCAGCGCTGGGAGGTTCTGAGTCCATAGCTTATCTCTATCCACAAATGAAGCATACGGGGCGCGCCGGAGTCAGCGCTCAGCCAACTCGCACGGTAGCTGCGGATGAACGGCCGGGGGAGGAGGGGTGCTCGGGGCGGCCGGGGGAACGTGCCCTTTGATGAGAGAGGCGGCTATGAGACAGCGTTCTGATTCCTATAGCCCACCTGAGTGGACCAGGCCAGGCCGGCGAAGGGCTCAGTGGATCTACTGGCCGATGCTGGGCATCAGTGCGGGATTACTTGCATGGAGGGTGAGTGACGGCGCCGGCACCGGGCAGGTCGTGGTGGCGGGGGCACATGTCCTTGCATGGGTTTGCCTTCTGATAGCCAACCGGCCCGCACGCCATCGGCAATCCGCACGCGCCCCGGAGTCATCCTTCTCACCGAGCACCGGACCGGGCCATGAGGCGCTGGAGGCGCTGGAGGCGCAGCCGGAAGGGCCCACGGCGAGGAGCTGAAGCGGGCGGGACCGGGTCGGATCGAAGAGGACGGCCAGGAAGCGGCAGCCCGTTACGGCATGGGAAGCAGTGCTCGTGTCCTGCTCTCCTCCTCGGAAAGGAGTGCGCTCTCTGTCTGTGCCTGTTCGGATTGCGGTTGGAGGGCTGGGGGGTGGGAGCTGGTTCGGGTCCGGTCGAAGAGCCGTACGGATTCGAGGTTGGTGCAGTAAGTACGGCTGGCAAGTGGCCGAGTGCCGCGACGGTGATGCCGTGGTGCTGGTGGGGTGCTCACCGGGCAAGACCCGACCCGGGGATACAGGACCGGATCGTGGTCACAGCCCGTCATATACACCCCGGCACCGGCGCCCCCACCCCTGTAGCCAGCCAGGCCCGCGGCAGCGGGCCTCTTCCGACCCTGGAGGCGAAGCCGGAAGGGCCAGGGGTGAAGCGAAGCGGAACCCCTAACGGGCAGACACGAAGTGGCAGCCCGTCAGGGCCTCGCGAAGCGAGGCCCACTCACTGCGTTCACGCAGCGAAGCGGAGAGAACGCCCGCGCTCCGCGCGGACCGGGGAGCGAAGCGAGCCGGCCCCACAGCCCCTGGAGCGAAGCGGAAGGGGCGCGCCAAGCGAAGCGCGGCGCTTCGCTTGCTCATCGCGCAGCGATGAGGTAC
>NZ_JBEYCQ010000060.1:0-17065 GCF_040632905.1 Streptomyces sp. NPDC016469
ACAAGGCGGTGGTGGGGCTACAAAGCGAACTGGTTCAAGTGCCGGACCCGTTCGGTACGCCGCGACCGCCACAGCCCGCCGCCGGAGCCCTTTTCACGGGCCCACGCCGTATGCCGTGCGGCGGTTCAGCCCTCCCAGGACCAGTTGGCCACCTCGGGCAGGTCCGTGCCGTGTTCGCGGATCCAGGCGTGGTGCCGGGTGCGGGTGTCCGCCATCTCCTGACGCACCGCCACGGCGCGCACGCCCAGGCCGGGGACCCGGTCGATGACGTCCATGACCAGCCGGTAGCGGTCGAGGTCGTTGCGGACCACCATGTCGAAGGGCGTGGTGGTCGTGCCCTCCTCCTTGTAGCCCCGCACATGCAGGTCGCCGTGCCCGGCGCGGCGGTAGGCCAGCCGGTGGATCAGCCACGGGTAGCCGTGGTACGCGAAGATGACCGGCTTGCCCCTGGTGAACAGCGCGTCGTACTCGGAGTCCGGCATGCCGTGCGGGTGCTCGGAGTGCGGCATGAGCCGGGCCATGTCGACCACGTTGACCACCCGCACCGCCAGCTCCGGCAGATGGCGCCGCAGCAGCTGGGCGGCGGCCAGGGTCTCCAGCGTGGGTACGTCACCGGCGCAGGCCAGGACGACGTCGGGCTCGCGGCTGCCGTCCTCCGTGCCCGCCCACTCCCAGAGGCCGGCGCCGCGCGCGCAGTGCACCCGGGCCTGGTCGAGGGTGAGCCAGTCGAACCCGGGCTGCTTGCCGGCCACGATGACGTTGACGTAGTCCCGGCTGCGCAGGGCGTGGTCGGCGACGGAGAGCAGGGTGTTGGTGTCGGGCGGCAGGTAGACGCGTACGACTTCGGGGCTCTTGTTGAGGATGTGGTCCACGAACCCCGGGTCCTGGTGCGAGAAGCCGTTGTGGTCCTGGCGCCAGACGTGCGAGGTGAGCAGGTAGTTCAGGGAGGCGATGGGGCGGCGCCAGGCGAGGCGGCGGGAGGTGCGCAGCCACTTGATGTGCTGGTTGACCATCGAGTCCACGATGTGCGCGAACGCCTCGTAGCAGGAGAACAGTCCGTGCCGGCCGGTCAGCAGGTAGCCCTCCAGCCAGCCCTGGCACAGGTGCTCGGACAGGACCTCCATGACCCTGCCGTCCCGGGCGAGGTGCTCGTCGGTCGGGAGCGTGCGGGCCTGCCATGCCTTGCCGCTGGCCTCGTAGACGGCGTCGAGCCGGTTGGAGGCCGTCTCGTCGGGTCCTACGAGCCGGAAGTCCCTGCGGTCCGCAGTCGCCGCCATGACCGCTTCGAGGAGACCGCCCAGGACGCGCGTGGGCTCCCGGAGCGTGGTGCCCGGCCGGTCCACGGGGACGGCGTATCCGTCGAGGTCCGGGACGGGCAGGTCGCGCAGGAGCAGGCCGCCGTTGGCGTACGGGGTGGCGCCGAGGCGGGCTGCGCCGCCGGGGACGCAGGCGAGGACCTGTGCGGTCGGGCGGCCCTCCGCGTCGAAGAGCTCGTCCGGCCGGTAGGACCGGAGCCACGCCTCCAGCTGGCGCAGGTGGTCCGGGTTGTCGCGGACGCCGGGCAGCGGGACCTGGTGGGCGCGCCAGGTGCCTTCGACGGGCAGCCCGTCGACCTCGGCGGGCCCCGTCCAGCCCTTGGGGGTGCGCAGCACGATCATCGGCCAGCGTGGGCGGTCGGTGTCGCCGCCGGCGCGGGCGGCGGTCTGGATCTCCGCGATGCGGTCGGCGGCGCGGTCCATGGCGAGGGCCATCGCCCGGTGCACCGCGCGCGGCTCGTCGCCCTCCACGTAGAGGGGGTCGTGCCCGTAGCCGCGCAGCAGGGCGTCGAGCTCGGTCTGCGGGAGGCGGGCGAGCACCGTCGGGTTGGCGATCTTGTAGCCGTTGAGGTGGAGGACGGGCAGGACGGCCCCGTCGTGGACCGGGTCGAGGAACTTGTTGGCGTGCCAGGACCCGGCGAGCGGCCCGGTCTCCGCCTCGCCGTCGCCGATGACGCAGGTGACCAGCAACTCGGGGTGGTCGAGGGCGGCGCCGTAGGCGTGGGCGAGGGAGTAGCCGAGTTCACCGCCCTCGTGGATGGAGCCGGGGGTCTCGGGGGCGACATGGCTGGGGACGCCGCCGGGGAACGAGAACTGCTTGAACAGCCGTCCCATGCCCTCCGCGTCCCTGCTGACGTCCGGGTACGCCTCCGAGTAGCTGCCTTCGAGCCAGGAGCCGGCGAGGACGGCGGGCCCGCCGTGGCCGGGGCCCCAGATGCACAGTGCCGGTGTGCCGCGCGCGCTGATGAGGCGGTTGAGGTGGGTGTAGACGAGGTTGAGCCCGGGCGAGGTGCCCCAGTGCCCGAGCAGCCGGGGTTTGATGTGCTCGGGAGCGAGCGGCCGGGTCAGCAGGGGGTTGTCCATCAGGTAGATCTGCCCGACGGCCAGGTAGTTGGCGGCCCGCCAGTGCGCGTCCAGCGCGTCGAGTTCCTGGTCGGACGGGCCGGGCCGCGGTGGGGCGTCGCTCATGGTGACCTCTCGGCAGGGCTGGTTCGGGGCGTCGCGCGTACGGTCACCGGGGCTCGGAGCCGTACCAGACGGTGGTGGCGTTGCAGAACTCGCGGATGCCGTGCCCGGCGAGTTCACGCCCGTAGCCCGAGCGCTTCACCCCGCCGAAGGGCAGCGCGGGGTGGGAGGCGGTCATGCCGTTGAAGAAGACGCCGCCGGCCTGGAGGTCCCGGACGCAGCGGTCGGCCTCGGCGGCGTCGCGGGTCCAGACGTTGGAACTGAGCCCGAAGGAGGTGTCGTTGGCGACCGTGACGGCCTCGTCCAGGCTGTCCACGCGGTAGAGGGTGGCGACCGGGCCGAAGGTCTCCTCGCGGTGGATGCGCATCTCGGGTGTGATGCCGGCGAGGACGGTGGGCGCGTAGAACCAGCCGTTCTCCAGCCCGCCGCCCAGGCCCTCGGGGCGTCCGCCGCCGCACAGCGCCTCGGCGCCCCGGTCCACCGCGTCGTCCACCAGCTCCTCCAGGTCCGCGCGCCCCTGTTCCATGGCGATCGGCCCGACGTCGGTGGACTCCTCCAGCGGGTCGCCCACGGTCAGCTCCCGCATGCCCACGGTGAAGCGTTCCGCGAACTCCTCGTACACCTCGGTGTGCACGATGAACCGCTTGGCGGCGATGCACGACTGGCCGTTGTTCTGGGCGCGGGCGGTGACGGCGGTGCGGGCGGCCTTGGCGACGTCCGCCGAGGGCAGGACCAGGTAGGGGTCGCTGCCGCCGAGTTCCAGGACGGTGTGCTTGACCTCGTCGCCGGCGATGGAGGCGACGGAGCGGCCGGCCGGTTCGCTGCCGGTGAGCGTCGCGGCGGCCACCCGGCGGTCGCGCAGGATGCCCTCGACGGCCTTGGAGCCCACGAGGAGGGTCTGGAAGCAGCCGGGCGGGAAGCCGGCGCGGTGGAAGAGGTCGCCGAGGTACAGCGCGGTCTGCGGCACGTTCGACGCGTGCTTCAGCAGGCCCGTGTTGCCGGCCATCAGGGCGGGGGCGGCGAAGCGCACGACCTGCCACAGCGGGAAGTTCCACGGCATCACGGCGAGGACCGGGCCGAGCGGCCGGTAGCGGACGTACGCGCGCACCGCGCCGGAGTCCTCCACGTCGCCGGCGGCGGGGTGCTCGTCGGCGAGGAGTCCCTCGGCCCGTGCGGCGTACCAGCGCATCGCCTTGGCACACTTCGCGGCCTCGGCGCGGGCGGCCGTGATGGGCTTGCCCATCTCCAGGGTCATGGTGCGCGCGATGTCCCGCTGGTCCTCGTCCAGGAGGTCGGCGGCCCGGTTGAGCAGCCGGGCCCGTTCGGCGAACGTGGTGGTGCGGTGGTCGCGGAAGGCCGCGTCGGCCGCGGCGATCCGCTTCTCGATCTCGTCGTCCTCCAGCGCGTCGAACGTCCTGAGCGTCTCGCCGTTCGCGGGGTTGACCGTCGCGATGGGCATGACTGTGGCCTCCTTGCCTCGGTACTTCGACCGTGCCGCGCGGCGGGCCCGCCCGCAACGCGGGCCGTGACACGGCACTGCCCCCGCCACCGCATACCCGGCCGGCGCGGATCATGCACGCTCGGGGCATGCGATCCGCGCCGGCCGGGGCCTGCGGTGCGGGGGCGGGGCCGTACGTCTCAGACGAGCGCCGGGGCGGCGTCGGGGACGGGGACGGTCTCGTCGGCGCCGGCCGCGACGGGGTCGGGGATCTCCGCGACCACGGCCGGCGGGCGGCGGAACTCGCGTACGCCGGGCAGCGGCGGCAGCGGCACCAGCTCGATGTGCTGCGGCTCCTGGGCGTACCGGGTGAACCAGACGACCTTGCCCTCGGCGGTCCGGCAGGTGCCCCAGCTGTCGCTGAGGGCCATGACCCGGCTCAGGCCGCCGCCCTCGTGGAGGAGCCGCGGCATCTCGGAGCCGTTGTCGGCGACGGAGACCGTGAGGTGCCGTCCGGACCAGCGGAGTTCGACGACGCAGCGGTTGTCGTCACCGACGTGCCGGTGGACATTGGTCAGCAGCTCCTCCACGGCACGGCACACGGGCCGTACGTGGAGTTCGAGACTCCAGTGGCGCAGGTGGGCCGCGATTATGCGTCGCAGCTGGTCCACACGCTCTGCGGAAACCTGGAGTTCGACCAGATAGTGCCGGTCGAGTGGAACGGTCATCGTCGAGGCTCCTCACATCGAGGCCCACGACTTCGCCTCGTTGAACCAACGACCCCCGAATACGAAGAGTGAGCAGATGTCTCTTCTGGGTCACTCCACAGGGTGACCCGACTGGGCCGGTCGCGCAACATTTCGGGCCGCGCACCCCCGGTGACCAGCGCTTTCGCGCGGACGGGGAATGCGCGGCCGGGGGTCAGGCCAGGTGGGTGAGCACCCGGTCGGGCGTGAGGGGCAGGGTGCGCACGCGGGCTCCGGTCGCGTGCCGGAAGGCGTTCCCGAGGGCTGCGGCGGCGCCGACGATGCCGATCTCGCCGATGCCCTTGCTGCCCATGGGGTTGAGGTGGGGGTCGTCCTCCTCGATCCAGTGCGCGTCGACGGCGGCCACGTCGGCGCAGACGGGGACGTGGTACGAGGCGAGGTCGCACTCGGTGAAGTCGCCGTGGACCGGGTCCAGGGTGGAGCCCTCGGTCAGCGCCATTCCGATGCCCATGGTCATTCCGCCGATGAACTGGGAGCGCGCGGTCCGGGAGTTGAGGATGCGGCCGGCCGCGAAGACACCGAGCATGCGGCGCACCCGGACCTCGCCGGTGCGGGTGTCGACGGCGACCTCGGCGAAGTGCGCCCCGAAGGCGTGACGGGCGTACGGGGATTCCTCTGCGGTCTCCTCGGTGGTGTCGACGGTGACGGTCACCCCTTCGACGGGCAGCGGCTCGCCGCGCGCGGCGAGCCGTTCCGCGAGCCCGGAGGCGGCCTTGTGCACGGCCCAGCCCCAGGAGGCGGTGCCGGAGGAGCCACCGGCCAGCGGGGCGTCGGGCAGGTCGCTGTCGCCGATGTCGATGGCCACGTCGTCCAGCGGCGCGCCCAGCACCTCGGCGGCGATCTGCGCGAGGACGGTGCGGGCGCCGGTGCCGATGTCCGTGGCGTTGACGGCGATGCGGTAGGTGCCGTCGGGGGCGGCGTGCGCGGAGGCGTGGGCGGCACTGGCGTATACGGGGTACGTGGCCGAGGCGACGCCCGTGCCGAGCAGCCGGGCGCCCTCGCGGCGGACGCCGGGGGCGGGGTCGCGCCCGGCCCAGCCGAAGCGTTCGGCGCCCTCGCGCAGGCAGGCGGCCAGGCCGCGGCTGCTGAAGGGCTTGCCGGAGTCGGGCTCGTCGGCCGGGTCGTTGCGCAGCCGCAGTTCGACGGGGTCGACGCCGAGTTCCGCCGCGAGTTCGTCCATGGCGGATTCGAGGGCGTACATCCCGGGAGCCTCGCCCGGGGCGCGCATCCACGACGGGCTGGGCACGTCGAGGGCGGTGACCCGGTGCGTGGTGCGGCTGTGCGGCGAGCCGTACATGACGCGGGCGGGTACGGCGGCCTGCTCCACGAACTCCTTGACCCTGGAGGTGTGGGTGATGATCTCCTGGGCGACCGAGGTGAGCGTGCCGTCGGCATCGGCGCCGAGCCTGACGCGCTGCACGGTGGGCGCCCGGTGCCCGACGAGAGCGGGCATCTGCCGCCTGGGAAGGGCGAGTTCGACGGGGTGGCCGGTGTGCAGGGCGGCCATCGCGGCGAGCACGGCCTGCGGGCGCGGGGTGCCCTTGGAGCCGAAGCCGCCGCCGACGTGCTCGGAGACGGCGGTGACCCGGTCGGTCCCGATCCCGAAGGCGGCGGCGAGGCTGTCGCGCACCTTGGTGGCGCCCTGGCTGGAGTCGTGGACGGTGAGGTGCCCCGCGGGCGACCAGTGGGCGGTCGAGGCGTGCGGCTCCATGGGGTGGTTGTGCAGTGGCTGCAGGGTGTACGTGACGTCGACGCGTACGGGCGACGCCTCGAAGGCCCGGTCGAAGTCGCCGCGTTCCCGGACGGCGGGGTAGCCGCCGTTGGCCTGTTCCGGGGTGTAGAGGCCCGGGTGGTTTTCGGTGAGCAGGACGTCGTGCGGGGTCGTCTCGTACGTGATGTGGAGGGCGTCGGCTCCGGCGCGGGCGCTCGCGAGGCTGTCGGCGACGACGAGCGCGACGGGCCAGCCCCGGTGGGGCACCCGGTCGTCCTGGAGGACGGCGAGGATGGGGTCGTCCGGCTCGGCGAGACGCGGTGCGTTGTCATGGGTGAGGACGGAGTGGACGCCGGGGTGGGCGAGGGCGTCGACGGTGCGGATGGCGGTGACCCGGCCGGACGGCACGGTGGCGGGCACCGGCCAGGCGTACAGGCAGCCGGGCAGGCCGCGTTCGGCGGCGTAGCGCGCGGCGCCGGTCACCTTGGCGCGGCCCTCGCGGCGGACGGCGGGCGCGCCGAGCGGCTGGGGAGCGTGGCTCATGGCGGGATCCTCGGCTCTTCAGGTGCGGGCGGTGAGTTCGGCGAGGGCGTCGACGGCCAGGTGCCGGGCCAGGCGGACCTTGAACGCGTTGTCGCGCAGCGGGCGGGCCTCGGCCAGTTCCGCGTCGGCGGCCCGCAGGAACGTCGCGTCGGTGGCGGGCGCGCCGCGCAGGATCTCCTCGGCGGCGCGGGCCCGCCAGGGGCGGTGGGCGAGCCCGCCGAACGCGAGGGCGGCGTGCTCGACGTGCCCGTCGCGTACGCGCAGGACGGCGGCGACGGAGGCCAGGGCGAAGGCATAGGAGGCGCGGTCGCGGGCCTTGCGGTACAGGCAGACCGTGCCGTCGGCCAGGGGAGGCAGCAGCACTTCGGTGACGAGCTCGCCGGGCCGGACGACCGTGTCGGCGTCGGGATTGTCGCCGGGCAGCCGGTGGAAGTCGGTCACCGCGACGGTCCGTTCGCCCTCCGGCCCGTGCAGCACGACGTCCGCGTCGAGCGCGGCGAGGGCCACGGCCATGTCGGAGGGGTGGGTGGCGACGCACTCCTCGGAGTGCCCGATGACGGCGAGGTCGCGGTGGTTGCCCTCGATGGCGGGGCAGCCGGTGCCGGGTTCGCGCTTGTTGCAGGGCTTGGACGTGTCCTGGAAGTAGGGGCAGCGGGTGCGCTGGAGGAGGTTGCCGCCGGTGGTCGCGATGTTGCGGAGCTGCCCGGACGCGCCGGCCAGCAGCGCCTGCGACAGGGCGGGGTAGCGGACGCGTACGGCGGGATGGGCGGCCAGGTCGCTGTTGCGTACGGTGGCGCCGATGCGCAGGCCCCCGTCGGCGGTGTCCGTGACCTGGTCCAGCGGCAGCCGGCTGACGTCGACCAGCATGCCGGGGGTCTCCACGCCGAGCTTCATCAGGTCGACCAGGTTGGTGCCGCCGCCGAGGAACTTGGCGCCGGGGTGGGCGGCGCAGGCGCGTACCGCGTCGGTGACGGTCTCGGCGCGCAGGTAGGCGAAGGGTTTCACGACGCCACGTCCTCGATGGCCTCGACGATCCGCGGGTAGGCACCGCAACGGCAGAGGTTGCCGCTCATCCGCTCCCGGATCTCCTCCGGGCCGAGCCGGGCGGGGGTGGCGACGGGGGCGTCGTGCGGGGTGACGTGCGAGGGGTGGCCGTGGTCCGCCTCGGCGAGGACGCCGACGGCGGAGCAGAGCTGGCCCGGTGTGCAGTAGCCGCACTGGAACGCGTCGCGCTCCAGGAACACCTCCTGGAGCGGGTGCAGCCGGTCGCCGTCCGCCAGGCCCTCGACCGTGGTGATGCGCGAGCCGTCGTGGGCGACGGCCAGCAGGAGGCAGCTGTTGGCGCGGCGGCCGTCCACGAGGACGGTGCAGGCGCCGCACTGGCCGTGGTCGCAGCCCTTCTTCGCCCCGGTGAGGTCCAGGTGGTGGCGCAGGGCGTCCAGGAGGGTGGTGCGGTGATCGAGGGTGAGGGTGCGCTCGGTGCCGTTGATGTGCAGGGTCAGGGTGGCGGAGGGAAGGTCGCCGGGCGCCGGCGATTCGGCGGCGCCGCCCTCCCACGAACTGGTCGGGTCCACGCGCGACACCTTTCGACGAAGTCACTTTTGTCCGATTTCTACCAGATGCGGGCGGCGCCATGTTCTCCCCCGGCCCCGCACGCGGCGTTCGGCCTACTTGTTCTCCAGGCGCAGCCGCACCTCCTCCTCCTGGTCGCCCGACACCGTGCCCACCACCCGGACGGCGAAGGCGTCGGCCAGCCCGCCCCGGAGCCGGTCCACGGCGTGGTAGCCGCCCTGCACGTCGAGCGTGACGGGGGCGCCGAGCGTCACGGACCCCGAGACCACCCGGGCCTCGGAGACGTCGACGGTCGCGGTCCACGCGGTGGGCCGCCTGCCCGCGCTCTCATGGGGTACGTCGGCCGATGAGCGGTCGGTGGTGAAGGCGGCCCTCAGCACGTCGAAGACGGTGCGCGCGTCGTCCTCGGGGCACTCGCCGAGGACGACCGACACCTCCTGGTCGTGGTGGTCCTCCGTGGTCTGTCGCTTGTCCTGTGCGCTGTTCACCGCGGCTCCTTCCGAAGGGGCATTGCCGTACTGTCCAGGCTGACCCCGCACGCGGTCGGCTGCGACAGGAGCGGCCCGGACTCCCCCGCGTGCCCGGCCCGGCGGGGGCTCACACCGCCCGAAACGTTTTCGGCACCCATATCCACTTAAAACATGAATTCGATCGTCGTCCCGAGTGACGCCTGTGTCCTGGGGTATCCGGCAAGCATGGACGTTTCGTATGGAGCCCTGAATTCCCTGGCGGTCACCCTCGCGGACGGACGCGGCGCTACGGGCGTCGTGATGGGCGTGATCGGCGTGCTCCTGGTGATCATGCTGATCGGCGCCTTCCTGCTGGGCAAGCGACGGCACGACCAGGAGCTGCCCCCGCCCCGGCCGGACGAGCAACCGGTCGGGCCCGCCCACCGCAGCCACGAGGAGAAGCCGGACGTGCACGGTGACGACCGCTTCCCGGCGGACGGCCGGGGCCTGTCTCCGTACGAGCTCGGTGAGCACGGCAACGAGCCCATCCGCCACGAGGACGACGACAAGCGCGACTGACCGGTCCCGCGCGGGGGCGGGCGGCGGCGTCGCGTTTGCGGGAGGGGCCGCCCCCGGCGAGGCTGGGTGACGGCCCCGAAGCCCGTCGGCACATCTGCCGCACCCCCCATGAAGGCAGTGGCACCATGACCCCAAGCACCTCCGGTAAGGCGCCCGTGCGCGCGGCCCTGACCGGGTCCGCCGCGCCCTGCTGGGTCAATCTGATGACCCGCGATCTGGAGTCCGCCCAGAAGTTCTACGGCCCTGTGATGGGCTGGAGCTTCCGCCCGGGCAGGCTCGGCGACGACTTCTCGGTGGCCCGCCGCGGCGATGTACCGGTCGCCGGCATCGGGGCCGTCGCCACCGCCTTCCGGGTCGCGGTGGCCTGGACGCCCTACTTCGCCGTCCGGGACGCCGATGTGGCCGCCTCCCGCATCCGGGAGCGCAGCGGCACGGTGGCCGTGGGGCCCCTGACGCTCGGCAAGGGGCGCGGTGCGCTGGCCGCCGACCGGGACGGCGCCGGGTTCGGCATCTGGGAGCGGACCGCGCCGGCGACGTCGCCGCCCGCCCCGGACGGACACGCGCACGCCTGGCTGCGGCTGCGCACCCGGAGCGCCTTCGAGGCCGCGATCTTCTACGGCGAGGTGCTGGACTGGGCGAGCGGGCAGCCAGGGGCCTGCGAGGTGTCGTACGCGAAGGACGAGGTGATCGTCCAGTGCGGGGGCCGCCAGCTGGCCCGGATCAGCTCCGGCGCCGTCGAGGCCGCCCCCGACCCGCTGGTCCGCCCGCACTGGCAGGTCAACTTCCCTGTGGACGACGTGACCCTCGCCGTGGAGCGGGCCCGCGAGCACGGGGGGTCCCTGGTGGAGGAGCTCACGCGACCCGAGGGCCGGGAGGCGACGCTCCTGGACCCGGACGGCGGGCTCTTCACCGTCACGGACGCCCACCGCGCGTCGGACGCCGACGCGGCCTGAGGGACCCGGCTCAGGCGATCGGCAGCAGCAGTTCGGGCCGGTCCCACATCACCGCGGGCGGCGCGGCCCGTACGGTACCGGTCCGCTCGGCGCCCATGGCCAGATAGAAGCCCTCCGCCGGCGGATGCGAGACGACGCGGACGCCGGGCAGCCCCCGCGCCTCCGCCTCCGCCCTCAGGTGGCCGATCAGCAGCCGCCCGGTGCCGGTGCCCTGGGCGTCGTCCGCGACGAAGAGCAGGTCCAGCTCGGGCGGGTCCAGGATGAGCGCGTAGAAGCCGAGCACGCGGTCCGTCGCCTCCTGGACGGCCACGAAGACCTCATGGGCCTCGATGTAGTCCGGCCCCAGCCGGTACCCGGCCACCATCGGCGCGTAGGGGCCCTCGTAGGCGCGTGAGGACCGGACCAGCCGGGTGAGGCGCCTGGCGTCGCCCGCGGTCGCCCGCCGGACGCGGACCGGGCCGCCGGATGCCCGGCGGCCCGTCGGCGTAACGCTTGATCTCATGCAGCGAGTATTACGCATCCCTTCCGGGGAGCGGCCCCGCCCCCTTCAGGAGGCAGCGCGTCCGGTACGCCACTCCGCCACCAGGGCGTCCACGTCGAACGGGCGCAGATTCAGCAGAGGGCCCGGCGGGGGCCTGCGGACGGCCTCGCGGATCTTGTCGTTCACCTCGGCCAGCACCCGGCGCACCTCGGCCTCGGTCCGGATCTCCGGCAGGCCGGCGACGATGTCCTCGGCCTCCTTGCGCAGCGCCAGGGCGGGCGGCAGCACGGACACCCCTTCGCGCTGCATCTTCGACTTGATCCACCACGCCTCGTCGTACGGGGCGCTCAGCGCCTCGATCGGCTTCCCGAACCCGGGCAGCCTGGAGACGTCGCCCTTCCGTTCGGACTCCCGGATCTGCTGGTCCACCCATGATTCGAAGCTGACACCCGCGGGTTTGCGCTCGGTCACCGTAAGCCCCTCTCGCAGTACGCCTGCTGCGGCGCTTTACACCCTACCGAGCCGCCCCGGGAAGCCCGTTGAGCAGCAAGCCGTGCGGGCGCCACGTCTCGAACGCGTTCGCGGGGGTACATGAGCGTCACGCCCGGCCGGGACGGAGCCGGGCAACGAACCGAAGGGGATGGTGGGAGTGGCACACAGCGACCTGCGGACCGGCTACCGCCGGGGGTGGTGACGATGACGACCCTCGTGATCATCCTGGCGGTCGTCGTGGTGGTGGCCGCCGGACTGTTCCTCGTCCTCGGCCGGAGGAACGGCGGCCACGGGCTGCGGCGGCGTTTCGGACCGGAGTACGAGCGCGCCGTGGCCCGGCACGGCGGCGATACGAAGGCCGCCGAACACGAACTGAACGAACGGCTGAAGCGGCACGGCTCGCTGGACGAGCGCGAGCTGACGCCCGAGGAGCGGGAGCGGTACCTCGCACGCTGGGCGGGGGTCCAGGACCGGTTCGTCGACGCGCCGCAGCAGGCGGTGGCCGAGGCCGACACGCTCCTCGCGGAGCTGGCCCGGGATCTGGGCTTCCCCGACGGCAAGGACTTCGACGAGCAGACCGACGCCCTCTCCGTCCACCACGCCGAGCACGTCCACGGCTACCGGCGCGTGCACGCCGCCAAGCGCGGCGAGGGTGACACGGAGCAGCTGCGGACGGCGCTGGTCGAGGCCCGAGGCCTCTTCGACGTCCTCGTATCGAACGGCACGGACCGCCCGGTCCGCCGGGACAAGCACCACCACGCGGAAGGAAGTGGCAGGGCATGACCAAGGACACCGACCCCACCCCGCGGCCCCCGGCCGCCCCCACGAGCCGCCCGGTCACCGGGGACCGGGCCGCCGGCAGCGGGTCCCCGCGCTTCTCCGACGACGCCTCGGCCCGCCCGCCCCGGACGGCACCCTCCTATCCCCCGGCCGCCGCGCCCGTCCCGCTGTCCGAGAAGGACCTCGGGCACAAGGACATGGGCAGTGCGGGGCGACCGGACACCCCGGCCCCTACGACGGACTCGGACAGGGACACCGACACGCGGACCTTCCGTACGACGGCCCCGCACAACCCGGACCGTGACGGCCGGACGCACAGCGCGCACGACGGCGCCGGCCGCCTCCTGCCGGCCGGCGACCAGGACAGGCTGGCCCACCGGCTGCACCAGGCGGTGACCGACTTCGTGGAGAGCCCGCACCGGGCGGTGGAGGAGGCCGAGTCCACGTTCGACGCGGTGGTCGCCGGCCTCACCGACGCGCTCAAGGAGCGCCGCAGCAGCCTGCATGTCGGCGACCGGGACGGCGGCGACCCCGGAGCCCGGACCGAGGAACTGCGGATCACGCTCCAGCACTACCGCGACCTCACGGAACGGCTCCTGAAGGTCTGACACAAAGCTCTGGACGAAGGCTGCCCCGGCACGCACGTGCGTGCCGGGGCAGCGGGCTGTTCTGGGAGGCGAGCGGCGAGCCCTACGGGCCGGTGTAAACGACCAGTTCGCTGCGCAGGCGTCGCAGCGTGGGGCCGGGGACGCGCAGGCAGTCGCGTACGTAGCCGTCCAGACCGCCCCAGCGCTCGTCCATGGCGGCCAAGGCCGTTTCGAGGTAGCGGGGGCGGACCTCGATGATCGCCGAGGCGATCTCCGGATCGCCGCCCGCGTCGAGGAATCCCTGTACGTACGGGCGTCCGACGACCCGCAGCACCGGGTTCACCGCGAGGAACTCCTGCCGCACGGCATCGCGCGAGGCGCCGAGAATGAGGAGCAGCAGGGCGGCTCCCCAGCCGGCGCGGTCCTTGCCGGTGGCGCAGTGGAAGAGCACCGGCCGCGCGGCGGGGTCGGCGGCCGTGTCGATGAAGGCGCGGTACGCGGCCGCGGCCCCCGGCGAGAGCACCAGCTGCCGGTACGACTGCGCGACCGCTTCCTCGGCCTTGCCGTTGCCCAGCAGCCGCTCGGCCTCGACGGGGTCGGCGAGCAGCGCGCGGAACCGCGCGGGCGTCACGCCCGGGTTGTCGCCCAGCACGTCGGCGACGAAGAGCCGGGCCCCCGGCGGCAGGGCGTCCGGGGCCGAGCGCCGCTCATCGGCGGTCCGCAGGTCGACGACCGTACGGATGCCGAGGGCGGCCACGGCCGCGGCGTCCACCGGGTCCAGGCCGCCGAGCCGGCCGGAGCGCAGCACCACGCCCGGCCGGACCTGCCGGTCCGGGCCCAGGGTGATGCCGCCGAGATCGCGCAGATTGAGGGCGGAGGCGGTCGGGACGGCCCTGACGGTTTGCACGATGGATTTCCTCTTTTCCCGGCGCGCATCCGAAGTGATTTCGGCCTGGCCGGATCAAAAGTCGCATGATGTCGTCACATCGACAAAGTAAAACGCCGGGGATCATCGATCGGCCGCGCGGGCAGGCGGGGGCTCCGCGAGCGGCCCTCGGTACGCGTCGTTCGCAGCGGTCTCCCGGCCGGGCGTCGCCGGAACGCACGCAGGCGGGAAGAGGGCCACGGGGCGGGGCGCCCCGCGACCCCGTGCTCACCCGGCCAGCAGGCGGGCCTTCTGGGCCTCGAATTCGGCGTCGGTCAGAATGCCCTGCTGCTTCAGCGCGGCCAGCCGCTCCAACTGCCCGATCATGTCCTCTCCGGGCGCGGCGGCCGGCGACGCGGCGGGCGGAGGCGGCTGCTGGGCGGCGTACTGCTCCGCCTCCTGCTGCGCGAACCTGGCCTGCTGGCGCTGCTGGACCCGCCCGGAGACGGCGGACGCGGTGCCGGCGACGACGGCCGTACGGGCTGCGGCCCCGAGGAGGCCGGGTCCGCGGCGGTTCATTCCGGGTCCTCGGAAGATCGGCATGGCGTGTTCCCTTTCCGGTACGGGCGTCAGCTGTCGTGACCGGCGGCGGAGGCGGCGGCCTCCGCGACCGCGGCGGGAATCCGTTCGTGGGCGATGACCTGTCCGCCCGACGCCCGGACGGCCTCGGTCAGCGGGACGGCCCACAGGTCCTCCCACACGATCAGGGCGGCGGAGCTCCCCGGCGGCACGCGCCGGCCGAGCAGCCGGATGTCCTCACTGCTCAGCATGCCGCTGACCTCGCCCTCGACCGGCTCGAAGGACACCAGGTCGTCGGGGTCCAGATCATCCAGCTCGACGGCCTGGACGGTGCCGTCCTCGGCCCTCTGCACGAAGGTCAGATCCAGAATGCGCACCGCCTTCGACGCGACCGCGTCGGCCAGCGCCGGCGCGATGGCCCCGGTGAACCGGCTGCCGGGAAAGGCGACGACGAGGTACTCCACTGGTCCCACGGTCACGGGCGCGTCCTCTCCGCATGAATCGATTGGCAGCAGCATAACTTCGGGCATTCCACCCCGCACTGCGGCAAAAGACCGCATAGCGGAATCCATGGCTACGCGACGGTAAGTAAAGGATCAAGTGCACTGAGGGAGGGCAAGGTCACAGGCCGACGCACTGCTCCTCCCCCGGGAGCTGTCCTAGCATCTGGGCCATGACGGTCCAGCCTGCTGACGGGCTTCCGCTGGCCGCCGGATTCCCCGACCCCGCCCATGAGCAGTGGCAGAGCCTCGTCGAAGGTGTGCTGCGCAAATCGGGCAAGGACGTGTCGGGACCGGCCGCCGAGGAAGCACTGTCCACCACGGTGGAGGACGGGCTCATCACCCGGCCCCTCTACACCTCGCGCGACGACGCGCCCGATGCCGGCCTCCCGGGCTTCGCCCCGTTCACCCGCGGCAGCAAGCCCGAAGGGTGTACGACGGACGGCTGGGGCGTACGGCAGCGGCACGCGTTCACCGATCCCGTCCGGCTCAACGAGGCCGTGCTCGCCGACCTGGAGAACGGCGTCACCTCGCTGTGGCTGGCCGTCGGTTCCACCGACGGCGTGCCGGTCTCCGGTCTGGAGCGGGCGCTCGACGGCGTCCTGCTCGACCTGGCGCCCGTCGTCCTGGACGCGGGCGCGGAACTGGACGCCGCGGCCACCGAGTTGCTGCGGCTGCACGCGGAGCGCGGTGTCCCGGCCGGCCAGGTACGGGGCAGTCTCGGCGCCGATCCGCTGGGGCGCGCCGCGCGCGAGGGCACCGAGCCCGACCTGGCGGAGGCCGTCCGCTGGGCGCGGCGGTGCGCCGAGGAGTATCCCGGGCTGCGCGCGGTCGTCGTGGACGCGATGCCGTATCACGAGGCGGGCGGCTCGGCGGCCCAGGAGCTGGGCACCTCGCTGGCCACGGGCGTCGCCTATCTGCGGGCACTGACCGAGGGCGGGCTCGACGTCGAAGCGGCGTGCGGGCAGCTGGAGTTCCGGTACGCGGCGACCGCCGACCAGTTCCTGACCATCGCGAAGATGCGGGCGGCGCGGCGGCTGTGGGCGCGGGTCGCCGAGGTCTGCGGGGCCCCGGACGCCGGGGCGCAGCGGCAGCACGCGGTGACGTCGCCGGTCATGATGACGCGCCGCGATCCGTGGGTGAACATGCTGCGGACCACGCTGGCGAGCCTCGGCGCGGGCGTCGGCGGGGCCGACGCGGTGACCGTGCTGCCGTTCGATCACGCGCTGGGCCTGCCCGACGCGTTCGCCCGGCGCATCGCCCGTAACACCTCCACGATCCTGCTGGAGGAGTCGCACCTGGCCCGGGTCATCGACCCGGCGGGCGGTTCCTGGTACGTGGAGCGGCTGACCGACGAACTCGCGGAGGCGGCCTGGGCCTTCTTCCAGGAGATCGAGCGGGCGGGCGGCCAGGCCGCGGCTCTGGGCTCGGGGCTGGTCAGGGACCGGATCGCGGCGACCTGGGCGGAGCGCGGCAAGGACCTGGCGCGGCGCAAGGAGCCGGTGACCGGGGTGAGCGAGTTCCCGCTGCTGGCCGAACGACCGGTGGAGCGCGAGCCGTTCCCGGCGGCCCCCTCCCGTGGCGGCCTTCCGGTCGTCCGGCGCGACGAGGCGTTCGAGGCGCTGCGGGTCCGCTCGGACGCCCATCTCGCGGCGACCGGGAGCAGGCCGCGCGTGTTCATCGCCGCGCTCGGCCCGGCGGCGGTGCACACCGCGCGGGTCTCCTTCGCCTCCAACCTGTTCCAGGCGGGCGGTGTCGAGCCGGTGCACGAGCCGGTGCGGGTGGACGCGTCGTCGGTGGCCGGGGCGTTCGCCGCCTCGGGGGCGGACGTGGCGTGCCTGTGCTCCAGCGACGCGCTCTACGCCGAACAGGCGGCGGAGGTCGCCGCGGCGCTGGTCGCGGCGGGTGCGCGGCGCGTGTATCTGGCGGGCCGGGCCGGCGCGTACGACGGTGTCGACGAGTACGTCTTCGCCGGCTGCGACGCGGTGGCCGTGCTCTCTTCCCTTCTCGACCGGATGGGTGTGGCGTAATGCGTATCCCCGACTTCTCCGACATCGGGCTCGGGCCGGGCGGCGCCCCCGGGGCCACCGAGGACCAGTGGCGCGCCGCGGTCAAGGAGTCCTCCGGCAGCTCGGCCGGCGACCTGGTGTGGGAGACCCCCGAAGGCATCGCGGTCAAGCCGTTGTACACCGGGCGTGACCTGGAGGGTGTGGATTTCCTGGGTACGTACCCCGGGATCGCGCCGTTTCTGCGGGGTCCGTATCCGAC
>NZ_JBEYCQ010000061.1:0-13294 GCF_040632905.1 Streptomyces sp. NPDC016469
TGTGGTATAATCACCCCAATGAACAAAGTGAAGAAGGGCGCACTTATACAAACTTCGTTTGTGTGCGGTTTGCGTTGCAAACAAAGAGCATATTCGCTTGGTGCGAATACAAAATCAAAACCCTCCATTCGCTAGTGGGCGAATGAGTATCCGCCATAATGCGGATACAAAAAAGGATTCGGAAGATTTTTATAAATACTCGTTGGCAATGTCAGCAATTGTTCAACTTGTCTTTATAATTTCTCCGAATTCATTTTTAAAAAATAAAAAAGGAGTAGATAGCCTTCTACTCCCTTTTTGGTGTGATACATGAATTTCAACAGTTGGCTTTAATATTTTGTTCCATTATGGAGTTTGTTATTCAATTTAAATTTAAAAAGGAGGTACAAGGATATGGCGATCTATCATTTCTCTGCTCAAATGATTTCCAGAGGAAAAGGGCAATCCGCAGTTGCGGCTGCTGCCTATCGTTCTGGTCAGCGTTTAGTCGATGAGCAAACAAATGAAAGTAAGTTTTACAAAAGAGAAGTGCAACCAGAAACCCATATTCTTGCCCCTGAAAAATCGCCAGTTTGGATTCAGAATCGTGAGATTCTTTGGAATGAAGTGGAACATTCCGAGAAAAGGAAGAACTCTCAATTAGCCAGAGAAATCAATGTAGCACTACCTAGAGAACTTTCTCAACAACAACAAACAGAATTAATCAAAGGGTACATCCAGGATCAATTTGTAGATAAAGGCATGGTTGCTGATATCGCTATCCATCGGGATGATGCCAACAATCCTCATGCTCACGTCATGCTGACAACACGAGAAATTTCAGAAGATGGATTTACTACGAAGAATCGTGATTGGAATAAAAAAGACCTGCTGGAGCAATGGAGAGAGCAGTGGTCCGAGTATGCAAACAAAGCATTAGAACAAGCACAAATCAACGAACGAATCACACATAAATCCCATGCAGATCGTGGACTTGAAATCTTACCTACTGTCCATATGGGGCATGTTGCTTCTGATATGGAGAAAAAGGGCATACAAACCGAACGAGGGGCTATTAATCGTGAAGTTCAAAAGCATAATGCGATTGTTTATGACCTTCAAAAGTATCGTCAAGAGAAGCAACAAAGAGAAGCAGCGTTAAAACTGCAGGAGCAAAAGAAGAAAGTAGAATTAACTCCTGAAGAACAAAAAATAGTTATCCTAGCTAAACAGATTATTGGTGATACACCAACTATGACAAGCATTGCTAGCTATAGAAAATCATTAGAAATACAGACCAAAAAACAAAAACAAGAAATAGAATCTATAAAGACACAAAATCATGTCGTTTCCGTAGCTGAACAAGCCGAAAAGCAACTTTCTCATTATGAAAAAACCTTAGAAGAATTAAAGGGAAAACTGGATAAGACAGGATTGTTTAAACGAAAAGAAAAAGAAATTTTACGCAATAAGATTACAGAAGTACAAGGTGAAATTCCAGAGCAAGAACAGCATTTGGCTCAATGCTTAAAAGAAGCTAATTTGGCTAAAGTGGAAGAGATTCCATTTGCTAAAAAGAATTTGAATAAACAACTGAAAGTAGCTACTCAAAAGCTTCAAGAAAACAATCTGACATCCATTGAACAGAAAATAGTTCTAAAGCAAACCGAAGAAATAATAAAGCAGCAAGTCATACGTAAAGTCATTTCTCACTATCCTGAACTTCAAAATGCCGAAAAATTCTTATCGTATGAGACTGCGCAAAAGCTAAATAACCTTAATAAAAAAGCTGAAAAGATTGTCGGTATAGATAGTATTAAATCCACTATTCGTGCTCGGAACAGACATATTGAAGAACATAAAAACTTTTTACAAAAGTTCCAAGTAGGTATTCAGCGAATCCAAAGGGTAGAAAAGTATTTTGATCAATTATTAGAGATTGAACAACGTTTGCAAAAAATTGATAGTAATCCCTTGTTAAAAGGAAAGGTACTTCATTCTGAAACAAATAAGAAAGCCTATGACGACCTTTTAAACATACAGAGTAAGTGCCAAGAATCTTTAAAAAAAGAAGGATTTCGAGATAAAGACCACTTTATTCATAATCGAGATAAGATTCTAAGTAATATGGACTTGAAAGATAAAACAATAAAAGAAATCGAAGATTTACAGTTAGGGAAGCATCAAGGTGGTTATGGAGCAAGCACAGAATTCTTGTCAGCCATCATCCGAGGCCTAGAACAGGCCCGAAACCAAACTCGAGGGGTAAATCCTAATGAGAAGCAAAAACAACGCTTAAAAGGGCAAAGAAATGAGTTGGAACGGTGATTAACACTGATAAAGAGAGTGAGCAATTCATACTTCTTTCATTTCAAACATATTATTGATCATGTAATACCTCCTTATTATGTAATCCTTAACAGAGACAACTGAGGGAGTTGTCTCTGTTTTGATTTTTGTTGTCAAACATGAAACTAACTAGCAATCCGCAGCAATTAAAAGAAAATGAAAGATCGCCGATATCATTATTGTTCCAAGTTTATATGTATTTCCCAAACCTAAAAAGACGGAATTTGCCCAAATATGGCCGAATTCCGTCTTTTGTTTTGTTGGTTGCTTGGGATAAGACGCATTATGTTAACTAACTAGCAAAATACTATCTAATTCTATTAAACACTTACAAAATAAGAATAAGAAAAAAATGTTATTATTAGTTATGATTTCCAACACAACGGGAGTAAAGTATCAACTAAGAAAAGGAGATGATTTCATGAAGCGAATTGATGTTGTTTTACTATTCGTGGTTGTAGTAATCTCGGTATTGCTGTTTCTTCTACTACTTCAAGGAAAATTGTCTAATGGCTATATAGTTCTAATAATATTAGGATTTGGATTAATTGTTGGATTCATTAGACGTTTTTTTTTTAACAACAGAAACTTGATTAGCAAAAAGAAAATTTAAAAAATTGAAGGATGGTTTTTATGGATATTTTAGGTATTATTCCTTTCGTTTTTTGGCTTATAGTTATCATAGGAGGAATATATTTACTTATAAAATTTCTCAAGAAAAAATAAAAAAGCCTAAGATCTTAGGCTTTTTTATTGGAATCAACTTTTAGAAAGAAATCCATCCACCAGTTTTCCAGTCTGACCGTGTAGAATCCACTTTATAGTATCTGTTTTTTCCATCTCCACGAGCATAAAAATCAACAGAGTCATTAATGAAACCTAAACTACCAGTTGAGTATACTGTCCATGAAGCTCTTCCATAGGCATCTCCACCACTTAAATAACCTTTTCCAATTCCTTTTTGCCATATCATAGAAGGATTTATGTTACTGTGGCTTCCGTAATTATCTAAAACTTTTGTAGCTGTTGAACCTGAATAGTTAAAAACAACTGTACTATATAATGTAGTTGTTTTAATACCTAAAACATACAGTTTATAGGTAGCAGTTACAGTTTTTTTCCCAGTCGCTAATACTCCTATTGAAGGGTTAGTATTTGTTTGTAGTTCTACAGGTACTTTATTTCCTTCTATGTTAATGTTTGATACGCCAGGATTAGCATTTGCTGTACCGATTAATTTCATATAATTATCTGGTTGTAATGCTAAAAGAAAAGTGTTTTGTTCTTCTTCACTTAAATTTTTAAATGCTTCTAATCCTTCTGCTGCGTAGTCATCTATTTTGCTTTCCTTTTCTAAATACTCAATATAATTAGCTGGTGATTCAATATACTTCAGTCCATCTTCAGTAGAGATACTTTCTGCATTAGCTGATTTTAAATCTAAACCAAAATTACTAATTAATAAAAATACAAGTGAACCTAACACAAAAACAATTCTTTTCATACTCATAGAAACAATCTTCCTTCCCCTTAATTTTTTATATCAATCCGAATAATTTCCAGATTAATAACATAGATAATAAAAAAATGGAAAAAAATAAGAATATTCTAGGGGGTATATATTGTGCAGGAGGAAGTAAAAGCTATTTTAATAGGTTTTGTTACTCTAATCGCTGCTTATTTGACTGTGTTTTCTTTATGGTTTTGTTTAGTTGCAATAATATTTGGAGTTATAGGATATAAACAGGCAAAAAAAATTAAAGAGAGAAAAAACAATTATATTTTTATGGGGAAAATATTAAATAGTATAGGGATTTTGTCTTCTATACTGCTATTTATGTATTATGTAACCGGTCCTATTTAATTTCGGTTTTAAAAAAGAAAATACCTCCTTTTATAGAAAAAAATTACATTTCATTTAAAATATGAACTTTTTATTTCGTATTAGGATAAAAAGAAAAAAAGCATAGGAGACGATCCTATGCTTTTTATTTTATTAATTTCAAATATAATCTAGTAAATTAGTATTGCTAGAATAGATTGATAGGTATAAAATTACAGATAACTAAATAGTCCGGATAATGAAAAAGAACTCCAACTGTTAAAGTGGTGTTGGTCGCACCCTTTAACCGTCTCCCTATTCTCGGTAGGGAAACACTTGTCGAAGTCCTTTGAACATATAACGTTAAGTATTATATACCAATCATTTTAGTGTATAAAACACGTTTATTCAAGGAAAAAAAGTTTCCTTTTTTCGATAACTTTTGATAAAAGACACTGTTTCCCATTGGTTTATGGGATAATAGTGTCTTTTTTTGTTCCGAAAAAGGAGAAATTGAACATGACAGTATTTGTGGAATCACACCAATTTAATCAAATGATATCTTACACACCATATGTAGAAACAAA
This sequence comes from Streptomyces sp. NPDC016469, assembly GCF_040632905.1. Classification (NCBI taxonomy): domain Bacteria; kingdom Bacillati; phylum Actinomycetota; class Actinomycetes; order Kitasatosporales; family Streptomycetaceae; genus Streptomyces; species Streptomyces sp. NPDC016469. Next base: position 4,738 of record NZ_JBEYCQ010000061.1, read on the forward strand.
AACAGAAAAGAAAAAAGTTAAGTACAGTTTATTAGAATCTATTCAAGAGTCCATAGGGGATAAATGGTACCGACTAAAAGAAGGAACAAGACAGGCTTTTGATATGGTCTGTTTCTTCAGTACGGAGTTAGGATTCTTTTATGCGAGTGACGAATACCTGGCAAAAAGGAACGGGATCAGTGACCGAACTATCCAATATCGCCTGAAAGAGCTAGTAGAACTGGGACAAGTTATAAAAGTATATCGACGTGCCAGAAAGTGTAACGGTCGGGGGAACCCAGTCTATCTATTTGTTAATCATCCTTACTTCCAATATTGGGTGAATTTATTAGGACTTGATAGGACTAATTTCCAAACAGATTGCGAAACAGAAAACAGCGAAAAGCCTTCTGGCAGTAGGGAAAAAGAAGGGGAAACTTTTTCTACCTATCTAGTACCTGAAAAACAAGAAAATAATATATATAAGCAAGCTAATAAAATAATTCAATATGTAACTAATAGAGTTACTGATTCCATAAAAAAAGGCACTAAAATCACATACATGTCCAGTTACGTAGATACATTGGTTACAAAATTAGAATGGCAAGCTCTTTATGCTGAAAATAATCGTCAAATTAAGGCTAAACAGCAAGCACATAACGAATCATATGAGAAGGTCAAAGGCATGTTAGGAAAAGAACCTGTTAAAAAGGTACCTTTCTACAATTGGTTAGAAAATTAAAATGCCATTTAAAACGTATTTCAAAGCGATTATATACACTTTGAGTTTATAATCCCAACTTCATTGAACTATGCCTGCTAACTTTACGTTTTGTATAAGTTTCTTTGAATAAGACACCCTAAAAAAAGGGGATTAGTAGCATTTTTTGTTTTTTCCTAAACCCTAAACAGAGCTTTTTATTAAGCCACTTAGGAGGGTTTCACATGAAAGGAAACCATGTAGATTTAACAGCTTCTGAAATAGCAATTCTTTGGACTGCCTATATGAATGACAGCATGAGTAAATGTATTTTAGGTTATATGCTAAAACATATAGAGGACAAAGAGATTAAACCAATTATTCAGTTTTCATATGATCTGTCAGCTAGTCATATAGAAAAACTCATCACTATATTTAAACATGAAAACTATATTATACCGAATGGGTTTTCTGAAGCAGATGTTAATATGAATGCACCGAGTTTATTTACAGATTTATTTTGTATAAGCTATGTCAATCATATGGCAAGAGCTGGATTATTAGCCTATGGTGGTTCTCTTGGCATGAGTATTAGAAAAGATATAAGGGATTATTTTATAGAGGGAATCTCTGAAACGACTAAATTATATGATAAAAGCACACAAGTAATGCTAAATAAAGGGATATTTTTAAGAGCACCCTATATACCTGTTCCAACTGAGACGGATTACATAGACAGTAAAAAGTATTTAGGTGGATTTAATCTATTAAGCGACAAGCGTCCTTTAAATGCAATTGAAATTTCTCACTTATATTTAAATATTCAAACCAATCATATAGGGATGAAAATTAGCCTTGCTTTTGCACAGACTTCGCCATTAAAAGAAGTTCAGGACTTTTTGTTAACTGGTAAAGAGATATCCAAAAAACATATGAAAATTTTTATGGATTCTTTGCTTGGTTGTGATATTGAAGCACCCATGTCACCCGATCATGGTATTTCTGATTCCACGACCCAAACGTTTTCAGACAAATTAATCATGTTCCATATGGCATTACTAAGTGCAAGTGGAACTGGTAACTATGCTACTGCAGCCGCAGCTAGTCAACGCAACGATCTAGCAACTAGTTATGAACGCCTATCCCTTGAAATTGCTACATTTGCAAAGTCGGGAGCCGACATTATGATAAAGAATAATTGGCTTGAACAACCACCAGGAACTAAGGATAAAACGAAGTTAGTGAAAAATAAACATGATGGTCATTAAATGTAAAGCCAACTTAAACCGAAGGGAGGTCATTTATTCAATCGAAGAAGTAAATGATTTAGGGGTATATTAATTTTGGGACACTTAACAAGAGTTGTTTTAAGCCTTATTTTAGCGATTTTATTTAAATTACTTATTTAACTACTCTTATTTAAAAAGCAACGCTTTAAAAAGTGATTATGAAGGTCTAGTGAGCATTAGAGAGGAATTTTATCTCTAAAAATGACCACTTTTTTTGTATTTGTATTTCCTTTAATCATCAGCTCAAAAAAACTCCGACTATTTAGCCGAAGTTCATACTCTACAGTAGGTTAATTAAATTTTATTAGTTTGGATTAACTTTATACAGGGGGATTTTATCTATTGCCTGCTTTTTAACAATCTTTTTGTATTCAAATCCTAATAACAAGTGCGGTTCATATCTAATTCTTTTTTTCAAATTCTTTTTTTTGCATTTTTATAATAAATAATGTTTGAAAAGTAGAGTAACCTAAACCTAGGATAGTCAAAACAATACCGCTGTATAGTCCGCGCTTTCTTGCTTTTTCTTGAATGTAGTGAGTGAAATAAGCATTAGAGATGGTGCAAAAAATCATGATACCAATGGTTAATAAAACACGCATATCAAATTTCTCCTTTCTGTAACTTTAGTTTTTCCTAAAAAGATTAAGCTATGAAGGAAAGATTTAAAGAGACTAGTCGCCAATAGTTCTTTAGAATAATGGTTGTTCTTTTGAATTGGATCATTCTGTTTTCTAATTTCAAAAAGCAAAAATTCTATCTTTTGAATGTGGTTACATATTATAATAAAAAAAGGCTACAGATACTTCAGATCTATAGCCTGACCAACTCTTTATAGGGTTGGCTCCCATACTAAAGTATGAAATGACCTCCTACGAATAAATCGAAGGAGGTCATTTTATTTTATTCAAAGAAACATCAACGTTGACCTATTGGTCATTATTTGACCCTGTGGTCAACACTAGTTTAAGAGAGTTACTTTTTATTTTCAATTCCTAATATCTCTCTAGCTAAATGTATATCCATTGCTTGAATTTGTTCTTTTCTTTCCAAGATGGCCTTTTGGAAAGAAGCGATTAGCTTGATTGCTTCTTCCTCCCCTTCTATCTTTAAATGCTTCTCCATTAATGCCCCAATTTGAATGAGTCTTTTTGTTCTAGATTTACGCTCTTTTTCCTTTAATTGATTCGCAAGCCTTTGCTTCTCAGCTTGCATCTTCTTAATCTTTTCATCCATATCTAGCAATCTCTCTTCTTCTGTCTTTCGAGCCATAGCCCTCACTCCCCTTATAACCTTGTTTCCTCCATTATAATCAAATTATAGCTATAACACTAGAATAACAAAGTAGTATCTTCACTCTGCATGTGGTATAATCACCCCAATGAACAAAGTGAAGAAGGGCGCACTTATACAAACTTCGTTTGTGTGCGGTTTGCGTTGCAAACAAAGAGCATATTCGCTTGTTGCGAATATAAAAATTAAAATCCTTCATTCGCTGATGTGCGAATGAGTATCCGTCTTGTGACGAATACAAAAACTCATCGTAAGAGATTAATTATTTCTCATTGGCAAAATGCCATTTCGTCTAATTAATTTCTTACGATTCCATAATAAAAATTCTCCCACCTTACGGTACGATCATTTTTATTACGGCTACTACAAAATCTTTTGAAAAGGAGGTTCAAGCATATGGCAATCTATCACTTCTCAGCACAAATGATTTCCAGAGGAAAAGGACAATCAGCAATTGCGTCAGCTGCCTATCGTTCTGGTCAGCGTTTAGTTGATGAACAAACTAATGAAAGTAAATTTTACAAAAGAGAAGTGAAGCCGGAAACCCATATTCTTGCTCCTGAAAATTCCCCTGTTTGGGTTAAAAATCGTGAGATTCTTTGGAATGAAATTGAACGTTCTGAGAAAAGAAAGAACTCTCAATTAGCCAGAGAAATAAATATTGCTTTACCTAAAGAACTTTCCAATCAACAACAAACTGAATTAATCAAAGGCTACATCCAAGACCAATTTGTAGATAAAGGCATGGTTGCTGATATCGCTATTCATAGAGATGACTCCAACAATCCTCACGCTCACATAATGTTAACAACACGAGAAATTTCAGAAGAAGGCTTTACTACAAAGAATCGTGATTGGAACAAAAAAGAACTGCTGGAGCAGTGGAGAGAACAATGGTCAGAATACGCAAATAAAGCATTAGAACAATCAAACATCAAAGAACGAATTACACATAAATCTCACGCTGAACGTGGACTTGAAATCTTACCTACGGTTCATATGGGGCATGTCGCTTCTGATATGGAGAAAAAGGGGATGAAAACTGAGCGAGGTAATATTAATCGTGAAGTACAAAAGCATAATGCTATTGTTTATGACTTACAAAGATACCGCCAAGAGAAGCAACAAATAGAAGCAGAGTTAAAACAACAGGAGCAAAAGAAGTCTGTAGAATTAACTACTGAAGAACAAAAAAATGTGGAGGCAGCCAAACAAATTATTGGCGAAATTCCAACGGTAGCAACAATTGCCAACTATAGAAAATCATTAGAAGTACAGACCGAACAACAAAGAAAAGCACTAGAATCTTTAAAGACAAAAAATCACATAGTTTCTATTGCAGAACAAGCAGAAAAACAGCTTTCTCATTATGAAAAAACATTAGAAGAATTAAAGGGAAAACTTGATAAAGTAGGATTTTTCCAACGTAAGGAAAAAGAAAATTTGCGTGCTAGTATCAACACTTTACAAGATAAAATCATCAGCCAGCATGACCACTTAAATACATGTTTAAAAGAAGCTGGTTTATCTGCACGTGAAGAGATCCAGTTAGCTAAAAAGCAATTAAGTAAACAAATTGATACGTCTACTCGAACTTTAAACGGGAGCATCTTAAAATCTGTAGACCAAAAACAAATACTAAACCAGACAGAAGAAATACTAAAGCAAAAGCTAATTCGTAAAGTAGCTATCCAATATCCTGAATTGAAAACAGCAGGACAATATTTGGATTACAAGACAGCATCTAAATTGAACCGACTAAATGAGAAACAAGGAAAAACTATATCGCTCGACAACATAAAACATACTTTAGAACAAAGACAGCATAAAATTGAATTAAATCGAGAAGGTATTCAAAACTATAATCTGGCTGTTCGGAATGCTCAAAATGCAGAAAGTTATTTTAATCATCTTACTGAACTAGAAAAACGAATTGAACGAATCGAATCGAATCCTTACTTAAAAGGAAAAATTCTGTTTTCCAAGGAAGAACAACAAGCTTATCAGAAAGATTTACAAAAACGAGAACAGTTAACTCAAGCTATTCGAACCATCGGTTATGAAGATCGGGAGCATTTGGAACAACATAAAAGAGAAATAGAGAAAGTTGCTCCAGCACTTGAAAAAGTTCAACAAGAAACGCAAAGCCTAAGCCAAAGCAATGACTTTCTTTCAGCCATCCTAGAAGGGGTAGAACAAGCCCAAAAGCAGGAACACAAAGTAAATGCTAAGCAAAAACCAAAGCAACGCTTAAAAGGGCAAAACATTGGGTTAGAAAGGTAATCATGCTATATTCAAAAAAGCTACAGATGTGACAGCATCTGTAGCTAGCCTACTCTTTTAAGAATTGGCTCTATATTTTATAGATCAGTGAAATGACCTCCAAACAGCGCCAAGCCGTAGGGAGGTCATTTTTTATTTCTTATAGAGATTTGTTTATAAAAACAGATAATCAATCAAATAATACAAAAAAGGAGTTGAATACAAAATGAAGAAAATGATTACTGCAATGATATTATTAGTTGTTTTAGTAATGGGAATAAGCACAAATTCAATTCAAGCTAAGGAACCAGCAAAAGAATCATGGAGCAAATATCCTGATAACTCTAGTGAAAAGTTTGCTAGTCCAAATTCTTTTTATAGCTCAATAGACCAAAAACAATATACTGAATACAAGAACGCTAAAATTAACATTAGAGAAAAAGTCTCTTTTAAAGATGTGAACAAGGTGTTGTCAAAAGTAGATGAGTTTATTGGTGAAAATCGAGTTTCAGGTGATGGTTTTCATCCTAATAGACAAGTATATGTTTATTTAACAGTATCTGAAAATGGTAAAGATATAAAAAATATAATTGTTGATGCTGAAACAAAAAAAGTTCTTTTTAAATCCGAACCTTTAATAAAACGATAAAAAGGTTGCCTTTGGGTAGCCTTTTATTTCATTTTCCACTGCATTTCATACTTTGCAAAGACCTGGATTAGATCATCCACTAGTTTTTCATTTTCCTCCCCAGACAAAGGCTTTTTTGCGTAATCCCTTTTGTATTCAAATCCTACATACCAAGTGCGGTTCATATCAAATTCCCCATTTATGATTTTTTTTGAATCATCAAATTCCATAACTATCAACTCCCCCTTTAAAGTGTATACAAAGCCCGTAGAAGGCCGTTATCCATTTAACACCTTTAAATGCGTTATTTTAAAAAAGGGCTCAATATAACCCCTTTAAAACGTTCTCAATGCTATTAGTAAGGAGTATCATCATCATTATCTTTATTTTTCTTATCTAATGTTCTTTCAATTAATCTTTGAGATATAATTTTTTGTGTTTCAGACTTGGATTTAATATTAAATACAACTTCGAAAACACTTCTTCCCTTTTTAATCGTATCGTATGTAATCGTAATGTCAGTTAATTTATTGATTTCTTTAATAGCTTGTTCTATCACAAAACGCTTGAAATCAACCCATCTAGGTAATGTATCATCATCTAGATTTAGGACTTTCCTTAATTCATCCACTTCATAAATAATCCCTTGGACATTTTCGTAAGACTTTAATATTTCATAGAGCCTAATACTATATTGGCTTTTCATAGTCATTACATATAAGTAATTATATTTAGTGAAAAATTGCTTCAACTGCAACAAATGAGGCTTTAAATCTTTATCCAATTTAATATCAATTATGTCTTTCTTATGGTCTATAACTACTTTGTCGATCCACCTCATTAACACTTCCGTACCATCTTCTTGTTCCATCCAAAAACTTTTGTCGCTTATCTTTTTCAGGGAACTTTTAATAATCGAATAGTTTTTCCCACTTCTATCGCTGATTTGGCAAATTTTACAGTAATCCTTAATTGAAAAACGATACGTTTTAAAATCATCATCTTTTGGCTCAATCATTTGGATTACGTGCAATATCAATTTTTGTTCAACCAATGTTAAATCAAAACGAGTTTTTTGAATTAGATGATTAGATTTAACAACGGGGAAATTACGTGTTTCCATTTCTTTTAATTTTGGTACTCTATCAGATAATTTTTCTAATCTCCTTGCCATTTCTTTATTCCTTTCATAACTCTTGATATAACTATCATATTTAAAAGTGAGTTAAAAAACAAGTTTTTCTAAAAAACTCACTTTAAGTGCACCAAAACTCACTTTAAGTGCACCAAAACTCACTTTTAAGTGCACCAAAACTCACTTTAAGTGCACCAAAACTCACTTTTAAATTTTTGAGACTTACAGCCCCAAGGGTTTCAAGCTCCTATAAATAAGTAAAAAGGTTTTAAAAATCTTTAAAAAATAACTATATTATTAAAAGTTAAAATTATGTCCCTTAATTTTTTATATCAATCCGAATATTTCTTCAAATTAATAACATATATAATAAAAAATGGAAAAACAAAGAATGTTTAGGGAGGTATATATTGTGCAGGAGGAAGTAAAAGCTATTTTAATAGGTTTTGTTGCTCTGATCTCTGCTTATTTGACTGTATTTTCTTTATGGTTTTGTTTAGTTGCAATAATATTAGGAGTTATAGGATATAAACAAGCAAAAAAAATTAAAGAGAGAAAAAACAATTATATTTTTATGGGGAAAATCTTAAATAGTATAGGCATTTTGTCTTCTATATTATTATTTATGTATTATGTAACTGGTCCCATTTAATTTCGATTTTAAAGAAGAAAATACATCCTTTTATAAATAGAGTTAGATAAAGATACCGATTTTGATAAATTTCAAAATCGGTATCTTTTATCTAACCTAGAGTAGAAACACAATAAAATATGGATTAAGATTCTTTTGAACTCTGGACTTGAATCCCTAGTATATTTCTAGCTTGATTAATGTCCATGGCATTTACTCTATCTTTATTTTCCAAAATAGATTTTTGGAAAGAAGCAATCAACTTAATAGTTTCTTCTTCTCCTGTTATTCCTAAATGTTTTTCTAATAATCCACCCATTCTAATTAGCTTTTGTGTTCTTGCCTTTCTTTCCTTTTGTTTTAATTGGTTAGCAAGCCTTTGCTTCTCGGCTTGCATCTTCTTAATTTTTTCATCCATCTCTAATAGTCTTTCTTCTTCTGTCTTTCGAGCCAAAGCTCTCACTCCCCTACCGCCTTGTTTTTCTCTATTATAATCAAACTATCGCAGAAACACTAGAATTACATAATAGTATCTTCACTCTGCCTGTGGTATAATCACCCCAATGAACAAAGTGAAGAAGGGCGCACTTATACAAACTTCGTTTGTGTGCGGTTTGCGTTGCAAACAAAGAGCATATTC
>NZ_JBEYCQ010000062.1:0-12657 GCF_040632905.1 Streptomyces sp. NPDC016469
GGGCCGGGGCAGTCTGCCCCGGCCCTTCACCATGCACCCCTCACGTCAGGAGAACTTGCCCGCCCACGCGGCCACGGTGGGATCGTCCGCGAGCTCCTTGAAGGAGACGGTCAGGCCGGCGCGCCGCCAGACGTTGACGAGCTGCATGATGTGCAGTGATTTGAGGCCGAGGGCGACGAGGTTGGCGTCGTCGGCGATGTCCCTGGCGTGGAAGCCGACGAGTTCGGCGACGGCCTGGCGGATCTCGTCGGCGCTGGGTGCGGTGGTGGTCCGGCTCATGATGGGCCCTTTCTTCTCTCTGGTCCTGTCCGGGACTACGGGATGTCGACGATCTCCAGAACGGCGCAGCCCACTTCCATGCCGACGGCGGCCGCGAGCAGCAGGACGTGGTCACCGGGGCGCAGTTCGCCGGAGGCCAGCAGGTGGTCGAGGCCGACGATCTGGTCGGTGCCGCCGGAGTGGCCGACGCGGCGGTTGAACTCCCAGGTCCCGCGTGACTCCTCGATGCCCAGCGGCTCGAGGAAGCCGTTCCGGATCTGGTCGAAGGCGACGGCGCTGTGCGCGACGCGCGTGATGTCGTCGAGGGTGCGGCCGGCGTCGGTGAGGGCGGCCGTGACGGCCTCGACGACGATGTCACCGAGGTGGAAGACCGGCGGGGCCACGCCCTGGATCCACTGGGCGCGGATGTGGTCGGTGCGGGCCTCCAGGTCGAGCGGGCGGCCCAGGGTGACGCTCGGCGGGAAGAGCGGGTCGCCGCCGCGGTGCAGAATCTCGGCCTCCGGGATGGAGATGGAGGCGACGGACAGCAGCTTGGCGAAGCCTTCCCGCCGGGAGAGCACGACGGCGGAGCCCGCGTCACCGAGTACGTAGTTCGAGCTGACCCGCCAGCGGTCCAGGCCCGGCGTGGAGAAGTTGTCGCCGGCGGTGATCAGAACGGCGCCGGCGGCCGGGTCGGCGGTCAGCATGGTGGCGGCGAACCGCAGCGAGGTGATCATGCCGAGGCAGCCCTGGCGCAGTTCCAGGGCCGGCACGGGCCGGTTCACCGTGCGGTGCAGGATGTAGTGGGGGGCCGACCAGATGTCGGGGCCCTGGTGGAAGACGGGCGTGTGGATGAGCGCCGCGATCTCCTCCGGCTCGTGCCCGGAGCGTTTGAGGGCCTCCTCGGCCGCGGCGATCGCCATGTCGGGGGCGGGCACGTCCCCGGCGACCGCGACCGAGACCATGCCGCTGGACGCCCGCAGGGTCTCGTCGTACCAGCCCTTTTCGATGGCCTCGTCGACGCTGACCCGGTCAGGTATCCAGCTGCCGATCCCGGCCAGGTACACGTTGTCCACTTTCATCCTGTGCGCCCGCTTTCAGAAGAGCCTGTGAGGGTACGGGGCACCTTCCCAGGCGGCCCTTGTGCGGCTCTTTCGTGGCGCTTGCAGCATGATGTGGGCGTGGGGCTGCGGGAGATGAAGAAACTCAAGGTCAGGCAGGCGATCCAGCGGGAGACGCTGCGCCTGTTCGAAGAGCGCGGGTACCAGGAGACGACGGTCGAGGAGATCGCCGCGGCGGCGGAGGTGTCCACGACGACCTTCTACCGCTACTACTCCTCCAAGGAGGACGTGATCCTGTCCGGGGTCCATGACCGGGGGCCGGATGCGGCGGCGTCCCCCGGCTCACACCCCCTCCACTTCGCGGACGGAGGTCTGCCCGAGGGCGGTTCCCTGCTGGCCGGGCTGCGGGTCATGCTGGCCGGTGTACGCGAGAGCGGGGCCTTCGACGAGGGCCGCGCGGAGCTGCTGGCCCGGTTGCGCATGATCAACCGGGTACCGGAGCTGCGGGCCCTCAACGCCCAGCGGACCCAGGAGGGGCTGCGGGAGCTGGCCGGGTTGCTGGCGGCCCGGAGCGGGGCGGATCCCGACGCGCCGGAGGGGTACCGGACGCGGGTGCTGGCGGCGGCGATCGGGGGCGCGGTGGCCGAGACCCTGCGCTTCTGGGTGGACCAGGACGGGGAACCGGACCTGGACGACCTCTTCGCCCGGACCCTGGACCTGTTGGCTCCCGCGCTGGAGCGGGCATCGCGCTGATGCGGCCCCCCGGCGGTTTAAGGCTGCTTTAGAAGCTGCTCCTAGCCTTCGGCGACGACGGGCGTAACGCCACACCACCGAGGAGCACGATCGTGACCCAAATCCAGGACCTGCCGCGTCTTCCCTTCGACCGTGACCCCGACGATGTCAACGGCATCGCGCCGAAGTTCCGCTCGCTACGCACCGAGTCGCCGGTGGTCCGCGTGACCACCTCGGCCGGCGACGAGGCCTGGCTCGTCACCCGCTACGGCGAGGTCAAGCAGCTCCTCAACGACTCCCGCCTCGGCCGCTCCCACCACGCCCCGGAGACGGCCTCCCGCGTGGCCAACGCCGCCGTGCTGACCGGCCCGCTGGGCAAGCCGGAGGAGGAGGTGCCCGCCCGTACGAAGCTGCGCCGGCTGCTGGCCCCTGCCTTCTCGGCGCGCCGGGTGCAGAAGCTCCAGGGCGGCGTCCAGCAGCTGATCGACCAGCTGCTGGACGACCTGGAGAAGGGCCCGAACTCCGGGGACTTCCACGAGGCGCTGTCCTTCCCGCTGCCCGTGCTGGTCATCTGCCAGCTCCTTGGCGTACCCGGCGGGGACCGCGAGGAGTTCCGCCGGATGTCGGCGGGTGCCACCAGCCTCAAGGACGTGGAGAAGGCCAAGGCGTCCTGGGGTGAGCTGCACGGCTACATGCGCAGCCTGATCGAGGTGAAGCGCAGGACCCCGGGCGAGGACGTGTTCTCGGACCTCGTCGCCGTACAGGAGAAGGAGGGCCTGGCGGACGACGAGATCGCGCGGATGGCCGCCGGTCTGCTGTTCGCCGGGCACGAGACCACGGTGACCCGGCTGGACCTCGGGACGCTGCTGCTGCTCACCCACCCCGAGGAGCGCAAGAAGCTGCAGGCGGACCCGAAGGGGCTCGTGCAGGGCGCGGTCGAGGAGATCCTGCGGATGGCGGCACCGTCCACGCAGGACGTGCTGCCCCGCTACACGCACGACGACATCGAGGTCGCCGGTACCACCATTCCCAAGGGTGACCTGGTGATGCTGGCGTTCACGGCCACCAACCGCGACCCGGACATCTTCTCCGACCCGAACGTCTTCGACATCACCCGGGACAGCACGCAGCACCTGGCCTTCGGTCACGGTCCGCGCTTCTGCCTCGGTTCGGGTCTGGCCCGGCTGGAGCTCCAGGCGCTGTTCTCGACGCTGTTCGTCCGGTTCCCGAACCTGCAACTGGCGGTGGACCCGGCGGAACTGCGGTTCCGTGACGACACCCTGACGGGTGGCCTGGCCTCGCTGCCGGTCACCTGGTAGTCCGTCCGCACATACGAAGAGGCGGCGCGTCCCCTGGGGGGGCGCGCCGCCTCTTCGTGTCCGGGCGTCCTGTGCCGGGACATCATCCGGCCCCCGCGGCGGGGGATGGCGCGGGGGCCGGACGTCAGGGGCTGATCTGCCGGAAGCGGCGGATCAGCGGGAGGGTTCGGGCTGTGGTGGGGCCACCCGGTCGGCTGCGGCGGCCTTCTGGGCCGACCGGTGGTTCCTGGCCGCCAGGCAGAGCAGTACGGAGCCGACGATGGCGCCGAGCGGCAGGATCAGGGTGCTGTGCATGGTGGTGACGAAGCCGTGGTCGTAGACGGCCTCGGCCGCGGCGGCGAGTTGCCGGGCGGCGGCCGTCGGCAGGCCCTCGGCGAGTGCCTTGACCGTGTCGGCGTCGGGGCTCGCGCCGGAGGAGAAGGCGTCGACGAAGCCTTCACGGCTCTGGGCGGGCAACGCGGAGGAGCGTGTGGCGGCCTCCTCGTGCAGGGTGGTGGCGAGCCGGCTCTGCAGGACGGCGCCGACGACGGAGGCGCCGAGGACCGAGCCGATCTGACGGATGGTGTTGTTGACGCCGGAGGCGGCGCCCGCCAGGCGCGGCGGTACGTTGCGCATGGCCTCGGTGGCCATCGGCGCGAGCAGGCAGCCGGTGCCCAGGCCCACCACGGCCATCGGCAGCGTGAAGGTGTACCAGTGGCTGTCCACCGCGGCGAAGGCGAGGACCAGCGAGATGCCGGTGCCGTACACCGCGAGGCCGAACAGCAGCACGTTCTTGCCGCCGATCTTGTCGGACATACGGCCCGCGAACGGGGCGGTCACCATCGACAGCAGCGGCGAGGGGGCGAGCGTCAGGCCCGCCTGCACGGCGGACATGCCGAGCACGGACTGCAGGTAGATGTTCACCGGCAGCACCAGACCGAGCAGGGCCATCGAGATGAGCGCGACGATCACGGTCATCACGGTGAAGTTCCGGTCCTTGAAGAGCGCGAACGGCACGAGCGGCTCGTCGTCCTGCTTGCGGCGCTGGTAGAGCACGAACACGCCGAGCAGGGCCACTCCGCCGGCGATCAGGGCCACGATGCCCGCGTTCCAGTCGTAGCGTTCGCCCTCCTGGAGGCCGAAGCTCAGACAGAACAGCGCGACGGTGACGATGAGGACGCCGACGATGTCGAACTTGTGGCTCCGGGCCGGGCGGATGTCGGGCACGAGCAGGAAGGTCAGCACGAGCACGGCGATGCCGACGGGCACGTTGATGAAGAAGATCCAGCGCCAGCCGACGGTGCTGACGATCAGCCCGCCGAGGGTCGGCCCGGAGATGGTGGCCACACCGGCGATGGAACCCCAGACGCCCATGGCCGCACCGCGCCGGTCCGCCGGGAACACCGCGATGATCATCACCATCGTCTGGGGCACCATCATGGCCGCGCCCAGGCCCTGCACCGCACGGGTGGCGATGAGCATGCCGGGGTCGACGGCGAGGCCGCAGGCGATGCTGGCCAGGGTGAACAGCACGACGCCCGAGGCGAACAGGGTACGAGGACCGCGGAGGTCACCGAGGCGGCCGAAGGTGATCAGGGTGACAGCGAGGACTAGCGCGTAGGCACTGACCACCCACAGGGCCTCGTCGAGGGAGGAACCGAGTCTCTCCATCATGTCGGGGATCGCGATGTTCACGATCGTCAGGTCCAGCAGTGTCATGAAGAACCCGAGACCGAGCGTCATCAAGACCGCCCACGGGTTCCCGCGCAACTTGCTCACGGATGCTCCTCGTCCTCCACCGAAGTGGCTCGCTTCCAAAAATCTGGGACAGTGGCCCGAAAATGTCAATGCCCCACTTAACAGGGCCCGTTGGGGCCAGGCCCATGGCTCACTGACTGAGTTCCTCGTCGAGCGCGGAAAACAGTTCGGCGTCGGAGATGTCCGCCAGCCCCTCGTCGGACGGCTCGACGGCGCTGTCGGCAGCCGCCTGCCACCTGCGCAGCAGCTCGCGCAGCCGTCCGCCGGCCCGTTCGTGGTCGTCGGTGCCGGCCTCGGCTGCCTCAAGGGCCGCCTCCAGCCGGTCCAGCTCCTCGGACAGCCCGCCGGCCCCGGAATCCTCCGGGACGAGCCGGCCCAGCAGTTCGGCGGTGAGGGCCTCGGCCGTCGGGTGGTCGAAGACGAGCGTGGCCGACAGACGCAGCCCGGTGGCAGTGGTGAGACGGTCACGCAGCTCGACCGAGGTGAGCGAGTCGAAGCCGAGTTCCTGAAGGCTGCGTACGGGGTCGACCCGCCGGCCGTCCGCGTGGCCGAGCACCCCGGCGATCTCGCCCCGGACCAGGTCCAGTACGGCGGCGGCACGCTCTTCGGCGCCGAGTGCGGCGAGCCGGTCCGCGAGCACGGGCGCCGCGGTGCCCGTGCTGCCGGCGGCCGCCGCGGCGCTGCGCCGGGCCGGGGTGCGGACGAGGCCGCGCAGCGGGGCGGGGAGTGTGCCCGCCCCGGCCCGGGCCCGCAGCGCGACGGAATCCAGCAGCACCGGAGCCAGGGCCGGCTGGGCGCGGGCGGCCAGGGCCGCGTCCAGCAGGGCCAGGCCCTGTTCGGCGGACATCGGGGCGAGGCCGGTGCGGGCCAGCCGGGCGCGGTCGGCGGCGCCGAGCTCTTCGGCCATGCCGGCGCCGTCGCCGCCCCACAGACCCCAGGCCAGGGACAGCGCGGGCAGTCCGGCCGCGCGGCGCTGATGGGCGAAGGCGTCCAGGAAGGCGTTGGCAGCGGCGTAATTGGCCTGCCCCGCGGTGCCGAGCAGCGCGGCGACCGAGGAGAACACGACGAAGGAGTCGAGGGCGGTCCCGCGGGTCAGCTCGTGCAGGTTCCACACGGCGTCGGCCTTGGGCCGCAGCACGGTGTCGAACCGCTCGGCGGTGAGCCCGGTCAGTATCCCGTCGTCCAGTACGCCGGCCGTGTGCACGACCGAGGTCAGCGGATGGTCCTGTGCCACCCGCCCCAGGAGCCCGGCGAGCGCGTCGCGGTCGGCGACGTCGCAGGCGACGAAGACGGCCTCGGCGCCCAGCTCCCGTAGCTGCGTGCCCAGTTCGGCCGCGCCGGGAGCGTCGGCACCCCGGCGGCTCGCGAGCAGCAGGTGCCGTACCCCGTACGTGGTCACCAGGTGCCGGGCGACCAGCCCGCCCAGGAACCCGCCGGCACCGGTGAGCAGGACGGTTCCGCCCTCCCGGAATGCCGGGGCCGGGGCCGGGTCGTCGGGCTCGGCCGGCACGAGCCGTGGAGCATGGACGGCCCCCGCGCGCAGCGCGAGCTGTGGCTCGCCGTGCTCCACGGCGAAGAGCGCCGCGGCGGCGACGGCGGCCACGGAGGCCGGATCGTCGTCCAGGTCCAGGACGACGAGGCGGCCGGGGTGTTCCGCCTGGGCGGAGCGCAGCAGGCCCAGCACGGCGGCGGCCACGGGATCGGGTGTGCCGGCGCCGACGGGCGCGCCGCCCCGGGTGAGCAGGACGAGGCTGCTGTCGGCGAGCGCTTCCTCGGCCAACCACTCCTGGAGGAGCCCCAGCAGTCCGCCGATGGCTTCACGGAGCCGCTCGGGCGGGGTCATGACCGCGGAGGCCGGTCCCCCGGACGGGACCACGGCCTGCGCGAGGGCGTCGGTGACGACGAAACGAGGCACGGAAGCCCCCGACCGGACGGCCTCGGTGAGCGCGGCCGGCCCGCCGTAGCACGTGGTCTCCGCGGGTACGGCGGTCACCTCGGACACGGGGCCGATCAGGGCCCAGCCCGCCGGGCCGGCCGGGCCGTCCTGCGGCAGCGGCAGGGGAATCCAGTCGGGGCGCAGGAGGCCGCCGTCCGCGCCCGGGCTGCCCTGGGCGGCGGTGAGGGCGCCTTCGGGGAGCGGGCGTACGGCGAGGGCGTCGACCGTGGCGACCGTCCGCCCCTGCGGGTCGGCGAGGTCCAGCCGGTACGTGCCCTCGGCACCCGTGGGGGCGACGCGGACGCGCAGGGCACCCGCCCCGGTGGCGTGCAGCCGGAGCCCGCTCCACAGGAAGGGGACGTGGATCCGGTCGGCCCCTGCGCCTTCCCCGTCGCCGCCCAGGCCGGGGCCGCCGAGCGCGAGGGTGCGCAGGGCCGAGTCGAGCAGGGCGGGGTGCAGGCCGAAGTCCCCTTCACCGGCGCCCGTTCCCTCGGGCAGCCGCACGTCCAGGTAGCGGACGTCGCCTTCCCGCCAGGCCGCGACCAGTCCCTCGAAAGCGGGGCCGTAACCGAGCCCGGC
The DNA here is from genome assembly GCF_040632905.1 of Streptomyces sp. NPDC016469. NCBI lineage: Bacteria > Bacillati > Actinomycetota > Actinomycetes > Kitasatosporales > Streptomycetaceae > Streptomyces > Streptomyces sp. NPDC016469. Next base: position 7,623 of record NZ_JBEYCQ010000062.1, read on the forward strand.
AGCCACGAGCCGGTCGGCAAGCGCGTCCACGTCCACCGGCTCGGCGCCGGCCGGGGGCCATGCCTCGGCCCAGGGCGCGGCGGGCGGGGCGGTGGACGCGGACGGTGCCAGGGTGCCGGTGGCGTGCCGGATCCAGTCACCGCCGTCGACGCCGGAGTGGACGGCGAAGGTGTGCCGGCCGCTGCCGTCGCCGGTGTCGGTGACCTGGACCTGCAGACGCGGTGCGGCGCGCTCCGGAAGCACCAGCGGCGCCTCCAGGTTCAGTTCCTCAACGGTGTCGCAGCCCACTTGGTCCCCGGCGTACACCGCGAGGTCCGCGAAGGCGGCGCCCGGCAGCAGGACCGAGCCCGCGACCACGTGATCGCCGAGCCACGGGAGGCCGGCCGACGCGATGCGGCCGGTCAGCACCACCCCCCGGCCGCCGGCGAGGGAGACGACCGCGCTCAGCAACGGGTGGCCGGCACCCTCCTGTCCCGCCGCGGCCACGTCCTGGGCAACGGCCGGGGCCTCCAGCCAGTAGCGGGTCCGCTGGAAGGCGTACGTCGGCAGTTCCACCGGGTGCGCGGCCGGCAGCAGCGACGGCCAGTCCACGGCGGCGCCCCGGGTGTGGAGCGTGCCCAGTGCCGTGAGGAGAGACAGCCCTTCCGGGTGTCCGGCGCGCAGGGCCGGCACCGCGTCGGCGCGGTCCAGGGCGCCGCGCACCATGGCCGTCAGCACCGGGTCGGGACCGAGTTCCAGATAGCTGGTGACGCCCTGCTCGTGCAGGGTGCGTACGCCGTCGTGGAAGCGGACGGCGGCCCGGATGTGCCGGGCCCAGTAGCCGGGGTCGGTCAGCTCACCGGGTCCGGCGATCCGGCCGGTGATGTTGGAGACGACGGGGATGGCCGGCTCCCGCAGGTCCAGAGTGCGGGTGACCTCCTCGAACTCGGCGAGGACGCCGTCCATGTGGGGCGAGTGGAAGGCGTGCGAGACGGTCAGCCGGCGGGTCTTGATCCCCAGCGAGCGGAAGTCCTCGGCGACCTCGTCGGCCGCGTCGGGGTCTCCGGAGACCACCACCGAGTCCGGCCCGTTGACGGCCGCCAGGCTGAGCCGGCCCGCGTGCCGCTCCAGGTGGGGTAGTACGTCGGCCTCCGCGGCCCGGATCGCGATCATCGCGCCGCCCGCCGGGGCCGCCTGCATGAGCCGGCCACGGGCGGCCACCAGAGTGCAGGCGTCGGCCAGGCTCAGCACACCCGCGGCATGCGCGGCGCTGATCTCGCCCACCGAGTGGCCGATGAGGAGCGCCGGGGCGAGGCCCGCGTGCTCGGCGAGCCTGAACAGCGAGGTCTCCAGGGCGAACAGCGCGGCCTGGGTGTGAACGGTCTGGTCCAGCAGGTCGGCTTCAGGGCTGTCCGGGACCGAGAAGACGATCTCCTTCAGCGGGCGTCCCAGCTCGGGGTCGAGGTGGGCGCAGACCGCGTCGAAGGCGGCGGCGAAGACCGGAAAGGTCTCGTACAGGTCGCGTCCCATGCCGGGCCGCTGACTGCCCTGGCCGGTGAACATCACGGCGGTCTTCGGTACGCCGGCTGCCGTCCCCCGCACCACGGCGGGCGTGTCGGCGCCCGCGGCGAGTGCGGCCAGCGCCTCCATGAGCTCTGCCCGGCCCGCGCCGGCGACCACCGCTCGGTGCTCGAAGCGGGCGCGCGTGGTGGCGAGCGCGAGGGCCACGTCCGCCACCGCCGGTCCTTCTGCGGCCACGTGGTCGCGCAGGCGGGACGCCTGGTCCCGCAACGCCTCCTCGGTACGGGCGGACAGCACCCACGGCACGGGAACGGGCCCGGCCGGCTCCTCGGCCTCCGTCGAGCCCTCGGGCAGGAGGCCCTGCGGCGCCTGCTCCAGGATCAGGTGCGCGTTGGTGCCGGAGATCCCGAAGGAGGAGACGGCCGCACGGCGCGGGCGGTCCAGCTCGGGCCACGTCCGCTGTTCGGTGAGCAGCTCCACCGTCCCGGAGGACCAGTCCACGTGCGGGGTCGGAGCATCCACGTGCAGGGTCTGGGGCAGGACCCCGTTGCGCAGTGCCATGACCATCTTGATGACTCCGGCGACACCGGAAGCGGCCTGCGCGTGCCCGATGTTGGACTTGAGCGAGCCCAGCCACAGCGGGAGTTCGGGGCTGTGCTCCTCCCCGTAGGTGGCCAGCAGCGCCTGCGCCTCGATCGGATCACCCAGCGTGGTGCCGGTCCCGTGCGCCTCCACGGCGTCCACGTCGGCGCCGCTCAGCCCGGCGTCCGCGAGCGCCTGGCGGATCACCCGCTGCTGGGCGGGACCGTTGGGGGCGGTCAGGCCGTTGCTGGCGCCGTCCTGGTTGACGGCACTGCCGCGGATCACGGCGAGTACCTGGTGCCCGTTGGCCTGTGCGTCGGAAAGCTTCTCCAGGAGCACCAGGCCGACGCCCTCGGCCCAGCCGGTCCCGTTGGACTGGGCGGCGAATGCCTTGCAGCGGCCGTCGGGCGACAGGGCACGCTGACGGCTGAACTCCAGATACGTGGTGGGCGTCGCCATGAGGGTCACACCGCCGGCCAGCGCCATCGTGCACTCGCCCGAGCGCAGCGCCCCGGCGGCCAGGTGCAGGGCGACCAGCGAGGACGAGCAGGCCGTGTCAACGGTGATGGCCGGGCCTTCGAACCCGAAGGTGTACGCGATGCGGCCGGAGGCGACACTGCCCATGCTGCCGTTGCCGAGGTAGCCCTCGTACCCGGGGGGCGCGGGCCTGAGCCGCGAGGCGTAGTCGTTGTACATGACGCCCGCGAAGACACCGGTCCGGCTGCCGCGTACGGCGGCCGGGTCGATCCCGGCCCGCTCGAAAGCCTCCCACGCGGTCTCCAGCAGCAGACGCTGCTGCGGGTCGGTGGCCAGGGCCTCACGCGGGCTGATGCCGAAGAACTCGGCGTCGAAGTCCTCGGCCCCGTGCAGGAATCCGCCTTGCGTGGAGTACGTACGGCCGACCGCGTCCGGGTCCGGGTCGTACAGCTCCTCCTCGTCCCAGCCCCGGGAGGCGGGGAAGGAGCCGACCGCGTCGGTCCCCTGCTCGACCAGGTGCCACAAGTCCTCCGGGGAGGTGACACCGCCCGGGTAGCGGCAGCTCATCGCGACCACGGCGATCGGCTCGTCCTCCGCCGCGGTGCCCGTGTCCCGCACCGGTTCGGCGACCGGGGTGCTCGCGCCGACGACCCGCTCCAGCAGGTAGCCGGTGACCGCGCGCGGCGTCGGGAAGTCGAAGACGAGGGTCGCCGGCAGGGTCAAGCCGGTCGCGGCCCCGAGCCGGTTGCGCAGCTCCACGGAGGCGAGCGAATCGAAGCCGAAGTCCTTGAATGGCCGCTGCTCATTCACCGAATCGGGCGAACCATGCCCCAGGACCGTCGCCACATTGGCCCGTACGACCGAGGCCACCGCCTCCGCCCGCCCGTCCTCGGGCAGCGCGGCGATCCGCTCGGCCCACGCCCCGGGCTGCCCGGTGCCCGCGGCGGCGGCCGTGCGCCGGGCGGGGACCCGGACCAGCGAACGGAGCAGCGCCGGGAGCCGGCCCGCGGCCGCCTCACCACGCAGCGCGTTCAGGTCGAGGCGTGCCGGAACGGTCGCGGAACGCCCGGTCGCCAGGGACGCGTCGAACAGCGCGAACCCTTCCTCGGTACCGAGCGCGGCGATGCCCCCGCGGGTCATCCGGGACAGGTCGGTGTCACTGAGGTGACCGGTCAGTCCGGAAGCCTGACCCCACAGGCCCCAGGCCAGGGAGGTGGCCGGCAGCCCCAGTGCGTGGCGGTGGGCGGCGAGGCCGTCGAGCAGGCCGTTGGCGGCGGTGTAGTTGCCCTGGCCCGGATTGCCGAGAGTGGCGGTGACGGAGGAGAAGAGGACGAAGGCGGCGAGGTCGGTGCCGCGGGTGAGTTCGTGCAGGTGCCAGGCGGCGTCGGCCTTGGGGCGCAGGACGGTGTCGAGGCGTTCGGGGGTGAGTGCGGTGATCGTGCCGTCGTCGAGGGTGCCCGCGGTGTGGATGACGGCGGTGAGGGGGTGGGCGGTGGGGACGGCGTCAAGGAGTGCCGCGAGCGCGTCCCGGTCGGCGACGTCGCAGGCCGCGAAGGTGGCCTCCACGCCCATCTCCCGCAGCTGCGAACCCAGTTCGGCCGCGCCGGGCGCGTCGGCTCCCCGGCGGCTGGCCAGCAGCAGGTGACGTACCCCGTAGGCGGTCACCAGGTGCCGGGCGAAGAGCCCGCCGAGCGTCCCGGAGGCCCCGGTGACCAGTACGGTCCCGGCCGGGTCGAGGGCCGGAACCGCGGCCGGGCTGTCAGCGGCGCGGATCAGCCGGGGCGCGAGGACGGCCCGGCCACGCACCGCGAGCTGAGGCTCGGAGGGCGCACCCGACACAGCGCGCACCAGGGCGTCCAGGTCGTCACTGCCGCCCGGGTCCAGATCGAGGAGGGCGAAGCGGCCCGGCTCCTCCGCCTGCGCGGTACGCAACAGACCCCACACGGCAGCGCCCGCGAGGTCCCGCACGTCCTCGCCCTCCCGCGCGGCAAGCGCGCCCCGGGTGGCGACGACCAGCCGGGTGCCGGCGAGTCCCTCGTCGGCCAGCCACTTCTGGACCGTCTCCAGAGCCCGGCCGACAACGGCCCGGACGCGCTCGGGCAGCGAGGACCCGCCATCGGCGGAAGCCCCGGGGACGAGGAGCACCACGGACTCCGGTGCGGCAGTCCCCTGCTGTACGGCTGCCAGCAGGGCGGCGGCATCGGCGTGGAGCCCGGCACCCAGTGCCTCGGCGAGTGCGCGGTCCGTGGGGGTACCGCCGAGCACGGCCGTCGTCGCGGAAGCGTCCGCGCCCGGGTCCGGGAGAACCGCCTCGGCCCACTCCACGACGTAGGGAACGGCACGGGCAGCTGCCGCCGGCGCCAGTCCGCCTGCCGGCACCGCTCGGAGTGCGAGGGAGGTGATGGTGGCGACGGGTTGTCCGGTGGTGTCGGTGATGTGGAGGGTGATGCTGTCGGTGTGGGTGGGGGTGATGTGG
>NZ_JBEYCQ010000063.1:0-12365 GCF_040632905.1 Streptomyces sp. NPDC016469
GACGTACTGCCCCTCTCCCCGCTCCAGCAGGGACTCCTCTTCCACGCGGTGTACGACGAGCAGGGCCACGACGTCTACACCGTCCAACTCGCCCTGGACATCGAGGGGTCCATCGACAGGGACGCCCTCCGGGCGGCCGTGCGCACCCTGCTCACCCGGCACGGCAACCTCCGCTCCGCGTTCCGGCACGACGGGTTCGACGCGCCGGTCCAGGTCATCCCCACCGGCTTCGAACTCCCCTGGCAGGACGTCGACCTGACGCGACTGCCCGAGGAGGGCCGTGCCGGTGAGGCGGACCGCCTGGTGGCCGAGGACCGGACGCGGCGGTTCGATCTCGCCGCGCCGCCGCTGATGCGGTTCACCCTCATCACGACGGCCCCCGACCGCCACCGGCTCGTCATCAGCCACCACCACCTGCTGCTCGACGGCTGGTCCATGCCGGTCTTCCTGGGCGAGCTGTTCTCGCTCTACGCACGGAAGGGCGACAGCGCCTCCCTGCCCTCCGTCACGCCGTACCGCGACTACCTCGGCTGGGTCGCCGCCCAGGACCGCACGGCCGCCGAGGCCGCCTGGCGCCAGGTACTCGACGGACTGGACGAGCCGACTCTCCTCACCGCACCGGACGCCTCCCGGGAGCCCGTCGTCCCCGGCCGGATACGGGTGGAGCTGGGTGAGGCGGAGACCGCCGCGCTGGCGCGGTGGGCGCGGCTGCGCGGGGTCACGGTCAACACCGTGGTCCAGGCGGTCTGGGCCATGGTGCTGGGCCGGCTCACCGGCCGTCAGGACGTGGTCTTCGGCGGTACGGTCTCCGGCCGCCCGCCGCAGGTCCCCGGCATCGAGTCCATGGTCGGCCTCTTCATCAACACCCTGCCCGTACGGGTGAAGACGGACCCGGCCGAGACGCTGGGCGCCCTGCTCGACCGGCTGCAGGACCAGCAGGCCGGCCTCATGGACCACCAGCACCTGCCGCTCGCCGAGGTCCAGCGGGCCGCCGGTCAGGGGGAACTCTTCGACTCCCTCGTCATCTTCGAGAACTACCCGCTCGACGCCACCGAACTGCGGAAGTCCGCCGGCGGGCTCGGGATCGTCGGCGGTGACAATCACGAGAGCACCCACTACCCGCTCAGCCTCACCGTCGGACTCGGCCGCTCGCTCGGCCTCGATCTCGCCCACCGGCCGGACGTGCTCGACCGGGACCAGGTCGAGGAACTGGCCGCCGCCCTGGTGAGGACCCTGGGCGAGGTCCCCGGTCACGCGGACCTGCCCGTGGGCCGGCTGCGCCTACTGGCACCGCGCCAGGAGAAGCTGGTCCTCGCCGACTGGGCGGGCACCGTGGACCCGGAGCCCGGCATCCCGGCGCTGACCGAGCTGTTCGCGCGCCGGGTGGCCGCCACCCCGGACGCCACGGCGGTGATCGCCGGGACGGAACGGATCGGCTACGCCGAGCTGGACGCGCGGGCCGACCGGCTGGCGCACCTCCTCGCCGCACGCGGGGCGGGCCCCGAGCGCTACGTCGCCGTGGCCCTGCCCCGGTCCGCGGGGCTGCTGGTCGCGCTGCTCGCCGTCCTCAAGTCCGGGGCCGCCTATGTGCCGCTCGACCCCGAGCACCCCGCCGAGCGGCTGGGCCACGTCCTCGACGACGCGCGTCCCTCGCTGCTGCTCACCACGGAGGCGACCGCCGCCACCCTGCCCGCTTCGGACACACCCCGGCTGCTGCTCGACACCCCGGAGACGGCCCGCGCACTGGCGGACCTGCCCGCCGGGCCCCCGGACGGCGTACCGGCCGACGGCCGCAACCCGGCCTACGCCATCTACACCTCCGGGTCGACCGGCCGCCCCAAGGGTGTCGTGATCCCGCGCGCCGCCCTGGACAACTTCCTCGCCGACATGGCCGCGCGGGTGCCGATGGACGGTACGGACCGGCTCGTCGCCGTCACCACCGTGTCCTTCGACATCGCGGCTCTGGAGCTCTACCTGCCGCTGCTCGCGGGCGCCGCCGTGGTCGTCGCGGGCAAGGACGAGGTGCTGGACCCGCACGCGCTCGCGTCCCTGATCCGCGACAACGGCGGCACGGTGCTGCAAGCCACGCCCTCCATGTGGCAGACGCTGACCGCCCAGGTCCCCGAGGCCCTCGACGGCCTGCGCATGCTCGTGGGTGGCGAGGCCGTCCCCGGCGCGCTCGCCGAGGCGATGGCCGCGAAGGGCCGGCGCGTGGTCAACGTGTACGGGCCCACGGAGACGACCATCTGGTCCACCACCGCCGAACTCGACGGCACCGTCGGCGCCCCGCCCATCGGCTGCCCGATCCTCAACACCCGGGTCCTCGTCCTCGACGGCGCACTGCGCCCGGTCGCACCCGGCGTCCCCGGCGAGCTGTACATCGCGGGCGCCGGCCTGGCCCGCGGCTACCTGGGCCGCCCCGGGCTGAGCGCCGAGAGGTTCGTCGCCGACCCGTACGGGCTGCCCGGGAGCCGCATGTACCGCACCGGCGACCTGGTCCGCTGGGGCCGGGACGGCGAGCTGGAGTACCTGAGCCGTACCGACTTCCAGGTCAAGGTCCGCGGCTTCCGCATCGAACTCGGCGAGATCGAATCGGTGCTGGCCCGGCACCCGGAGGTCGCCCGGGTCGCCGTGGTCGTACGGGAGGACCGCCCCGGCAGCAAGCTGCTGGTGGCGTACACCGTCGCAGCCGGCACGACGGCGCCCGACGCGGCCGAACTGCGCACCCACGCCGCCGCCGAGCTGCCCGACTACATGGTCCCGGCCGCGTTCGTCTCCCTGGACGCCCTGCCGCTGAACACCAACGGAAAGCTGGACCGCAAGGCGCTGCCCGCACCGGACTTCGGCGCCCGGCCCGCCGGACGCGCACCGTCCGGCCCTCGCGAGGAACTGCTCTGCCGGCTCTTCGCCGAGGTGCTCGGGCTGCCCGCCGCCGGGGTCGAGGACAGCTTCTTCACGCTCGGGGGCGACAGCATCACCTCCATCCAGCTCGTCGGCCGCGCCCGCCAGGAGGGCCTGGTCCTGACCCCCCGCGAGGTGTTCCGGCACAAGACGCCCGAAGCCCTCGCGTCCGCCCTCGCCGGGACCACGGCCGAGCCGCTTCCGGCCGCCGACCCCGAGGGGGCCGACCCGGCCCTGGGAGCGGTGCCCGCCACCCCGATCATCCGCTGGCTGCGGGACCTGGGCGGCCGGATCGAAGGCTTCAACCAGTCCGTGGTCTCACCCGCGCCCGGCGACCTCACCGACGCACAGCTCGCCGCGACGGTCCAGGCCGTACTGGACCACCACGACGCACTGCGGGCCCGGCTGGTCAGGACGGACACCGACTGGACGCTGCACATCCCGCCGAAGGGCGCCGTCAGGGCCGAGGACATCATCCACCGGGTGGACGTCTCCGGACTCGACGCGGCCGGTGCGGCGGCGGCGCTCGACGCGGAGGGCCGCGCCGCGCAGAACAGGCTGGACCCCGACGCCGGGGTGATGACGCAGGTGGTCCGGTTCGACGCCGGCCCCGACCGCGTCGGCAGCCTGCTCCTGATCGTCCACCACCTCGTGGTCGACGGAGTGTCCTGGCGGATTCTGACCCCCGACCTGATGGCCGCCTACGAGGCCGTCGTCGCGGGCCGGGAACCCGTCCTGGAACCGGTGTGGACCTCCCTGCGCCAGTGGTCCCGAAGCCTGACGGCCGCCGCCCGCACCCCCGGGCGCGCCGAGGAACTCCCCGTATGGACCCGGATGCTCGCGGGCCGGCCCGAACAGCCCCTCGGGGCCCGGGCGCTGGACCCGGCCCGGGACGTGGCGGGGGCGGTGCGCCAGCTGACGGTGACCCTGCCCGCCGAGGTGACCGGGCCGCTGCTCACCAGCGTGCCCACCGTGTTCCGGACCGGCGTCAACGACGTCCTGCTGACCGCGTTCGCCCTGGCGGTGACCGAGTGGAACCGGGACCGGGGCCGGTCCGCGCACGGCGGGGTCCTGCTGGACCTGGAGGGCCACGGCCGGGAGGAACTCCTCGCGGACGTCCTCCCCGACGCGGACGTCTCCCGCACGGTCGGCTGGTTCACCAGCCTCTTCCCGGTCCGGCTCGACCCCGGGGTGCCGGAGAACGACTGGGACGGCATCCGCAGTGGCGGCCCCGCCGTCTCCCGGGCCGTGGCCGAAGTGGCACGGCAGCTCGCCGAACTGCCGGACAACGGAGCCGGCTACGGCCTGCTGCGCCACCTCAACCCCGAGACGGCGCCCGCCCTCGCGGCCTTCCCCGCACCGCAGATCGGCTTCAACTACCTGGGCCGGTTCGCCGGAGGGGACGGCGGGAACGACAGCGACGGCGGCCTCGGCGGCAGCGACGACGCCATGCCCGCCGCACACGCCCTGGAGCTGAACTCGCTCACCCAGGACCGGCCCGACGGCCCCCGTCTGGTCGCCTCCTGGAGCTGGCCCGGCGAACTGTTCACCGAGGAAGAGGTGTCCGCCCTCGCCGACGGCTGGTTCCGGGCCCTGCGATCCCTGGTGATCCGCGCGGAACACCCCGACGCGTACACCCCGCCCCCGGCGGCACCCCAGCACACCGCGGCGTCACTGGCGCCACTGCTCGACCTCGGCCAGGACGAGATCGACGCATTCGAAGAAGACTTCGGGCTCTGAGTGGAGAGAAGCGAAATGACCACGTCCAAGCCGCGGCTGGAGGGCATCCTCCCGCTCTCCCCGCTCCAGCACGGCCTGCTGTTCCACGCGCAGTACGACGCGCACGGCCACGACGCCTACACCACGCAGTTCACCGTGGACATCGAGGGCGGAATCGACCCCGAGGCCCTGCGCGCGGCGTGTGCCGCCGTGCTGCGCCGGCACTCCGTGCTGCGCGCCGCCTTCCGCCACCGCAAGAACGGCGAGCCGGTCCAGCTCATCCCGGTCCACGTGGAACCCGAGTGGACCCGCGCCGACCTGTCGGGCCTGCCGGCCGCGGACCGGGCCGCCGAGGCCGACCGGCTGGTGGCCGAGGACCGGGCCCGGCGCTTCGACCTGGCCCGGCCCCCGCTCGTCCGGTTCACCCTGATCGACCTGGGGGAGGGGCGCCACCGCTTCCTGCTGACCGCGCACCACATCCTGCTCGACGGCTGGTCCCGGGCCCTGCTCATCGGTGAACTCTTCCAGCTGTACGGGCTGTTCGGCAGGGGCGAGGACGAGACGGAGCTGCCGCCCGTCGCCCCGTACCGCGACTACCTCGCCTGGGTCGCCGCGCAGGACCGTACGGCCGCCGAGACCGCCTGGCGGCAGGTGCTGGACGGGCTGGACGAGCCGACCCTGCTGGCCGCGCCGGACATGGCGCGGGAGCCCGTCGCCCCGGGGCAGGCGCGGGTGGAGCTGGGTGAGGCGGAGACCGCCGCGCTGGCGCGGTGGGCGCGGCTGCGCGGGGTCACGGTCAACACCGTGGTGCAGGCCGCGTGGGCGATGGTGGTGGGGCAGCTCACCGGCCGTCAGGACGTGGTCTTCGGCGGCACGGTCTCCGGCCGCCCGCCCCAGGTCCCCGGCATCGAGTCCATGGTCGGCCTCTTCATCAACACCCTGCCCGTCCGCGTCCGGCTGGACCCCGCCGAGCCCGTCGGCGCGCTGCTGGACCGGCTCCAGGACCAGCAGGCCGGCCTCATGGACCACCAGTACCTCGGACTCTCCGACATCCAGCGGCTGACCCCGGTCGGCGGCGAACTCTTCGACACCCTCCTCGTCTTCGAGAACTACCCGGTGGACACCGAGGGCCTGCGCAGTTCCGCCGACGGCCTCGGCGTCGTCGACGGCCGCAGCCACGAGGGCACCCACTACCCGCTCAGCCTCATGGTCCACGTGGGCACCACCCTCGCCATCGAGCTGAGCCACCGCCCCGACGTACTGGAGCACGCCGAGGCCCTCGCCATCGGGAACCGGGTGCTGCGCCTGCTCGCCTCTCTCGCCGGGTCCGAGGACACCGCCGTCGGACGCCTCGACCTCCTCGCCCCCGAGGACCGCGCCCTGGTTCTGGGCACCTGGAACGACACCGGTCGAGCCACCGCACCGGCCACGCTGCCCGCCCTGTTCCGGCGGACCGCCGACCGCCACCCGGACGCGACCGCCGTCCAGCACGGCGGCACCCGGCTCTCCTACGCCGCGCTCGACGCCCGCGCCAACCGTGTCGCCCGCCTCCTGATCGCCCGGGGCGCCGGCCCCGAGCAGACGGTCGCCCTGGCGCTTCCCCGGTCCGCCGACCAGATCGTGGCGCTCTGGGCGGTCCTCAAAGCGGGCGCCGCCTATCTGCCCGTCGACCCCGAGTACCCGGCCGACCGCATCGCCCACATGCTGACCGACGCCCGGCCGGCCCTCGTCCTCACCGACAGCGCCACCGCGCCCCGGATCACCGCCGCCGTGCCCGGTGACACACTCCCGCTCCTCGTCCTGGACACCGACGACACGGCCGAGCGGATCGCCGCCGCCGCGGACACCGACCCCTCCGACGGCGACCGCACGGCCCCGCTCACCCCCCTCACGCCCGCGTACGTCATCTACACTTCCGGGTCGACGGGCCGGCCCAAGGGCGTGGCGATGCCCGGCGGGGCCCTCGCCAACCTCATCGCCTGGCACGAGGACGTACTGCCCGGCGGCCCCGGTGTGCGCACCGCACAGTTCACCGCCATCAGCTTCGACGTATCCGCTCAGGAGATCCTTTCCGCCACCCTGTCCGGACGCACCCTCGTCATCCCCGACGAGGACACCCGGCGCGACCCGGCCGCCCTGGTGCGCTGGCTCGACGAGCAGCGGATCGGTGAGGTGTACGCGCCCAACCTGGTCATCGACGCCCTCTGCGAGGAGGCCGCCGGGCAGGGCCTCGAACTCCCCGCGCTCCGCCACCTCGCCCAGGCGGGCGAGGCCCTGGTGCCGACCAAGCGGATGCGCGACTTCCACCACGGCACCGGTCGCGTCCTGCACAACCACTACGGACCCACCGAGACCCACGTCGTCACCGCAGCCACCCTCCCCGCCGACCCCGGCGACTGGCCCGCTCGGCCCACCATCGGCCGCCCCATACACAACACCCGCGCCTACGTGCTGGACAGCGCGCTCAGGCCGGTCCCGCCCGGGGTGCCCGGCGAGCTGTACCTCGCCGGGGCAGGCCTCGCACGCGGCTACCTGAACCGGCCGGCGCTGACCGCCGAACGCTTCGTCGCCGACCCGTACGGCCCCGCGGGCACCCGTATGTACCGCACCGGTGACGTGGTCTCCTGGACCGGCGACGGCGAACTGGACTACCTGGGCCGCAGCGACCACCAGGTCAAGATCCGCGGCTTCCGCGTCGAACTCGGTGAGATCGAGGCGGCCCTGACCACCCACCCCTCCGTCGCCCAGGCCGTCGTCATCGCCCGGGAGGACAGGCCGGGCATCAGGACGCTCGCCGCCTACGTCGTACCGGCGGGCGGCGAGCCGGCGCCCGGCGCCGACGACCTGCGCGCCCACCTCGACGGCAGGCTGCCCGGCTACATGGTGCCCTCCGCGTTCGTCGCCCTCGACGCGCTCCCGCTCACCCCCAACCGGAAGCTGGACCGGCGGGCCCTGCCGGTGCCCGACGGCGCCGCATCCGCCGGACGCGCCCCGCGCACCGCCCACGAGGCACGACTGTGCGCGCTCTTCGCGGAAATCCTCGGCCTGGAGCAGGTCTCCGTCGACGACAGCTTCTTCGACCTCGGCGGACACTCCCTGCTCGCCACCCGGCTCGTGAGCCGGGTCCGTACGGCCTTCGGCGCGGAGATCGCGGTCCGCACCCTCTTCGAGGCGCCCACGGTCGCGGCACTCGCGGACCGCCTCGGCACCGCCGGCCGGGCCCGCGCGGCACTCGTCGCCGCACCGCGCCCGGCGGAGATCCCGCTGTCGCCCGCCCAGCGGCGCCTGTGGTTCCTCGGCCGCTTCGAGGACGCGGGCGGCAACTACAACCTGCCGCTGGCCGTACGGCTCTCCGGCGAACTGCGCGTCCGGTCGCTGCGCGAGGCGCTCGCGGACGTGGTAACCCGCCACGAGAGCCTGCGCACCGTCTTCCCGGAGACCGACGGCAATCCCCGGCAGGTGATCCTCGACCCCGGGCAGGCCGTCCCCGCCCTGCCCGTGATCGGTGTCGACGACGGCGACCTGGAAAAGGCACTTGCGGCGGCCGCCGGCAAGGAGTTCGATCTCACCGCCGAACCGCCGCTGCGCACCCGGCTGTTCGCGCTGGGCGGCACCGAATACGTACTGCTGCTGGTCGTCCACCACATCGCGGCCGACGGCTGGTCCATGGCCCCGCTCGCCCGCGACCTCGGCGAGGCCTACCGCGCCAGGTGCGAGGGCCGCGCGCCCGCCTGGGAGCCGCTGCCCGTCCAGTACGCCGACTACACCCTGTGGCAGCGCGCGGTCCTCGGCGACGAGAACCGTCCCGACAGCGAGCTGGCCCGGCAGATCGGCTACTGGCGCACCGCGCTCGCCGGCCTCCCCGAGGAACTGGCCCTCCCCATCGACCGCCCGCGCCCCGCCGAGATGAGCTACCGGGGCGACACCGTCGAACTCCAGGTCCCCGCCGACGTCCACCAGCGGCTCGCCGGGCTCGCCCGGGAACGCCGCGCGAGCGTCTTCATGGTGATGCAGTCGGTGCTGGCCGCGCTGCTGCACCGGCTGGGCGCCGGCGCCGACATCCCGATCGGCTCGCCCGTCGCCGGCCGCACCGACGGAGCGCTGGACGACCTGGTCGGGTTCTTCGTGAACACGCTGGTGCTGCGCACGGACGTGTCGGGCGACCCGACCTTCCGCGAACTCCTGGACCGGGTACGGGAGACGGACCTGGCCGTGTACGCCAACCAGGACGTGCCGTTCGAGCGGCTGGTCGAGGTGCTCAACCCCGAGCGCTCCATGGCCCGCCACCCGCTCTTCCAGGTGATGCTGTCCTTCCAGAACAACGCGGAAGCCACCCTCGACCTCGGCGGCCCGCAGGCCACCGGGCGCGCCGTGGGCTGGAAGACCTCCAACTTCGACCTCTCGCTCGTCCTGGAGGAGCGGTTCGGGGACGACGGAACCCCCGCCGGGATCGGCGGCGGCATCGAGTTCGCCACGGACCTGTTCGACCCGGAGACCGCCCGGGACCTGGCGGAACGCTTCGTGCGGCTGGCCGGCGAGCTGGCCGGCGACCCGGACCGCAGGCTCTCGTCCGTCGACGTACTGACGGCCGAGGAACGCCACCGCATCCTCGTCGACTGGAACGACACCGCGCGCACCTACCCGACGGGCACCCTCCCCGGCCTCTTCGAGGAGCAGGCCGCGCGGACTCCCGACGCCACCGCCCTCGTCTTCCGGAACACCCGGCTCAGCTACGCCGAACTCAACGCCCGGGCCAACCGGCTGGCCCGCCGGCTCGTCGCCCTCGGCGCGGGCGCCGAGCAGCCCGTCGCCGTACGGCTGCCCCGCTCGGCGGAACACGTCGTGGCCCTGCTCGCCGTGATGAAAGCGGGCGCCGTCTACGTCCCGGTCGACCCGGACTACCCCGACGACCGCATCGCCCACATGCTCGACGACGCCCGCCCGGTGCTGGAACTCACCGACCCCGCCGCACTGCACGACATCGACCCCGGGATCCCGGCGGACAACCTCACCGACGACGAACGCGGCGGCGCGCCCCGCCCGGACAACGCGGCCTACATCATCTATACCTCCGGTTCCACCGGCCGCCCCAAGGGCGTCACCGTCCAGCACCGCAGCTTCGTGAACCTCTTCCACGACCACTTCGGGCGGCTCTACGCCCCGGAGATCGAAGGGGCGGGCGATCGCCGGCTGCGCGCCGCGCTGGTCTCGTCGTTCTCGTTCGACGCCGCCTTCGACCCCCTGCTGTGGATGCTGGCCGGCCACGAACTGCACCTCATCGACGACGAGGCGCGCCACGACGCCGCCGCCCTGTTCGCCTATGTCCGGCGCGTGGGCGGCATCGACCACTTCGACACGACCCCAGCCCACTACCAGCAGCTCCACGAACTCGGGCTGACCGCCGACGAGTCCCTGCGCCCGATGATCGTGAGTCTGGGCGCCGAGGCGCTCGGCGAGACCCTGCGCCAGGAACTCCTGGACGTCCCGGATCTCGTCACCCACAACCTGTACGGCCCCACCGAGACCACCGTCGACGCGCTCGGCCAGCGCATCGAGGAGGCGGACCGGGTCCTCGTGGGACGGCCCCTGGACAACTACCGGGCGTACATCCTCGATCCGTCCCTGCGGCCGGTCGCCCCCGGCGTGGCCGGCGAACTGTATCTGGCCGGCGCCGGGCTGGCCCGCGGCTACCTGAACCGGCCGGACCTCACCTCCGTACGCTTCGTCGCGGATCCGCACGGCCCCGCCGGCACCCGGATGTACCGCACCGGAGATCTGGCCCGCTGGACCAGGGACGGCCGGATCGACTGCATCGGACGGCTCGACGACCAGGTGAAGATCCGCGGCTTCCGCATCGAACCGGGCGAGATCGAAACCGCGTTGGAGAGCCAGGAGGAGATCGCCCGCGCCGCCGTGATCGTCCGCGAGGACCGTCCCGGCATCAAGGAACTCGTCGCCTACAGCGTCCCCACCGCCGGACGCGAGGTGCCCGACGCGGACGAACTGCGACTGCGCCTGGGCGGGCGTCTGCCCGACTACATGGTCCCGGCGGCCTTCGTCGCTCTCGACCGCCTGCCGGTCACGGTCAATGGGAAGCTCGACCGCCGGGCCCTGCCGGCACCCGGTCCGCGCACCCGCGCCGAGGGCCGGACGCCCCGCACTGCCCAGGAGAAGGCCCTCTGCGACATCTTCGCGGAGGTCCTGGGCCTGGAGCGGGTCTCCATCGACGACGGCTTCTTCGACCTGGGCGGCCATTCGCTCCTGGCCACCCGTGTCGTGAGCCGTGTCCGCTCCCGGCTCGGCGCCGAATTGGCGGTCCGCACGCTGTTCGAGGCACCGACCGCCGTGGCCCTCGCGGAACGCCTCGGTGACGCCGGCCGCGCCCGCCAGGCGCTCACGGTGCGCGAGCGCCCCGAGGAGATCCCGCTCTCGTCCGCGCAGCGCCGGCTCTGGTTCCTCAACCGCTTCGAGGGCCCCCGCGCCACCTACAACATGCCGATGGCGGTCCGCCTGACCGGCGCCCTGGACACGGCCGCGCTCGAAGCGGCACTCGGTGATGTCGCGGCACGCCACGAGAGCCTGCGGACGATATTCCCCGACACGGAGGGCCGCCCGTACCAGCTGATCCTGCCGGCGCACGAGGCGTGCCCGGTGCTGACGGTCGCGGACTTCGACCCCGAGCGCCTGGCCGCCGAGGTCGCGCGCGGCTTCGACGTCGGCACGGAAATCCCGCTGCGGGCCGCCCTGTTCACCGTCTCCGACGACGAGCACGTGCTGCTGGTCGTGGTGCACCACATCGCGGGCGACGGCTGGTCGATGGGCCCGCTGGCGCGTGACCTGGGCGAGGCGTACGCGGCGCGTCTGGGTGGTGGTGCGCCGGGCTTCGCGGCGTTGCCGGTGCAGTACGCGGATTACACGTTGTGGCAGCGGGATGTGCTGGGTGATGAGGACGACCCGGTCAGTGAGTTGTCGCGGCAGGTGGATTACTGGCGTGGGGCGTTGGCGGGGTTGCCGGAGGAGTTGGTGCTTCCGGTGGACCGTCCGCGTCCGGCGGAGATGAGCTACCGCGGCGACACCGTCCCCTTCCACGTCTCCCATGACACCCATGAGCGGTTGCGGGCCCTGGCCGGAGAGGTCGGCGGCAGCGTGTTCATGGTCGTCCAGGCCGCGGTCGCCACCCTGCTCTCACGGCTGGGCGCCGGCACCGACATCCCGGTGGGCACCGTGATCGCGGGCCGCACGGACGAGGCACTGGACGACCTGGTCGGCTTCTTCGTGAACACGCTGGTGCTGCGTACGGACGTGTCGGGCGACCCGACGTTCCGGGAACTGGTGGAGCGGGTCCGGGAGACGGACCTCGCGGCCTACGCGAACCAGGATGTGCCGTTCGAGCGGCTGGTCGAGGTGCTGAACCCCGAGCGCTCCATGGCCCGCCACCCCCTCTTCCAGGTCATGTTGGCGTTCCAGAACACCGGGGAGGCCACGCTCGGCCTCGACGGCCTGCGGATCGCCCCCGAGGAGATCAGCTTCGACGCCGCCAAGTTCGACCTGTCGTTCCAGTTCGCCGAGACGTCGGGCGGGATCGAGGGGAGTGTGGAGTTCGCGGTCGATCTGTTCGACCGGGTGTCGGTGGTGGGTGTGGTGGAGCGCTTGGTGCGGGTGCTGGAGGTGGTGGCTGCTGATCCGGGGGTGCGGGTCGGTGGTGTGGAGGTGTTGTCGGGCGCCGAGCGTGGGTTGGTGCTGGG
>NZ_JBEYCQ010000064.1:0-11912 GCF_040632905.1 Streptomyces sp. NPDC016469
CGCGGCGCTCCTTGGCGCCGGCGAGGCACGCCTCGACAAGCGGACAGGTGCGGCAGAGGGACTTGGCGGCGGCACCGGACTCCGGTGCCGCCGCCTTCGGCGTACGGGGTGGGGTTCGGCCGGGCGGGCCGGTCAGGCGGTGTTGCCCGCCGTCCACTCGGCCCAGCTGAGGTTCCAGCCGTTGAGGCCGTTGGAGGGCTGGATCGTCTTGTCCGGGGAGTTCTTGACGATGACGACGTCACCGACCATGGAGTTGTTGTAGAACCAGGCAGCGGGCGTGTTGGGGTCGCCGGCGCCCTTGGCGTCCTCCAGGCCGACGCAGCCGTGGCTGGTGTTGGCCTTGCCGAAGATGCCCTTGCCCCAGTAGTTGCCGTGGATGAAGGTGCCCGACGTGGACAGCCGCATGGCGTGCGGCACGTCCTTGATGTCGTACTCACCCTTGCCGTCGTCGTCCGTGAAGCCGACGGTGGCGCCGTTCATCCGGGTCTCCTTGTACTTCTCGGAGATCACCATCTGGCCGTTGTACGTGGGGTTGTCGGGCGAGCCCGAGGAGATCGGGATGGTCTTGATCGTCTTGCCGTCCCGGGTGACGGTCATCATGTGCGTCTTGGCGTCCACCGTGGAGACCTGGGCGCGGCCGACCTTGAAGGTGACCGTCTTCTGCTGCACGCCGTAGACGCCGTCCGCGCCCTCGACGCCGTCCAGGGACAGCTTCAGGGTGACGGTCGAGCCGGCCTGCCAGTAGTTCTCGGGGCGCAGGTCGAGGCGCTGGTTGTTGAACCAGTGGCCGACGACCTCCTGGCCGCTGCTGGACGTCACCTTGATGCCGTTCTGGACGGCCTTGGTGTCGGTGATCGGCTTGTTGAAGTTGATCGAGACGGGCATGCCGACGCCGACCGTGGAGCCGTCCTCGGGGGTGAAGTTCCCGATGAAGCTGTTGGCGGGCGAGACCGTGGTGAAGGAGGAGTTCTCGTGGGCCTCGCGGCCCTTGGCGTCCTTCGCCGTCGCGTTGATCTTGTACGTGGTCGAGCGCTCCAGCTGGACGTCGGGCTTCCAGCTCGTGCCGTCGGCGGAGAGGGTGCCCTTGACGCTCTTCCCGTCGGCCGTGGTCATGGTGACGGCGGTCAGCTTGCCCTTGGCGACGGTGACCTTGGCGGCGTTGTTGATGCTCGCGTTGGTCGCGCCGTTCTTGGGCGCGATCGTTATCTGCGCCTCCGAGGTCTCCTGGGCCGCCGCCTTGTCGACGTCGGCCGCCTGGGACTTCGAGCTCTCGGGGCTCGGACCGCCCTTGTCGCCGCCGTCGTCGCAGGCGGAAAGCACCAGTACGCCGCCGAGCAGTGCGGACGCGGCCATCAGGCCCTTGCGCCGCTTGCTGTCCGTCATCACACGCTTCTCCATCGTTGCCGAAATCCCCAAAAACCCCGAACAAGGCCGCCCAACGACGAAACCCCGTCAATGTTCCAAGAACCCCTTGTACGGGATCCCCGTTCCACGTCCGTCGAATGTGTGGGGAACACCACTCTTCGACGCCGTGCCGGGGGCGGCGGTTCCCGCGTCCGCGACACGGACCGGCTCCGGTCCGCCACGAGCGGGCAGGGCCTGTGTTCCCGCAGGTCGCACCCGTCGCTCCGGGCCGCCGCAGCCGTCGCCCTCCCTCCCATTGTGCGGGACGCCGGTGGCGCCCCCCGCCGTGCACGCGTTCCCCGGCGGCCCTGCCGCCATGCCTTCCCCGTGGCCCTGGCGTGATCCGAATGACGGCCCTAGCATCGGGACGAGCCGGACTTCCGGCCGTCGCAAGGGAGACCGATTCCGTGGCCATCGCCCACCGCCCGCTCCTGACCGCCACCGCCGCGGGGGCACTGCTGTGCGCCCTGTGGTTCGTCCCGTCGGCCGACGCCACGGGCGATACGGGCGCCGCGCCCGGAGCGGTGGGCAGCGGCGCGACGACGGCCGGCGACGACGCGGGGTCCGCCGGGCTCGCGGAGACCGGCACGGTCATCGAGAACTGAACGCGCGGGGACGGTTCGCACGCGCCGGTACGGGGAAGCGGCCACCGGACCCGGTCCGGTGGCCGCTTCCCCTTTTCTGAGCCGTATGAATCCCGGGCTCTTGAGCCGTACGAATCCCGGGAGCGCCCGGTCAGGCCAGCGGCCCGGTGACCGGCTCGACCGCCGAGACCAGTCCGCCCGCCCGGACGAAGGCGTCGGCTGCCGCCAGGTCCGGCGACAGGAAGCGGTCGGGGCCCGGGCCCTCGACACCGGCGGCCCGCAGAGCCTCGATGACGGCGCGCGTGGCGGGGGCCGGGCTCAGCCCCTGCTGGGCGCGCAGCTCGACCGCGCGGGTCGCCGCGTACAGCTCGACGGCGACGATCCGGGCGAGGTTGCCGACGGCGGTACGCAGCTTGCGCGCGGCCGACCAGCCCATGGAGACGTGGTCCTCCTGCATCGCGGAGGACGGGATGGAGTCGGCGGAGGCCGGGACGGCGAGCCGCTTCATCTCGCTGACCAGGGCGGCCTGGGTGTACTGGGCGATCATCAGGCCGGAGTCGACGCCCGCGTCGTCGGCCAGGAACGGCGGCAGCCCGTGCGAACGGTTCTTGTCGAGGAGCCGGTCGGTCCGGCGCTCGGTGATGGAGCCCAGGTCCGCGGCGGCGATGGCCAGGAAGTCCAGGACGTACGCGACGGGCGCCCCGTGGAAGTTGCCGTTGGACTCGACGCGCCCGTCCGGAAGCACCACCGGGTTGTCCACGGCGGCGGCCAGCTCGCGGTCGGCGACGGTCGCGGCGTACGCGAGGGTGTCCCGGCCCGCCCCGTTGACCTGCGGCGCGCACCGCACCGAGTAGGCGTCCTGGACCCGTGGCGCGTCGTCCTGATGGTGACCGGTGAGGCCGGACCCCGCGAGCACCCGCAGCATGTTGTCCGCGCTGGCGCCCTGGCCGGGGTGCGGGCGGATGGCGTGCAGCTCGGGGGCGAGGACCTTGTCCGTGCCGAGCAGCGCCTCCAGGGAGAGGGCGGCGGTGATGTCGGCCGAGGTGTAGAGCGTCCGCAGATCGGCAAGGGCCATGATCAGCATGCCGAGCATGCCGTCGGTGCCGTTGAGGAGGGCCAGGCCCTCCTTCTCGCGCAGCTCGACCGGGGCGATGCCGTGCGCGGCGAGCAGTTCGCCGGCCGGACGGACGGTGCCGTCGGGGCCCTCCGCGTCGCCCTCGCCCATCAGGGTGAGCGCGCAGTGCGACAGGGGCGCCAGGTCGCCGGAGCAGCCGAGCGAACCGTACTCGTGGACGACGGGGGTGATCCCGGCGTTCAGCACGTCGGCCATGGTCTGCGCGACCTCGGGCCGTACGCCGGTGTGACCGGAGGCGACCGTCTTCAGCCGGAGGAACATCAGCGCCCGGACGACCTCGCGCTCGACGCGCGGGCCCATGCCGGCGGCGTGCGAGCGGACGATGTTGCGCTGGAGCTGTGCGCGCAGCTCCGGGCTGATGTGCCGGCTGGCCAGGGCGCCGAATCCGGTCGAGACGCCGTAGACCGGCTCGGGCTTGGCGGCGAGCGCGTCCACGATCTCGCGCGCGGCGGCCAGCGCGGCCACCGCGGCGGCGGAGAGCTCGACACGGGCGTTGCCGCGGGCCACGGCGATGACGTCCTGAGCAGTGGTACCGGACGTCCCCACCACGACTGTATGCATATCCATATTCAGCAGCGTACGGATTGAAACCCTTCATGTCACCAGTGGTCGGCGGGTTGGCCCCTTACGCGGATGCCGGCCGTACGGGTCAGTGCTCGGGCGGGTTGCCGCGCAGGCGGCGGCGGTCGTGCGGGGACTTCGGCGGGGAGTCCGCCAGCCGGATGACCTCGTCGTCGCGCCCCGCCACCACCGGGCGCGCCGAGCGGGCCGCCTTCGCCCGGTACTGCGCCGCGTCCGCCAGCCGGAACAGCCGCCGGGCCGAGACCACCGGGCCGATGTCGTCACCGGTGGACGCGATCCCGCAGGCGACCCCGTTGCCGAACTCGAGACCGGCCGCCCGCTCGCACAGTTCGGTGGCGACGGTGACCACCTCGTCGGCCCCGGGGCCCACCGAGAGCAGGCAGAACTCGTCGCCGCCCAGCCGGGCCGCCAGCGCGCCGGGCAGTATGGCCCCGCACCGGGACAGCACCGAGCCGAAACGTTCCAGCAGCCGGTCGCCCACCGCGTGGCCATGGGTGTCGTTGACCCACTTCAGCCCGTTCAGGTCGCAGACGACCAGGCTCACCACCGCACCGTCCGCCCGGTGCCGCTCCAGCGCCTCGTCGAGCCGCACGTCGACGGCCCTGCGGTTGGCCAGGCCGGTCAGCGGGTCCGTGAAGGCCAGCTTGCGGACCTCCTCCAGGCGCTCGGTCTGGGCGAGCCCGGCGGCCACCACGGCGGCCAGCACCGTCGCGAAGTCGGCGTCCGCCCGCCCGAAGACCGGTTCGCCCACCGGCCGTGCCACGTACAGCTCGCCCCAGGCCCGCCCGTGCAGCACGATCGGCGCGACCACACAGCACCCCCGCCCGCGCCGGCGCAGCGCCGCGACCCGCTGGTGGCAGTAGCCGGGCCCGTACCCGTGCGCACTGGCCGCCGGCTCCTCGCCCGGCTCGCCGTCCACCGGGCCCTCGGCGGTCTCCACCCAGGCGTCCGGCTCGCCGCCCCCGGCCCACCGCTCGTGCAGGAACTCGGTGATCTCCGGGAAGCGGTGGACCGGGTAGACCTCCTCCTCGGGGAACTCCTCCTCGCCCTCGGCCCGCTCACCCGCGTTGACCAGGACCCTCAGCCGGCCCCGGTCGCGCTCCCAGACCGAGAGCGCGGCGAAGCCGCCGCCCAGCGCCTCGCAGGCCCCCAGGGCGGCCGCTCGCCAGCACCCCCGGGGCGTCTGCGCCGCGGCCATCGTCTGCGCCAGCGAGACCACGGCGCGCAGTCGTGCGTCATCACCACCCATTGCGCCAGTTTAGGGCGATATGACTCCGACGATCACTCGGCGACTCCGGAGCGTGATCGTTCCGGCCGGGAACGAGCACTCAGGGTCACTCCCCCGGCCAGTTCGCCTTCCGCTTCTCGTTGAAGGCGGCCACGCCCTCCGCCCGGTCCCCGGAGAAGGCCACCGACCGCCACGCGGAGTCCTCGACCTCCAGGCCCGCCCGCAGGTCGAGCCCGTGCCCGAGCCGCAGCGCCCGCTTCGCCGCCCGCAGCCCGACCGGCGAGTTCGCGGCGATCCGGCCGGCCAGGGCCAGCGCCTCGGCCCGGTCCTCGCCCTCCGCCACCAGTTCGTCCACCAGGCCCAGCTCCCGGGCCTCGGGACCCGGCACCCGGCGGGCGCTGAAGATCAGCTCCGCGGCGCGCGCGGCCCCGACCCTGCGGGGCAGCAGCTGAGTGCCGCCGCCCCCCGGGATGACGCCGACGGAGACCTCGGGCAGGCCCACCAGGGCGGTCGGATCGGCGACGATCAGGTCGCAGGACAGCGCCAGTTCGAAGCCGCCGCCGAGGGCGAAGCCGTGCACGGCGGCGATCGTCGGCATGGGCAGCTCCAGCACACCGGTGTAGGCGGCGCGCGCGGTGGGCCGCTGGCGCACCAGGTCGGCGTCGCTGAAGGAGTTGCGCTCCTTGAGGTCCGCGCCCACGCAGAACGCCCGCTCATGGCTGGAGGTCAGAACGGTGACGCGCACGTCCCGGTCGGCGGCGAGCTTGTCACAGGCGGCGGCGATCGAGCGGGCCATGTCCGTGGACACCGCGTTCATGGCCTTAGGCCGGTCGAGAACCAGCTCGGCGACGTGATCGAGCCCCTCGTGGGCCCGGACGACGACGAACTCCCCGAACCGCTGCTCGGACGTGACGGTCATGGCTGCACCCCTGTCGGTTAACGAGCGTTACCGAAGGGATCCTAGAACTCTCCCCCGAAAGGGTGTCCGAAACAGGTCGGGCCGCGCCGGTTCAGGAACCGCGCCGGGCCAGCAGCCAGGGCTCGACCACGCCGAGGCCGCGGACCGGGCGCTGCCACATCGGCTGGAGGCCGTAGCGGTACTTCGGCACCGGGACCACCTCGGCGTCCGGACCCTCCTGCTCGGCCCGCTCGGCCGCCGCCGCGGCCTCCTCCGCCGCCCGCGCCTCGGACACCGGGGCGTCGCCCGTACGCGTCAGCTCCTCGGCGAACGCCCCGTCGACCAGCACCGCGTCCTTCGGCGCTATCGAGGTCAGCCGGCTGGCCAGGTTCACCGTCGTGCCGAAGACATCGCCCATCCGGGTGGTGACCGTGCCGAAGGCGATGCCGACCCGGAGCGCCGGCATGGTCTCGTCCACGGTCATCGCCTCCACGAGGCGCAGCGCGATCTCGGCCGCGGTCCCCGCGTCGTCTGCGGCGAACAGGACCTCGTCGCCGAGGGTCTTGATGAGCCGCCCGCCGTGCGCCGCGACCAGGTCGGCGCAGGTGGTCTCGAAGGACTCGACCAGCTCGCCGAGCTCCTCCTCCTCCAGGCGGCGGGTGAGCCGGGTGAAACCGACGAGGTCCGCGAAGCCCACGGCGAGGCGCCGGTCGACCATCTCGTCGTCGTCGGCCGCCTGCACGACCCGGCCCGTGGCGGCGGCGAGCTGGCGCCGCCACACGTACACCAGGAACTCCTCCAGCTCGGGCAGGAGCAGTTCGACCAGGGGGTACGTGACCTCGGTGCGGGTCATGCCCGGTTCCGGGGGCTCGGTCAGGCCCTCCAGGAAGGAGTCGATCTGCCATTCGGCCAGTCGGGCGGTGGTCTGCCCGGTCGACCGGGCGACCTGGATCGCCATCGGCTCGCTGAGCAGCCCGGCCTCCACGAGACCGGAGAGCCGCCGCAGGGCCAGCACGTCGGCCTCGGTGAGCGCCTTGGCCTGCCCGATGTCCGCGAAGCCCATGGCCCGCCAGAAGCGGGAGGCCAGGTCCATCGAGACGCCGGCCGTGCGGGCCGCCTGGAACGGCGTGTAGCGGCGGTCGGCGCCCAGGATCAGCTGTTCGAGCCGGATCGCGAGGGGGTCGTCGGTCGGCTCGGCCGTGTGGTCGACTTCGTGGTGCGGTGTGGCGTGCACCGAGGAGTCCGGTGACGACTGCTGCGCGCCATCGCCGGAGGTCGTGTCGTCGACGGTCACCAGCCGCCTCCTGCCCGTTCCCTGCGCACTGCCCTGCCGATCTGTCCGTCGGTGGATCACCTCAACGATACGGCAGGTGTGCCCTACCTCACGTCCTCAGGGCGCGAGGCAGGACCCGGGGGTCAGGTCAGGCCGCCCGCCACGCCCCGGAGGTGCACGATGTCGCCCGCGGAGACCGGTTCGCGCAGTCCGTCGCCGGTGGACAGGACGAGCCGCCCGTCCCCGTCGACGGCGACGGCCTCGCCGGTGAGCGTGCGGTCGCCGGGCAGCTGGGCCCGTACGGCCTTGCCGAGGGTCGCGCAGCCCGCCGCGTACGCCTCCTGCACCCCGCTCGCGGCCGCGTCGCCGTCCGCGTCGCGCCAGAGCCCGTACCAGTGCTCGATCGAGCGCAGGACGCCCCGCAGCAGCGTCTCGCGGTCGGTGGAGACCGCGCCGGCCAGGGCGAGGGACGCGGCGGTGGGGGCGGGGAGTTCGTCGGCGCGCAGCGAGACGTTGAGGCCGATGCCGATGACGACGCCGTCGCCGGCGCGCTCGGCGAGGATGCCGCCGGTCTTGCGCTCCTCGCCGGATGGGGTCTCCCCTGGACGGAGCTTGTCGGAGTCCTTGGGGATGGTGACCAGGAGGTCGTTGGGCCACTTCAGGGCCATGTCGACGCCCGCCGCGCGCGCGAGGCCGGTCGCGGCGGCGACGCCGGTGAGCAGCGGCAGCCAGCCCCAGCGCTCGGCGGGCACGTCCCCCGGGGTCAGGTAGACGGAGAAGAACAGGCCGGAGCGGGCCGGGGCGGTCCAGGTGCGCTCCAGGCGCCCCCGGCCGGCGGTCTGCTCCTCGGCGACGAGGACCGTGCCCTCGGTGAGGCCCGCCGCGCGCGCGGCGAGGTCGGTGTTGGTGGAGCCGGTGGAACCGACCACGTCCAGGGCGGTCCACAGCGAGCCCGGCCGCAGCAGTCCGCGGCGCAGCGCGGGGACGTTGAGGGGCGGCCGGTCCAGGTCCGACCAACGGCTCTGTGGCGCATCCGAAGGTGTCATGCAAGCCACCCTAGGTGTGTCAAAGGACGCACTGCCGAACCGTATCCGCGCCGATACGCTACGGCTCAGTAGCTGGTCGCCAGCAGATCAGCAGCCAAGTCGTCCCCGTGACCAGGCAGGGAGCCGCCACCCGATGTCCGAGCCGGAAGAGACCGACATCCACACGACCGCGGGCAAGCTCGCGGACCTGCAGCGCCGTATCGACGAGGCGACCCACGCCGGGTCGGCGCGCGCGGTGGAGAAGCAGCACGCGAAGGGCAAGCTGACGGCGCGCGAGCGCGTCGGCCTCCTGCTCGACGAGGGTTCCTTCGTGGAGCTCGACGAGTTCGCCCGGCACCGCTCGACCAACTTCGGCATCGAGAAGAACCGGCCGTACGGGGACGGCGTCGTCACCGGCTACGGCACGGTCGACGGCCGTCCCGTCTGCGTGTACTCGCAGGACTTCACCATCTTCGGCGGCTCGCTGGGCGAGGTCTACGGTGAGAAGATCGTCAAGGTGATGGACTTCGCGCTGAAGACCGGCTGCCCGGTCATCGGCATCAACGACGGCGGCGGCGCCCGCATCCAGGAGGGCGTCGCGGCGCTGGGGCTCTTCGCGGAGATCTTCCGGCGCAATGTGCACGCCTCGGGCGTCATCCCGCAGATCTCGCTGATCGTCGGCCCGTGCGCGGGCGGCGCGGTGTACTCCCCCGCGATCACCGACTTCACGGTGATGGTCGACCAGACCTCGCACATGTTCATCACGGGCCCCGACGTCATCAAGACGGTCACGGGCGAGGACGTCGGCTTCGAGGAACTGGGCGGAGCCCGTACGCACAACACCACCTCGGGCGTCGCGCACCACATGGCGGGCGACGAGAAGGACGCCATCGAGTACGTCAAGTCGCTGCTGTCCTACCTGCCGTCGAACAACCTCTCGGAGGCCCCGGCCTTCCCGGAGGAGGCGGACCTGACGGTCGGCGACGAGGACCGCGAGCTCGACACGCTGATCCCGGACTCGGCGAACCAGCCGTACGACATGCACACCGCGATCGAGCACGTGCTGGACGACGGCGAGTTCCTGGAGACCCAGGCCCTGTTCGCGCCGAACATCATCACCGGCTTCGGCCGCGTCGAGGGCTACCCGGTCGGCATCGTCGCCAACCAGCCGATGCAGTTCGCCGGCTGTCTGGACATCAACGCGAGCGAGAAGGCGGCCCGCTTCGTCCGCACCTGCGACGCGTTCAACGTGCCGGTGCTGACCTTCGTGGACGTGCCGGGCTTCCTTCCGGGCGTCGACCAGGAGTACGGCGGCATCATCCGGCGCGGCGCCAAGCTGATCTACGCGTACGCGGAGGCGACGGTCCCGCTGATCACGGTGATCACGCGCAAGGCGTTCGGCGGCGCGTACGACGTCATGGGCTCCAAGCACCTGGGCGCCGACATCAACCTCGCCTGGCCGACCGCGCAGATCGCCGTCATGGGCGCGCAGGGCGCGGTGAACATCCTGCACCGCCGGACGATCGCCGCCGCAGAGGACCAGGAGGCCACGCGCGCCGAACTGATCGCGGACTACGAGGACACGCTCCTCAACCCGTACGTGGCGGCAGAACGCGGATACGTGGACGCGGTGATCATGCCGTCCGACACCCGGGCACACGTGGTCAAGGGCCTGCGCCAGCTCCGTACCAAGCGTGAGGCGCTGCCGCCCAAGAAGCACGGCAACATCCCCCTCTAGAAAGGGTCCTGGCCATGATCAAGGTCGTACGGGGCAACCCGACCCCGGAGGAACTGGCCGCCGCGCTCGCGGTCGTCCAGGCACGTGCCGCCGCGGTGTCCGCCGCGCGGTCCGGCACCCCGGAGCCGCCGGCCGGCTGGTCCCACCCGAGCCGCCTGGCCCGGCGCGGCCGCCACCTGCCGGGCCCGCGCGCCTGGGCCCGTACGTACTGGCCCGCGTAACCGCTGGTGACGCGTGGGGCGGCGGTTGAGTACGCGTACTCAGGCGCCGCCCGAGGCCCCCGCAGCAGGATCGAAGCATGCTCTGGTCCGACCCCGAGAACAAGCCCCCCAAGGAACTCCGCGACGCGGAGACGATGATGCGCCGAGCGGGACTGATCCTGGCCCTGGCGATGGTCGTCGCGATGTTCGTCCTGGGCACGCGCTGAGACGAAATCAAGCCCCTCCGGCCAAACCAAGCCCCTCCGGCGATTGAGGAGCGGGGGTCCGGGGGCGGCGCCCCCGAAACGGCCCGCGTCCGTACGATGGCGCGCATGACCGCACCCCGCCGCCTCGTACTCGCCTCCGCCTCCCCGGCCCGCCTCGGCCTCCTGCGCCAAGCGGGCATCGCCCCCGAGGTCATCGTCAGCGGCGTCGACGAGGACGCCCTCACCGCCGACACCCCCGCCGAACTCGCCCTCGTCCTCGCCGAGGCCAAGGCGGCCGTCGTCGCCGCGCTCCCCGAGGCGGCCGGCGCCCTGGTCATCGGCTGCGACTCGGTGCTGGAGCTCGACGGACAGGCGCTCGGCAAGCCGGCCGACGCCGAGGAAGCCACCGCCCGCTGGAAGTCGATGCGCGGCCGCGCCGGAATCCTGCGGACCGGGCACAGCCTGACGGACACCACGACCGGCCGCACGGTCTCGCGGACGGCGTCCACCACGGTGCGCTTCGGGGAGCCGACGGACGCCGAGATCGCCGCCTACGTGGCCTCCGGCGAACCGCTGCACGTGGCGGGGGCCTTCACCCTGGACGGGCGCTCGGCGCCGTTCGTGGACTCCATCGAGGGCGACCCGGGCAACGTCATCGGGCTCTCGCTGCCGCTGCTGCGCCGCCTGCTGGGCGAACTGGGGATCGCGGTCACCGACCTCTGGACCTAGAGGCGTCAGGCCGGCTCGGGCTCCGGCTCGGGCCCGGCCGTCTCGGGCCCGTACGCCACCAGGGCGAGCACGATCAGGCCGAGCACCACCATCATCCAGGCGAACGCCGCCCAGCCGACGAGTCCGACCGTCAGCGCGCCGAGCACGCCGTGGACGACCGCGCAGCAGATCAGCACGATCCGGGCGACGCGCCCCGGAGCCCGGTCGCGGGCGCCCGTCAGCACGAGGAGTACGGCGCACAGGAGCAGGAAGAGCCCGGAGACCCCGCCGAGCACCCAGGTGCCCTTGGACATCGCCCCGGGATCCGTACCGGCGAGTGACATGTCCTGGTTCTTCACGACCGTGCCCAGGACCACGTTGATGATCACGATGCCCACGGCTTCCACGGCCAAGACGAGCGCGGCCAAGAAGGCCACCAGCCTGCGCACCACGACACTCACCCCCTGTTACCAGCAGTACGTGCAATAGCGCGGACCCTACTAACGGGTAATGGCCACGACAAGGGCCGTGCGCAACCCGGACGCGCCCCCGCCTCTCCGGGCTTTCGTGGGTCGGGCAAAGAATTGCCCACCCCTTAGTGGGAACTCCACAAAGAATTACCGTAAGTCGCTGCCCGTGCCGATAGAGACCTGGACCACACCTGGTCGCTACTGTGCGGGTTCAGAACCCGGCGTACCGTGGTGGCACAAGGGATTTCGCGACTCGAGCACACCTCGAATCACACTCCGTGTGGGCAAGCTCACCATTGGGGACGGGTCGTAGGACCGTGTCGGTAGTCCCTAAACTCAGCTTGTTTCAAGGAGGGAGCCATCGTGCGCAAGGTGCTCATCGCCAATCGTGGCGAAATCGCTGTCCGTGTTGCCCGGGCCTGCCGGGACGCGGGTATCGGCAGCGTGGCCGTCTACGCCGA
>NZ_JBEYCQ010000065.1:0-10553 GCF_040632905.1 Streptomyces sp. NPDC016469
TGGATCTTCGTCGCGTGCGCCTCGCCCAGCGCCCCGCCGAAGATCCGGAAGTCGTGCGCGTACACGAAGACCGTCCGGCCCTCGACCGTGCCCCAACCGGTGACCACACCGTCGGTGTACGGCTTCTTCGCCTCCAGGCCGAAACCCGTCGCCCGGTGCCGCCGCAGCTGCTCCACCTCGTGGAACGAACCCGGGTCGAACAGAAGCTCGATGCGCTCGCGCGCCGTCAGCTTGCCCTTCGCGTGCTGCGCCTCGGTCGCCGCTGGTGCTCCCTCGACGGCCTCCTGGCAAATGCGCGTCAGCTCGCCGATCCGCTCATGCATCGACATGACCAACTCCTTCGGGTGTCAGCCCCTTTTCGCGGTCCGGTGTTCAGGCGGTCCCGCGGGCGACGTAGTCGCAGAGGGCGGTGAGGGCGGTGCGTGCGGGAAGCGGCGGCAGCCCGGCGAGGCAGGCGCGGGCGCGGGCCAGCCGCCCGCGCAGCAGCGCCTCGGCCTCCGCCGTCGCCGGTGAGCGGCGGAACAGCTCCAGGGCGCGGCGGTGATCGGCGGGCCGGACCGGGGAGCCGTCGGAGAGCAGCGCGCGCAGCTCGGCGTCGGCCGCGTCGTCGCCCGCCCGCGCCAGCAGGACGGGCAGGCTGTCCACACCGGCCAGTAGGTCCATGCCCTGCGGCTTTCCGGTCAGGGTGGCCGGGGAGTCCAGGTCGAGCAGGTCGTCGGCGATCTGGAAGGCGATGCCGAGCTGTTCCCCGTACTCGGTCAGCGCCGCCACGTGCGGGGCGGGCGCGCCGGACTGGAGGGCGCCGAGCCCCAGGCACATGGCCATCAGCGCGGCCGTCTTGCCCTCGGCCACCCGGAAGTAGTGCGCCACGGGGTCCTCGCCGTCGGCGGGCCCGGTGAGTTCGCCGAGCTGTCCCGACACGAGCCGGGCCGCCGTCCGGGCGTTGAGTTCGATCGCTCCGGGGACGAGGGCCGCGGCGAGCCGGGCGGCGCGGGCGAGGAGCCAGTCGCCGCCGAGGACGGCGGTCCGGTCGCCCCAGCGTGCGTTGGCGCTCGCCACTCCGTGCCGGGTGGCGGCCCCGTCCATGACGTCGTCGTGGTGGAGCGAGGAGAGGTGGACCAGTTCCGCGATGACGGCGGCCCGGCCTACGCCGTCCCGCCAGGGGTCGCCGAACTCGGCACCGAGCAGGACCAGCAGCGGGCGGAGACGCTTTCCGCCGGCTGCCGCCAGATGGCCGGTGAGTGCGGCGATCCGTGGGTCGGGGGCGTCGTGGACGCAGTCCTGGAGCTCTTTCTCGGCGACGGCCAGTGCCTCATTCATCGCGGACTCGAACTCCGGTTCGCCCAGACCGAGTCGCCCGAGAATTCCGGACGACGGAAACGGCACGGATATCGGAGCCTCGTACATCAGTTTTGCACTCACGAGGAAACCCCTCGGTCGCACCGGCGGTGACGGTGTCATTCGGCGAATATCGCCTTCACCGTGCCCCCGCCACCACTCCCCGGCAAGGCAAATGACATGAAGGTGACACGAGGTGTGCGACACCCCGGACGGAAGGGAATTGTCAGCTTCCTGCCAACTCCCCCGGCGTCGTCCCGCACCCCGAAAGGCCCCGTTACGCTCTCGTGCACATCACTGGGTTTGCCGGGAAAGGGCGAGGAATTGCGTATTCGATTCATCATGACCGCGGTGGCGGCGGCCGGGCTGCTCTCCCTGTCGGCGGTGCCGGCGACGGCTGCCGCCGGCGGCGCGGGACAGGCGGCGGACGGGCCCGGCCAGGAGTGCGCCTCGGTGCGGCTCTCGGGTTCTCTGCCCGCCCCGCCGCCCGGCATGGCCGTGGAGCAGCAGGTCACCATAGGCGCCGACTGCGCACCTCACCTGGGCCCCGCCCGGCTGGTGGCCGCCGCCGGCACGGACACGGCCGGCCGGACGGTGGCCCCGGCGGCCGGTGTCCGGCAGCTGGAGAGCTGGTCCGAGATGTACGACTGCTGCAACATCCGGATGACCGGCCTCTACACGACGTCGTCCTGGGAGACCGACGGCCACCGTGTCGTCACCGCGTCGACCACGGCACGGCAGGAATGGAACCGGGAACCCTGGGACGCGGGCTGGTCGCTGGAGTCGTCGGGAAAGACCGTCGATTGCGTCAGCGACTGCGCCGCTTCACACAACGAGGCCCGTGCCGCGTTCTCGTACAAGGGCATTTTCGACGCCACCGGTGACTGGTACGCGAACGAGCACCGTTCCTTTGTGGACCTGAATGCGGACGGTACGGCGTCCTGCCGTTTCGAGGTGGATCTGAAGCACACCTTCGTCGGCTGGAATCTGCGGCGCGGCTGCTCCTGAGAACCGGCCCGGCGACGTGAGCCGCGGAAGGCGTGGCAGCAACCTGACATCCCCCGGGATGTACGGGTGCGGTCTCCCTACACTCGCGCAGAAGGCTCTCCCCCACCAGAAATCCGCAGAAGGAGTCCCATGTTCGGAGGGATCGGGCGGCTGGCCGTTCGCCGCCCCTGGCTCACCATCCTCGCCTGGATCGTCGTCGCCGTGGCGCTGGGCTTCGCCGCCCCGCAGCTGAAGCCCACCAGCGACCAGGCGGACTTCCTGCCCTCCTCGTACGAATCCGTGCAGGTCAGCCGGCTTCAGGAGAAGGTGTTCCCGCAGCAGGAGACACCGGCTGCGGTGGTGGTGTTCCAGCGGTCCGACGAGGGCAAGCTGACCGCCGCCGACCGGGCCGACCTGCGCGAGGTGGTGTCGGGGCTCCAGGACAGAGGGTTCGACAAGATCAAGTCCGTGAAGACGGACGCCGGTTCGGTCTCGCCCAACGGCCGGATCGCCCTGGCCGGGATTGTCGCCACGGTCGACGACCCGTACAACGCCGACGTGACCGAGTCCGTGAAGGACATCAGGTCCGCTCTCAAGAAGCTGCTGACCGGGACGGAGCTGACGGCGGGCACCACGGGCCCAGCCGCCACCGCGCTGGACTCGCAGGAGTCGGCCGGTGACACGGACGCCATGATCATGCAGGCGACCCTGCTCCTGATCATCGTGCTGCTGCTGATCATCTTCCGCAGCCCGCTGATCGCCGTCCTTCCCGTCCTGATCATCGGGCTCACGTTCATGGTCGCGACCGGGCTGATCTCCACCGCCGTGGAGGTCGGCGGACTGCAGGCCGACAGCTCGATCACCGCGATCCTGATCGTCGTCCTGTTCGGTGTCGGCACCGACTACATCCTCTTCCTGCTGTTCCGGTACCGGGAGCTGCTGCGGGAGGGCCACGACCCGAAACCCGCCATGAGCGAGGCCGTCGGCCGGGTCGGCGAGACCATCGCCTCGGCGGCCGGCGCGGTGATCGTCGCCTTCCTCGCCCTCCTGCTGTCCAGCCTCGGGATGCTGCGCGCCATGGGCCCCGCCCTGGCGATCTCGGTGGCGGTCACGCTGGCCGCCGCGCTGACCCTGGTCCCCGCGGTCTTCTCGCTGCTCGGCCGCAAGGCGTTCTGGCCGTCGAAGCCCTGGCGCACACAGCCCCGGCACCGTTTCGCCGCCCGCGCCGGTGCGCTCACCGCACGGCGTCCCGGTCTCGTCGCCGCGCTCTCGGGCGGGCTGCTGGCGGCCCTGGCCGTCGGCGTGTTCAGCTTCAACCCGGCTTTCGACAGCGAGAGTTCCCTGCCCAAGGACCTGGAGTCCGTGCGCGCCGGCCAGGACATGCAGCGCGGTTTCGCCGCCGGGCAGACCGATCCCAGCTGGGTGCTCCTCGAATCGGAGGACGGCGGCCGGCTCCACCGGGCCGACCTGGACACGTACCGACGGGATCTGGCGGCGGCCGGATTCGGGGAGGTCTCCCCCGCCGTCGTCAGCCCGAAGGGCGACGTCGCCCAGTTCGGGGTGGTGCTCAAGGTGAAGCCCGCGAGCGACCGCGCCATCGAGCTGGCCTCGGGGCCGCTGCGCGACACCGCGCACCGGGCGGCCCCGGACGGCAGCAGGGCGCTCGTCGGCGGCACCTCGGCGGTCCTCGCCGACATCCAGCACGCCACGAACCGGGACTACTCGGTGGTCTTCCCGGTCGCCGGGATCGCGATCATGGTCATCCTCGGGCTGCTGCTGCGCAGCGTCGTGGCGCCCTGGTACCTGATGCTCGCGGTGGGCCTCGGCTTCGGCGCGACGCTGGGCTCCACGGTGTGGCTGTTCCAGGACATCAGGGGTGAGCAGGGCCTGCTGTTCACGCTGCCGGTGATCGTGTACCTCTTCGTCGTCGCCATCGGCACCGACTACAACATCCTCATGGTGGCGCGGCTGCGCGAGGAGACCGGGCGCGGCCGGAGTCCGGCGGAGGCCGTGCGCGAGGCGGTCACGCGTACCGCCTCCACCGTCGGGGCGGCGGCCTTCATCCTCGCCGGGACCTTCGGTGTGCTCCTGCTGGCCGAGAACAGCATGCTGCAGCAGATGGGCTTCGCCGTGGCGTTCGGCATCCTGCTGACCGCCTTCGTCATGGCCCTGCTGCTGGTGCCCGCCGTGACGACCCTGCTGGGCCGCCGCGCCTGGTGGCCGGGCGGCCGGGACTCCTCCGCCGGCGGAGGCGCCCGACCGGACGGAACAGCGCCTCCGGAGCCAAACGAACCGGTGGACGCCGTTGCCGGGTCCACAACTTGACGATTCGTCACTCCGGTGTCCCGGCACCTCCGCACCGCCCGTCAGGGCGGTGCGGAGGTGCCGGGCTTTGCCTCGTTGTGCCGCATACAAGAAGATTGGCAGTCTGACGCCCATGACCACTGAAGTCACCGACGAGCCCCGCCGCACGGCGGTGCTGTCCACTCCGCCTCCGTCCCGGTGGATCCGCTGGACGGCCCACGCCGTCCCGCTGATCGCCCTGCCGTCCTCGCTGTGGCGCCTGGCCATGACCGTCGGGGTGCCGGTCGGTTACAGCGACGCGGTCCTGCGCGACGACTACGGTCTGCCCGGCAGCGGCTATCTCGTCCTGCCCCTCATCACACTGTTCCAGGAGCTGGCGGCCCTCCTCACGCTCGGCCTGGTCAGCAACTGGGGCCTGGTCGCCCCGCGTTGGCTGCCCTTCATCGGGGGCCGGCCCGTCCGTACCTGGGCGGCCGTCGTGCCCGCCGCCCTCGGGGCGGTGATCCTGACGGTGGTGACGATCAGCCAGTACCTGGTGTGGGACGAGGTCGACAGCGGCAGCCTCGACGCCACCCACCGCGCCCTGATGGGCTGGTGCTACGCGCCGCTACTGCTCTGGGGCCCGCTGCTGGGCGTCGTCACCGTCTCGTACTACCTGCGGCGAAGGCGTCAGCGATGAACACGGCGGTGCTCGTCCTGCTGGCCGCGCTCTCCCTCACGGTGCTGCTCACCGGACTCGCCTCCGGCGCCCGGCGGCTGCTGGGCATCGAGATCGGCAAGGGCCGCGCCGC
This sequence comes from Streptomyces sp. NPDC016469, assembly GCF_040632905.1. Taxonomy (NCBI): domain Bacteria; kingdom Bacillati; phylum Actinomycetota; class Actinomycetes; order Kitasatosporales; family Streptomycetaceae; genus Streptomyces; species Streptomyces sp. NPDC016469. The sequence continues at coordinate 5,421 of NZ_JBEYCQ010000065.1, forward strand.
GCTCACCGCGGCCGTCGGCCTGACCGCCGGCACCGTCGTGGGGTTGCCCCTGCGCGATGTGCAGCCGCTGGCCCTGCTCACCCTGGAGATCGGTGTCTCGCTGCTGGTGGCCATGGTCTTCCTGGCCGCGACCGAGGTGCTGATCCCGTCCGGCACCGTGCGCGGTCTGGTGGGCTTCCCGAAGGCGGTGCGCCGCCGGTTCGCCCGGACCCGGCGTTACGCGCGGCTGAGCCGGATCTTCGTACGGCACGGGCTGGGGCGCTTCCTCACCGGCGGTTCCCGCCGCGCGCCCGCCGAACGGGCCGTCCTCGCGCCGTCCCTGCGGCTCGCCCTGGAGGAGGCCGGGGTGACGTTCGTGAAGCTCGGCCAGGTCATGTCCACGCGTTACGACCTGCTGCCGCAGGAGTTCATCGACGAACTCAGCACCTTGCAGGACCGGGCGACCCCCGAACCGTGGGAGTCCACGGCCCAGGTGCTCCACGAGGAGCTGGGCGCGCCCCCCGCCGAGGTGTTCGCGGAGTTCGATCCCGAGCCGGTCGCGGCCGGTTCGATCGCCCAGGTGCACCGCGCCCGGCTGCACAGCGGGGAGCAGGTCGCCGTCAAGGTGCAGCGGGCGACGGCGCGAGCGATCGTCGCGGACGACCTGGACATCCTCTACCGGTTCGCCTCGAAGCTGGAGCACCACACCGACTGGGGCCGCAGCGTGGGCGCCGAAGCACTCGCCGAGGGGTTCGCCACCTCGCTGCACGAGGAGCTGGACTTCCGGATCGAGGCCCGCAACACCCTGTCGGTGGCGGCCGCCATCGAGCAGTCGACGGGCGACTCCGTGATCAAGGTTCCCGAGGTCCACCTCGACCTCACCAGCCGGCGGGTCCTGGTCACCGAGTGGATGGAGGGCGTCCCGCTGCACAGCGTCGGGGACGTCCTCGACGACGGCGGCCCGGGCCGGGAGGCGCTGGCCCAGGCGATGCTGGAATGCCTGCTCGGGCAGATCATGACCAGCGGGGTCTTCCACGCCGATCCGCACCCCGGCAATCTCCTGCTGCTCCCGGACGGGCACCTGGGGATGCTCGACTTCGGCGCGGTCGGACGGATCGACCGGTCGCTGCGCTCCACCCTGCGCGGGATGCTGCTCGCCCTGCACCGAGGCGATCCCGCCGGCCTCTCCGACGCGCTGCTGGAGCTGGTGGACCACCCGGAGCGGGTCGACGAACGGAGGCTGGAACGGGCCCTCGGCCGCTTCCTGGCCCGGCACTTCGCGCCCGGGATCAAACCGGACCGGGAGATGTTCGCCGACCTCTTCACGATCGTGGCCCGGCACGGGATCACGGTGCCGCCGGAGATAGCGGCCGTGTTCCGGGCCCTGGCCACCATGGAAGGCTCCCTGGAGCGGCTGGTCCCCGGCTTCGACATCGTCAGCCAGGCCCGTTCCTTCGCTGTCACCCAGCACCTGCGGAAGCTGCGGCCCGAGACGCTGGGGCGCTCGGTGACCGAGGAGCTGCTCTCCATGGTGCCGATGCTGCGCCGGCTGCCGCGCCGGATCGAACGGATCGGCAGCGCCATCGAGGGCGGGCAGCTCACGGTCGGCGTGAGGATGTTCCAGGACCCGGAGGACCGCAAATTCCTGCGTTCGCTGGTGCACGACGTGCTGCTGGCGTTCCTGGGCGGAGTGATAGGCCTGGTCGGCGTGCAGCTGCTGCGTACCGGCGGCGGTCCCCGGATCAGCGAGGGACTGGGGCTCTTCGAGCTGTTCGGCTACAACCTCCTGCTCATCAGCTGTGTCCTGGTGCTGCGGGTGCTGTTCATGATGATCAGCCCGCGGCGCTGACGGCCGGGGTCCGGCCGTCAGCGCTGGGCGGCCGCCTTCTGGTACGCGCGTCCCGCGAGCGGCACGACCACGACGATCAGCAGGACGAGGACGCCCAGCGCCGCCGGGACGGGGTGCTCCGAGGGGAACGCCCCGCTCGCCGGCCCGCGTTCGTTGCCGAACAGGTCCCGGCTCGCGGAGACGACCGCGCTCACCGGGTTCCACTCGGCGACGGCCCGCATCCAGCCCGGGAGCCCGTCCAGCGGCACGAACGCGTTGGACAGGAACGCGAGCGGCATCATGATGACGCCGGACACCGCGCTCACCGTCTCCGCGTTGCGCAGCACGAGCCCGAGCAGGGCGCCCAGCCACGACATGGCGAACCCCATCAGCAGGAGCAGCCCGAAGCCGGCCAGCGTCTTGAGCACGCCGTTGTGCGCGCGCCAGCCGATGAGGTAGCCGACCAGGGCCATCACGGCGCAGGTCCAGGCGACGAGCATGCCGTCCGCCACGGTCCGTCCCACCAGCACGGAGGAGCGGGAGATGGGCAGGGCGCGGAACCGGTCCACCAGCCCGTTGTCGAGGTCGCCGACCACGCCGACGGCGGTCGTGGTGATGTTGGCGAGCATCACCTGCGCGAAGATGCCGGCCATGATGTATTCCTTGTAGCCGCCGTCCCCGGGCACCTGCATGGCGCTGCCGAAGAGGTAGCCGAAGACGATGACGAACGCCACCGGCATCACGGTGATGCCGATCAGCTGTTCCGGCATCCGGCGGATGTGCCGCATCTGGCGGCCCACGAGTGCGAACGAATCGCTGATGGCCTCGGTCATGCCGGCTGCTTCTCCTTGGTCGTGGTCGATGCGGTGGCGGGGGCCGGTTCCGAACCGGCCTCGGTGCGGCCCTGTCCGCCGGTCAGGGCGAGGAACACGTCGTCGAGCGAGGACCGGCGCACGGCGAAGTCCTCGGGTTCGATGCCGAGCCGTTGCAGGCCGCTCGCGGCCCCGGCGATGGTGGCGACACCGCCGGTCAGCGGCACGGAGACGGTGCGGGCGTCGCGGTCCGTCACCGGTTCCCCGGGCGAGATCTCCGCCAGCGTGCGGGCGACGGCCTCCAGATCGGCGACGGACGCCACCGACACCTCGAGGCGTTCACCGCCGACCTTGCGCTTGAGCTGGTCGGGGGTGCCTTCGGCGATCACCGTGCCCCGGTCGATGACCGCGATGCGGTCGGCCAGCTGGTCGGCCTCCTCCAGGTACTGCGTGGTCAGCAGTACGGTGACGCCCTCGGCCACCTGGTCCCGGATCATCTGCCAGAGCGTCATCCGGCTGGTGAGGTCGAGACCGGTCGTCGGTTCGTCGAGGAAGAGCACGGGCGGCCGGCCGACCAGGCTCGCCGCGAGGTCGAGGCGGCGGCGCATCCCGCCGGAGTACGTCTTCGCCGGCCGGTCGGCGGCGTCCAGCAGCGCGAACCGGTCGAGCAGTTCGTGCGCCCTGGCCTTCGCGCCGCGCCGCCCGAGGTGCAGGAGCACCCCGATCAGCTGGAGGTTCTCCCGCCCGGTGAGCCGCTCGTCCACCGCCGCGTACTGCCCGGCCAGACCGATGTGGCCGCGCACCTCGCGGGCCTGGGTGGCCAGGTCGTAGCCGGCCACGGTGGCACGCCCCTCGTCGGGTTCGAGGAGCGTGGCGAGTATGCGTACGGTGGTGGTCTTGCCCGCACCGTTGGGCCCGAGGACCCCGAGGATCGTCCCCGCGGGGACCTCCAGATCGATGCCGCTCAGGGCCTGGTGGTCGCCGTAGCGCTTACGGAGACCCTCTGCGGATATCGCCGTTTCCATGACGGTCGCTCCTTCTGTTCGGCTGTCGTGGACAGCGGGAAGTGGGTGTTCAGGCACCGGGAGCCGCGTGCGGGGCGGCCAGCCGCTCCAGGAGGACGCGGCCGATCTCCGCCGCGGGTTCCGGCTGGAGCAGGTGTCCGTGGTGCGCGTGCACCGGGTGGGTGGCGATGTCGCCCGTCACGTGCGGGCGCCACGCGGCGACCGAGTCCGCCGTCTTCCCGGCGGGGTCGTCGGTCCCGACCGTGGAGACGAACAGCAGCAGCTCGCCCTCGAAGCGCCGGGGCCGGTACCGGGCGCTCAGCTCGTGGTTGTTGATGCCGACCTTCATGAAGGCGGTGATGTTCTCCTCCTCCAGGCTCCCGAGCGCGCTGTCCCGGCCACGGATGATCTCCATCACCCGCCGGTGTTCCAGGGGCCCTTCGGGCAGCTCCGCCAGGTCGTAGCCGACGAAGTCGAGCAGGGTTTCGAGTACGTCCCGCTCCGTGGGCAGGGCGTAGTCGTCGTCCTCCCACGAGGCGTCGTACGGTGTCTGGTCCAGGTTCGCCAGGAGGGCCACCCTCTCCCCCGCCTCGGTCAGCAGCGTGGCGGTCTCGTGGGCCACCAGGGCACCGAAGGACCAGCCGACGAGGTGGTAGGGGCCGGCGGGCTGGACCCGACGGATCTGCTCCACGTAGTCGGCCGCCATCTCCTCGACGCTCGTCGCGATCGGCTCCTTGCCGTCGAGGCCCCGGGCCTGGAGCCCGTACAGCGGGTACTCGGCGCTGACGGCCTTCAGCAGGGACGAGTACGGCCAGCTGAGCCCGCCGGCGCCGTGGACGCAGAAGAGCGGCGCGCGGTCGCCGCCGGTGCGCAGCGGCAGCAGCACTTCGAAGCCGTCGCTGTCCGTACCGGTGCCGAGCTTGTCGCTCAGCTGCGCCACGGTCGGCGTCTCGAAGATGCCCCGGTTGCTCAGCTTGACGCCGAGCACCGAGCGGATCCGGCTGACCAGCTGGATGGACGTGATGCTGTCGCCGCCCAGCTCGAAGAAGCTGTCGTCGATGCCCACCCCGTCCACCTTGAGCACATCCGCGAAGAGCCCGCAGAGCACCTCTTCCTGGACGGACCGGGGTCCGCGCCCGGCGTCGGGCAGTTCGGGGCCCGGCGCGGGAAGCGCTTTACGGTCGAGCTTGCCGTTGACGGTCAGCGGGAGGGCGTCCAGCTGGACGAAGGCGGACGGCACCATGTAGTCCGGCAGTGCGGCGGCCACATGGGCCCGGACGGCAGGGGTGTCCAGATCGCCGGTGGCCGGTACGACGTAGGCCACGAGGCGCTTGATGCCGGGCCGGTCCTCGCGTACGACGACGGCGACCCGGCCCACGCTCTCATGACGGGCGAGGACGGTTTCGATCTCGCCCAGCTCGATGCGGAAACCACGCACCTTCACCTGGTCGTCGGAACGGCCCAGGTACTCCAGCTCACCGGTCCGGGACCAGCGCACCACGTCACCCGT
>NZ_JBEYCQ010000066.1:0-10441 GCF_040632905.1 Streptomyces sp. NPDC016469
ACCGCATCGAACCCACCGACCAACCCCTCCCAAAACTCCCCCGGCCCACCCTCAGCACCCGGAAAACGACACGACATACCGACAACAGCAATGGCCATGGACTCGTTCATCTGGTTCAGCCTCGATCCGTGTTCATGAGCGAGTCCACATAGCTCGCCAGCGCTTCGAAAGTGGGGTGGTCGTAGACGACCGTGGCGGGCAGGTCGACGCCGGTCGACTCCATGACCTTGTTCCGCAGATCGACCGCCATCAGGGAGGTGAAGCCCAGTTCCAGCAGCGGGGTCTCGACGCTCACCTCGGACGGTGAGTCGAGGCCCATCACCTCGGCGGCGACCTCCAGTACGGCGGCCAGGATGAGCGCGGGGCGGTCCGCCGCCGGGGTCGCCGCCAGGCGGGCCGCGGTGGACGGCGCGCTGTCCTCGGGCGCCTCGTCCACGGGCACCCGCACAGCGGTGTCGGTGCGGGCTCGCCCGGGATCGGCGGTGGCCCGGGGCGCGACCTCGTCGAGCCAGTACCGGCGGTGCTGGAAGGCGTACGGGGGCAGGGCGACCGTACGGGGGGCGGAGCCGGCCGTCGCGGCCGGCCAGTGCACGGAGCGGCCTCCGACGTGCAGGCGGGCCAGGGCGGCCAGGAAGGCGAAGGGCTCGTCCTGGTCGCGGCGGGCCAGGGCGATGACGCCGGCCCGGGCGCCGTCGGGGGTGTCCGCGAGGATCTCGGTGATCATCGAGGTCAGGACGCTGTCCGGGCCGGCCTCCAGGAAGGTGGCGACGCCCAGTTCGGCCTGCCGGCGGATGCCGGAGGCGAAGCGGACGGGGCGGCGGACGTGGTCGACCCAGTAGCCGGGGGTGAGGAGTTCGTCCCCGGCGACGTCCCCGGTGAGGTTGGAGACGACGGGGATGCCCGGCCGGTGGTAGATGAGCTGCTTGGCCACGGTCTCGAACTCGGCGAGCATCCCGTCCATGTGCGGGGAGTGAAAGGCGTGGCTGACCTTGAGCAGCTTGGTGCGGCGGCCCTGCGTGGTGAAGACGGCGCCGATCTCCCGTACGGCTTCGGGGTCACCGGAGAGCACCACGGAGGAGGGGCCGTTCTCGGCGGCGAGGGAGACCTCGTGCTCCCGGCCCGCGAAAAGCGGTTCCGCCTCGGCGGCGGTCGCCTCGACGGCCATCATGGCGCCGCCGCCGGGCTGGGCCTGCATGAGGCGGCCGCGGGCGGCGACGAGGGCCGCCGCGTCGGACAGCGACCAGACGCCGGCGACATGGGCGGCCGCGAGCTCGCCGACGGAGTGGCCGGAGACGAAGTCGGGGGTGACGCCGAAGTGTTCGAGCAGGCGGTACAGGGCCACCTCGACGGCGAAAATGCCCGCCTGGGTGTAAGCGGTCTGGTGGACGAGCTCGCCGTCGACCGCCGGGTCCTCGCCGAGCAGCACCGTACGCAGGGGGATGTCGAGGTGGCGGTCGAGCTCCGCGCAGACCTTGTCGAAGGCCTGGGTGAACGCGGGGAAGCGGGCGTACAGCTCGCCGCCCATCCCGGGCCGCTGGGAGCCCTGCCCGGAGAACACCACGGCCAGTGGTGCCTTCGCGGCCGGCTCCGGGGCGCCCTTGGTGAGGCCGGCGGCACCGGCGCCGCGGGCGAGCTTCTCCAGGCCCTGGATCAGCTGGGCGGGCTCGCTGCCGACGACCACGGCCCTGTGGGCGAAGGGGGTGCGCCCGGTGGCCAGGGTGTGGGCGACGTCGACGGTGGCGGTGGGGGTGCGGTGCAGGTGCGCGGCGAGGCGGGCGGCCTGGTCGCGCAGCGCCTTGGGGGTCCGGGCGGCGAGCGGCCAGGCGACGGCGGTGTCGCGTACGGCGGGGCGTACGTCTTCCTGCGGGGCCTCCTCCACGATCACATGGGCGTTGGTGCCGCTGATGCCGAAGGAGGAGACTCCGGCGCGGCGCGGACGCGCCGGGTCGCGCGGCCAGGCGACGGGTTCCTGGAGCAGGGCGACGCTGCCGGAGCTCCAGTCGATGTGGGGGGTCGGGTTCTCGGCGTGCAGAGTGCGCGGCAGGAGCTGGTGGCGCAGGGCCATGACGGTCTTGATGACGCCGCCGACGCCCGCGGCGGCCTGGCTGTGACCGATGTTGGACTTGAGGGAACCCAGGCGCAGCGGGCGGCCGGGCTCGCGTCCGGGGCTGTAGGCGGCCTGGATGGCCCGGCCCTCGACGGGGTCGCCGAGGGTGGTGGCGGTGCCGTGGGCCTCGACGGCGTCGACCTCGCCGGGGGTGAGCCGGGCGTCGGCCAGGGCCTCCTGGATGACCCGCTCCTGTGCGGGGCCGTTGGGGGCGGTGAGGCCGTTGCTGGCGCCGTCCTGGTTGACGGCGCTGCCCCGGATGACGGCGAGGACGGGGTGCCCGGCCTTCCGGGCGTCGGAGAGGCGTTCGAGGTAGAGGACGCCGACGCCCTCGGCCCAGCCGGTGCCGTCGGCCTCGGCGGAGAAGGACCGGCAGCGGCCGTCCGTGCTCAGCCCGCGCTGGCGGGCGAACTCGGTGAAGACGGTGGGGGTGGCCATGACCGTGACGCCGCCCGCGAGGGCCGCGGCGCATTCGCCGCGGCGCAGCGACTGGACGGCGAGGTGCAGGGAGACCAGGGAGGAGGAGCAGGCCGTGTCCACGGTGAGGGCGGGACCGTGCAGGCCGAGGGTGTACGAGATGCGGCCGGAGGCGACGCTGGCGGCGCTGCCGCTGCCGATGTAGCCCTCGAAGCCCTCGGGGGCGGGGTTCAGCCGTGCGCCGTAGTCGTTGTACATGACGCCGACGAAGACTCCGGTGCGGCTGCCGCGCAGGGACCGGGGGTCGATGCCCGCCTGTTCGACGGCCGCCCAGGCGTGTTCGAGCAGCAGGCGCTGCTGGGGGTCGATGGTGAGGGCTTCCTTGGGGGTGATCCCGAAGAGCCCGGCGTCGAAGGAGGCGGCTTCGGGCAGGAAGCCGCCGTGGCGCGTGTAGCAGGTGCCGGGGGTCTCGGGGTCGGGGTCGTAGAGGGCGTCGAGGTCCCAGCCGCGGTCGGCCGGAAAGTCCCCAACGGCGTCGGTGCCGGAGGCGACCAGCTCCCACAGGTCCTCGGGCCCGGCGACGCCCCCCGGGTAGGCGCAGGCCATGCCGACGACGGCGATGGGCTCGTGATGCCGGTCCTCCAGCTCCCTGATGTGCTGCCGGGCCTCGCGCAGATCGATCGTCATCCGCTTGAGGTAGTCGAGCAGCCTGGCGTCTTCGCCGGTCGCGGTCGTCATGTCTCCCCCTCCCCTTGTGGGTGGTGCGTCACTGGTTGTTCGTCTTGCGGATGCGTGCCGCGAGCCGGGCAGGCGTCGGGTCGGCGTACAGGTCGGCCATGGCGAGGGTCGTTCCGGTGGAGTCCTCGACCCGTTGGACGAGCTGGGCGCCGAGCAGCGAGTGGCCCCCGTGCGCGAAGAAGTTGGCGTCGGCGTCGACGTCCGTGCGTTCCAGGAGCTGCTGCCAGAGGGCGATGAGCGCGACGGTGAGCTCGTCACCCTGGTGGGGAGTGCCGCCGGTGTCCGTGCCGCGTTCGCTACGGAGCCGGCCGGCGAGGCGTTTGAGGGCCAGGTAGTCGGTCTTCTGGCTGACGGTGGTCGGGAACGTGTCGACGGCCAGGAATTCCTGAGGGACGGCGGCGCCGGGCAGGCCGGCCCGGGCGTGTTCCCACAGCAGGTCGGCGAGGGGCGCAGGGCCGGTGTCCTGGGCGGGCTCCACGAAGGCGACGAGCAGCGGACCGCCGGGGGCGTCCTCGTCGACGACGACGGCCGCTCCGCGCACCTGCGGGTGTTCCAGGAGTACGGCTTCCACCTCGCCGAGTTCGATGCGGTTGCCGCGCAGCTTGACCTGGCGGTCGGCCCGGCCGTGCAGGGCGAGGCGCCCGTCGGGGAGCCAGCAGGCGAGGTCGCCGGTGCGGTAGTAGCGGCCGTGTTCGGGGTGGGTGGCGAAGCGCTCCGCGGTCAGGTCGGGGCGGCCGTGGTAGCCGAGGGCGACCCCGGCGCCGGCGACGCACAGTTCGCCGCGGACGCCGACGGGAAGTTCGCGCCCGTCCCGGTCGGTGATGAAGGCCCGGGTGTTGTTCATGGGGCGGCCGATGTCGATGGCGGTGGCGCCGTCGGGGACGGTGCCACAGGTGGAGTAGATGGTGGTCTCGGAGGGTGCGTAGGCGTTGCGCAGGACGCAGCCGGCGGCGGTGATGCGGCGGGCGAGCGCGGGCGGCATCGGTTCGCCGCCGGTGACGCCGTGCCGGCCGGCCAGCCGGTGGCCCGCCTTGTCCGCGATGAGCCGCCAGGTGGTGGGGGTGGCCTGGATGATGCCGACGTCGTGGCGTTCGAGGACCTCCAGGAGGGCCTGGCCGTCGCTGCGGGCCGCCTCGGGGGCGACGGCGATCCGGCCGCCGGTGACGAGAGGGAGGAAGAGTTCCAGGGCGGAGATGTCGAAGGTGAAGGTGGTCAGCCACAGCGTCACATCGGCGGCACCGGCGCTCAGTTCGTGGCGGAAGTGATGGATGACGTTGGCGGCGCCCCGGTGGGTGATGACGGTGCCCTTGGGCTTGCCGGTGGAGCCCGAGGTGTAGATGAGGAAGGCGGTGGCGTCGGGGCCGGGGAGGTCCACCGGTTCGTCGACGGTCCGGTCCCTGTCCTGCGACGGCGTGGCGGGGGCCACGGCCGCCATGGGTTCCACGCTTACGGCGGACCCGGCGGCCACGTCGATGCCGGGTGCGGCGAGCACCACGGCGGCGCCGGAGTCCTCCAGCAGGTAGGCGGTGCGCTGGGCCGGGTGGTCGGGGTCCAGGGCGAGGTAGGCGGTGCCCGCCAGCCAGGCTCCGAGGACGGCGGCGGCGAGCTGCGGGCCGCGCCGGGCGGCGAGCGCGACGATGTCGCCGGGGCGGGCTCCGGCGGCGCGCAGCAGGTCCCGGTCGGCGAGCGCGGTGTCCCACAGCTGCTGGTAGGTCGTGGTGTGTTCGCCGTCCTCGACGGCGACGGCGCCGGGACGGGCGGCGACCGTGGCGGCGACGGCCTCCAGCAGGGTGGCGGGTGCGACCTCGGTGCCGGTGGCGTTGGCGGCGTCGATGACGGCCCGGTCCCGCGGACCGTGCAGGGGCAGTTCGCCGAGCGGGCGGTCGGGGTCCTGTCCCAGGGCGACGAGCAGGGCGTCGTAGCGTTCCAGCAGGAATTCGGTGTCGTCGCGGGAGAGGACCTCGGTGTAGAAGACGCCGCGGATGCGGATCTCCTCGGGCGAGGCGAGGAAGAAGAACTCCAGGTCGAACTTGCTGTAGCCGTTCTCGACGAGCAGCCGCCGGGCGGGGACGCCGTCGATGGCGAAGCTGGTCAGCCCGGCGTTGGGCACGTAGTTGAACAGGTGCCGGAAGACGGTGTTGCGCCAGGTCGCGCCGGTGTGCTCGATCTCCGGAAGCAGCACGTCCACCGGCACGTCGGCGTGGGTGATGGCGCCGAAGAAGGCTTCCCGGGCCTCGGCGGCGAGGGTCCGGAAGCCGGCGTCCATGTCGACCCGGGCGCGCAGGGGGAGGGTGTTGACGTGGTAGCCGACGGTTCCGGCGGCGTCGGCGGGGCGGACGTTGGCGGGCGAGCCGACCACGAGGTCGGGCCCGGCGCCGTGGCGTGCGAGCAGCAGGTAGTAGGCGGCGAGGAGGACGACGGCTTCGGGGGCCCGTACCTCCCGCTGGAGGCGGCGGACGGCCTCGTGGGCCTCGGCGGACAGGGTGTGCAGGACCGAGTCGCCGGTCAGCGTGGGGTCGGGCCGGTCCTCGGTGCCGCAGTCCAGTCCGAGAGCCGACGGGTCGAAGTCCCTCAGGTGCTCGCGCCAGTAGGCGAGGCTCTCGTCGGTGGGGGCGGCGGTGGCGAGGGCCGGCTGGGGGGCGGCGAGGTCCTCGGGCAGGTCGAGGCCGGCGGCGACGGCCTCGTAGACCCGGGTGAACTCGTCGAGCAGGATCGCGGCGGAGACGGTGTCGAAGACGATGTGGTGGACGACCAGGCAGAAGACGTCCCCCTCCGGGCCCTGGAGGTGCCCGGCGCGCAGCAGCGGCTGCCCGTCGAACGTGAAGGGCCGGGCGACGAGCGCGGCCACCGCCGCGTCGGTGCCGCCGGCCCCGACCGGCATGGTGCTGACGGTGGCGGCGAACCGGTCGGCCGGGACGGTCTGCTTGACGAGTCCGCCGTCCGTACCGTGGAAAACCGTGCGCAGCGCCGGGTGCCTCCGGACCAGGGCGTCCAGGGTCTGCTGCAGCTCCCACTCCCCGAGCGGCTCCTCGGTGGTGAAGACGACCGAGAGGTTGTTGACGGCACCGGAGGGGACGAGCTTTTCGAGCAGCCACAGCGCCTGCTCCTTGCGGCTGGCCGCCGTGAGGACGGCGTGGGCCGGGCCGTTCCCCGGGGTCTGGGCTGAGGTGAGCATTCCGGATTCCTGTCTGTGACCTGGGAGAGGGAGTACGGCCGGCCGTGCGCGCGGGGTCAGGAAGCGAGCAGGAGCTCGGTGACGGCCCGGGCGACCACGGGACTGCTGAGCAGCTCCACGTGCGGGGTGTCGAAGCGGAGCTCGTCCGCGACGAGGGCGGCCTTGTGGTCCGGGTTGAGCAGGCGGAACCCGTTGAGTCCGCTGGTCGCGGTGGCGGAGGTGATGGCCGTGGAGCGCAGCCAGGCGGCCGCCGGTTCGATCTGCTCGGCGGTCGAGAGGTAGGTGAGGAACGCGCCCGCGGTCTCCGTCATCTCCGCACGGCGCCGGTCGTCCAGGCCGAGCTTGTCGCAGGCCGTCTGGGCGAGGGAGTGGTAGAGCAGGAGGAGCCGGCGGGCGAGGTCGCCGAGGCTCACGCAGGTCTCCTGGGCGCGCTGCGCCGAGTCCTGGACGCGGCCGACCTCGGCGGCGCCGACGGCGGGTTCCATCTGGCCGACGGCCTTGTGGAACTGCCAGTACATGCTGGCGGCCGCGGCCCGCTCCGGGTCGAAGAGGATCGTCTGCGGGAAGGAGCCCTGCCACTTCTCGACCTCCTCTGCGATGGCGGCCGCGTAGACGCTGCCCGCGCAGAACGCGAGGACGGCCTTGACCCGCTTGCCGCTGGTGCGGACCTCGTCGACCCACTGCTTGACGTACGCGTCGGCGGGCAGATCGGGGCGGGAGGCCACGGCTGCGGGAAGGGTCTCCCAGACGGTGAAGCCGGTTCCGAGGAGCGGGACGAAGTCGCTGAAACGGGCCTCGCCGCGGCCCGTCGCGTCGAAGTCGACGGCGAGGACGACCTCGTCGGTGTCGCCGGAGATGAGCTCTTTCCACGTGCTGAGGCTGGTCATGGGATTCCGGTTCCGTTCTGTGGTGAAGGGGCGGTCGGTTCGGGTGCTGCGGCCGGACACGGACTCGGGAGCTACAAGCTCCCGCCGAACTCCTGGTCGATCAGGTCGAGGAGCTCCGACGCGGAGGCGGACTCGATGTCGGCGGCGCCGTTCGGGGGCGCCGCGCCGTCCGCCGCCGCCCAGCCGGCCAGCAGCTCTTCCAGCCGGGCCGCGACAGTGCGGCGCAGGTCGTCGCCACCGGCATCGGCGGCCAGGCCCACGAGGGAGGCCTCGAGCCGGTCGAGGTCGGCGAGTACGGGCTGCCTGTCGATGGCGGGTTCGGCCAGCTTGTGGACGTACTCGGCGAGTTCGCGGGGGTTCGGGTGGTCGAAGACGAGGGTGGAGGGCAGGGCGAGGCCGGTGGCCGCGCCGAGCCGGTTGCGCAGTTCGACGGCGGTCAGTGAGTCGAAGCCGAGGGACTTGAAGGAGAGGTCGTCCTCGATCCGGGCCGTGTCCGCGTGGCCGAGCACGACCGCGATGGTCGTACGGACCAGCTCCCGGACGATTCCCTCCTGTTCGGGCCGGGCCAGGCCGGCCAGCCGGTCGGTGAGCTTCGTCCCGGCCGAGGGCTGGGCACCGGCGCCGCGGCGGACGGGCGTACGGGCCAGGCCGCGCAGCCGGTCCGGCAGGGTGTCCGCCTCGGCCTGGGCGCGCAGCGCCGCCGCGTCGAAGCGGGCCACGACCGGTACCGGGGCCGGCGCGGCGAGCGCCGCGTCGAACAGACCGAGCCCTTCGGCGGCGGACAGCGGCAGCAGGCCGCCGCGTCCGGCCCGGGCCAGGCCCGCCGCGTCGAGGCGGGTGGCCAGCCCGGTGCCTTCGCCCGAGGTCTCGCCCCACAGGCCCCACACCAGGGAGACCGCGGGCAGCCCCTGGGTGCGGCGCTGCTCGGCGAGGGCGTCGAGGTAGGCGTTGGCGGCCGCGTAGTTGGCCTGGCCGGCGTTGCCCGCTTGGCCGGCGAGCGAGGAGAAGAGGACGAAGGCGTCCAGTTCCAGGTCGGCGGTCAGCTCGTGCAGGTGGCGTGCGGCGTCGGCCTTGGGCCGCCACACCGCCGCGAAGCGTTCGTGGGTCAGCCCCTGCACGATGCCGTCGTCGAGGGCGCCCGCGGTGTGGACCACCGCGGTGAGTGGATGGGCAGTGGGGACGGTGGACAGGAGTGCGGTGAGCGCGTCCCGGTCGGAGGTGTCGCAGGCGGCCAGGGTGACGGTCGCGCCGAGGGCTTCGAGTTCGGCCCGCAGGGTGTCGGCCCCGGGTGCTTGTGCTCCGCGCCGGCCGGCGAGCAGCAGGTGGCGGACTCCGTACGTGGTGACCAGGTGGCGGGCGAAGAGCGCGCCGAGCGCACCGGTGCCGCCGGTGATCAGGACCGTGCCCCCAGGGGCGAACCGGATGGCTGCGTCAGCCTGCTCCGGACGGATCGGGGCGATCCGCGGGCGGGCCGCCGCACCGCCGCTCAGGAGCAGTTCGGGCTCCCCCGCGGCCAGGGCGGACAGCGTGCCGCGTGCGGTGCCGGTGCCCGTGCCCGTGTCCGCGCCCGTGTCGATCAGGACGACGCGGCCCGGGTTCTCGGAGCCGACGACCCTGAGCAGCCCCCACATGGCCGCCGCCACCGGGTCCGTCCCGTCAGTGGCTCCGCGGCTGAGGAGGACGAGGGTGCTCCCGCCCAGGCCGTCTTCGGCGAGCCAGTACTGGACGAGTTCCAGCAGCCGGTACACGGCCGTGCCCGGATCCGCGTCGGCAGGCGGGGCCGTCAGGATGTAATCCGGCGCGGTGCCGCCCCCGGCGACGGCCGCCGCGAGAACCCGTATGTCGTCATACGCCTCCTGGGCGATGCCGAGCGCGCCGCGAAGCCCCGCCGGATCGGCGCCGAGCCACACGGCCCGGTCGGAGGCACTCTCGGCGACGGGCAGCTCGACAGGCTCCCAGCGCACATGGTGCAGCGGCAGCCGGTCGGTGCGCAGCGCGGCGAGGGCAGCTTGGTCGATGGCCCGCACGGTGAGCGTGTCGACACCGCCGAGAGGAGCACCCGAGGTGTCGGTGAGGAGCAGCCGGACGGTGTCGTCCCCGGTCAGGTCGAGCGTCACCCGCAGCGCCGCCGGCGCGGTGGCGGGTGCCGTCAGCCCCGTCCAGGAGTACGGGACGCGCAGCCGCAGGCCCTCGTCGCCGGCCTCGGCCAGGGCGGTCACGACCAGCGGGTGCAGGGCCGAGTCGAGGAGCGCCGGGTGCAGGGCGTACCCGGCGGGGGTGGTGCCGGGGGCGAGTTCGACCTCGGCGTACAGCGTTCCACCGCTCCGCCACAGAGCGGTCAGGCCCTGGAAGGCGGGACCGTACTCGTATCCCTGGTCGGCGAGCCGCCCGTAAGCGTCGGCGAGGTCCACCGGAGTGGCGCCGGCCGGAGGCCAGTCGGAGCCCGCGGATGCCGGGTGAGCGGGCGCCTCGGCAGCGAGGAGGCCTTGGGCGTGCAGGGTCCACTCGGCGGCGTCGGCGTCGGAGGAGGTCTCGGGGCGGGCGTGGACGGAGAGTTCGCGGCGGCCGGAGGGATCCGGGCTCTGGACGGTGAGCTGGATCTGCACGGCTCCGGTCGCCGGGAGGGCGAGCGGGGCGTGCAGCACCAGGTCGTTGACGACGCCCGCGTCGCACTGGGCCGCGGCGAACAGGGCGAGGTCGGCAAAGGCCGCGCCGGGCAGCAGGACCGTGCCGGCGACCGTGTGGTCGGCGAGCCACGGCTGCGTGGCGAGGGACAGCCGGCCGGTGAACAGCACCGTCTCCGACCCGGCCACGGCCACGGCCGCTCCGAGAAGGGGGTGCGTGGTGGCGGTGAGACCGGCGGTGGACACGTCGCCGTTGGCGGGGGCGGACTCGAGCCAGTAGCGGGCGCGTTGGAAGGGGTAGGTGGGGAGGTCGAGCGGCTTCTGGGGTTCGGGGAGGGCTGTGGTCCAGTCGACGGGGACGCCGTGGGCCCATGCCTGGCCGGCGGAGAGCAGGAACTGTTCCAGGCCGCCTTCGTCCCGGCGCAGTGACGGCACCGCGAGCGCGGTCACGGCATCGGCGGCTTCGAAGGTCTCCTGGAGACCGATGGTCAGG
>NZ_JBEYCQ010000067.1:0-10239 GCF_040632905.1 Streptomyces sp. NPDC016469
CCACATCACCCCCACCCACACCGACAGCATCACCCTCCACATCACCGACACCACCGGACAACCCGTCGCCACCATCACCTCCCTCGCACTCCGAGAGGTGGCCCCCGGTCAGCTGGGGCAGGGCTCCGGTGGCGCCGACGACGCCCTGTACCACCTGGACTGGATCCCGGCGCACGCCGCCCAGGACACCGACGCCCGGCCGTTCGTCGTGGTCGGGTCCGGGCCCGCTTCCGTACGGGCCACCCGTCACGCGGACCTCACCGCTCTCCGCGACGGGTGGACGGACGGGGACTCCACCGACGCCCTGCTGTTCCTGACCGAGGGCGGGACGGACGACCGGTGCACGCCGGACGCCGCCCGGGCCGCCGTCCACCAGGTGCTCACCGCGGTCCAGGAGTGGCTGGCAGAGGACCGGTTCGCCGACGCCCGCCTGGTCGTCGTGACGCATGGGGCCGTCGCGACGGACTCCGCGACCGCACCCGGCGCACCGGCGTACGCACCCGTCTGGGGCCTGCTGCGCACCGCCCAGACGGAGAACCCCGGGCGCTTCGTCCTCGTGGACATGGACGAGGACCCGGCCTCCGCCGCGGCCCTGGCGGCCGCACTCGCCTGCGGCGAGCCGCAGTTCGCCCTGCGCGCGGGCAGGACACTCGTCCCGCGCCTGGCCCGTGCGGCGGGGCGCGCCGACATCCTGCTCCCGCCGGGCGGGGGCGAGCCCTGGCACCTGGACGTCACCGCCCGCGGCACCCTGGAGGCCCTCACCCTGGTGCCCGGTGCCGAGGCGGCCGCCCCGCTCGGGCCGTTGGAGGTGCGGGTCGCGGTCCGGGCCGCCGGACTCAACTTCCGTGACGTGCTGATCGCGCTCGGCGTCTACCCGGGCGAGGCGTCCATGGGCACCGAGGGCGCCGGTGTGATCACCGAGACCGGCGCGGAGGTCACCGGACTCGCCGTCGGCGACCGGGTCACCGGCATGCTGCCCGGCTCCTTCGGACCCGTATCGGTCGTGGATCACCGGCTCGTCGTACGCATCCCCGACGCGTGGTCGTACGAGGAGGCGGCCGCCATGCCCATCGTCTTCGGCACCGCCTACTACAGCCTGGTCGAACTCGCGGGACTGCGGTCCGGCGAGACCCTCCTCGTGCACGCTGCCGCCGGAGGAGTCGGCATGGCGGCCGTGCAGCTCGCCCGCCACCTGGGCGCCGAGGTCTACGGCACCGCCGGCCCCACCAAGTGGGACGCGCTGCGGGCCTCCGGCCTGGACGACGCTCACATCGCCTCCTCACGCACCCTCGATTTCGAGGAACGGTTCCGAGAGGCGACGGACGGTCGTGGCATGGACGTCGTACTCGACTGCCTGGCGCGGGAGTTCGTGGACGCCTCGCTGCGGCTGCTGCCGCGCGGCGGCCGCTTCGTCGAGATGGGCAAGACCGACATCCGCGACGCGGACGAGGTCGCCGCCGCCCATCCCGGGGTGGCCTACCAGGCGTTCGACCTGATCGAGGTCGCGCACCGGGACCCCGAGAAGTTCCGGCACATGCTGACCGCGATCGTCGCCCTCTTCGAGGCCGGCGCACTGCACCACTCGCCCGTCCGTGCCTGGGACATCCGCCGGGCCCCGGAAGCCTTCCGTTTCCTGAGCCAGGCACAGAACGTCGGCAAGATCGTCCTGACCGTGCCGCCCGCACTCGACCCCGAGGGCACGGTCCTGATCACCGGTGGCACCGGTACCCTGGGTGCGCTCTTCGCCCGTCACCTGGTCACCGCGTACGGAGCCCGCCACCTCCTGCTGACCAGCCGGCGCGGAGCACAAGCGCCCGGGGCCGACACCCTGCGGGCCGAACTCGAAGCCCTCGGCGCGACCGTCACCCTGGCCGCCTGCGACACCTCCGACCGGGACGCGCTCGCGGCACTCCTGGACGCCGTCCCCACCGCTCACCCCCTCACCGCGGTCATCCACACCGCAGGTGTCCTCGACGACGGCACGATCACCGCACTCACCCCCGAACGCCTCGACACCGTCCTGCGCCCCAAGGCCGACGCCGCCTGGCACCTGCACGAACTCACCCGCGACACCGACCTCGCCGCCTTCGTCCTCTTCTCCTCCGTCATGGGTGCCATCGGAGGCGCCGGCCAGGCCAACTACGCGTCCGCCAACACCTACCTGGACGCCCTCGCCGCGCACCGCCGGGCCGCCGGCCTCCCCGCCACCTCGCTGGCCTGGGGCTTCTGGGACCAGCGCAGCGAACTCACCGGTGACCTGGACGAGGCCGACCTCGCCCGCATGTCACGGGCCGGTCTGGTGCCCCTCGGTTCGTCCGAGGGACTGGCCCTCTTCGACCGGGCGCTCGCCGACCCCGGCGCCGCCCTGGTCCCGGCCCGTCTCGACCTCGCCCGGCTCCGCGCCCAGGCCGACAGCGGCTCGCTGGCGCCCGTGCTCTCCGGACTCGTCCGCGCCCGTACGGCGCGCCGGGCCGCCGCGTCGGCCGCCGCGGCCACGGGTGCCGCCGGCGACCGCTTCGCCGGACTCACCGGCGGCGATCTGGACCGGGCCCTGCTGGACCTCGTACGGACCAATGCGGCGACCGTGCTGGGCCACTCCTCCCCGGCGTCGATCCGCCCCGACAGCAAGTTCAAGACGCTCGGCTTCGACTCCCTCTCCTCCGTCGAACTGCGCAACCGTCTCGGTGAGGCGACCAAGCTGCGCCTGTCGGCCACCGCCGTCTTCGACCATCCGACCCCGGACGCGATGGTCGCCCACCTGCGCGGTCTGCTCGGCGTCGAGGACACGGCCGCAGCCCCGGCAGCCGTCCGGCAGGGCCCGGAGACCGCCGGCGCCGGGACCGCCGACGACCCCATAGCGATCATCGGGCTCGGCTGCCGGCTGCCCGGCGGGGTGTCCTCTCCCGAGGAGCTGTGGGAACTGCTCGCCGCAGGCGCCGGCACCGCCGACGACCTGCCCGACGACCGCGGCTGGGACCTGGAGGCCCTGTACGACGCCGACCCCGACCGCTCCCGCAAGAGCTATGTCCGCAAGGGCTCCTTCCTCTACGAGGCGGCCGAGTTCGACGCCGACTTCTTCGGGATCTCGCCGCGTGAGGCGCTCGCCATGGACCCGCAGCAGCGCCTGCTGCTGGAGACGGCCTGGGAGGCCTTCGAACGAGCGGGCATCCCGCCGGAGTCGGTGCAGGGCAGCCAGGCCGGAGTGTTCGTAGGCGCGCTCTTCCAGGAGTACGGCTCCCTCATGCACGAGGCATCGGAAGGAGTCGACGGCCTGCTGCTCACCGGCAAGACCACCAGTGTCATATCCGGCCGCCTCGCCTACTTCCTCGGCCTCGAAGGCCCCGCGATCACGGTGGACACGGCCTGCTCCTCCTCGCTGGTCGCCCTGCACCAGGCCGCGCAGTCCCTGCGCGGCGGAGAGTGCTCGCTCGCCGTCGCGGGCGGCGTCTCGGTGATGGCCACGCCGGGTATGTTCACCGAGTTCAGCCGTCAGCGCGGCCTGGCCACCGACGGCCGCATCAAGGCCTTCGCGGACGCGGCCGACGGTACGGCGTGGGGCGAGGGAGCGGGCGTTCTGCTGCTGGAGCGGTTGTCCGATGCCCGGGCCAACGGCCACCCGGTTCTCGCTCTCATCAAGGGTTCGGCGGTCAATCAGGACGGCGCGAGCAACGGGCTCAGCGCCCCGAACGGCCCCTCGCAGCAGCGGGTGATCCGCCAGGCCCTGGCCAACGCCGGCCTGACGGGTACGGACGTCGACGTCGTGGACGCGCACGGTACGGGGACCAGACTCGGTGACCCGATCGAGGCGCAGGCGCTGATCGCGACGTACGGGCAGGAGCACTCGGCCGACCAGCCGTTGTGGCTCGGCTCGCTGAAGTCCAACATCGGCCACACCATGGCCGCCTCCGGCGCCGCCGGCGTCATCAAGATGGTGCTGGCCCTGCGTGAGGGAATCCTCCCGCAGACCCTGGGGGTGGATGCGCCGACGTCGCACGTGGACTGGTCCCAGGGGTCGGTGGAGCTGCTCACCGAGCAGCGGACGTGGCCCGAGGTGGACCGCCCGCGCCGTGCGGCCGTGTCGTCCTTCGGCATCTCCGGCACGAACGCCCACATGATCCTGGAACAGGCCCCGGAGCAGGAGTCCCGGGTCGAGACGGAGGCACCGGTGAACCTGCCGTGGGTGCTCTCCGCGAAGAGCCCGGCCGCTCTGCGTGAGCAGGCGGTGCGGCTCGCGGGCTTCATTGAGCGCAATCCGCAGGAATCGGCGGGGGCGGTGGCCGCTGCCCTGATCGATACACGTGAGCGTTTCGACCACCGGGCCGTCGTGCTCGGCAGCGGGCGCACGGAGCTTCTTACGGGGCTCGGCGCACTGGCCGGGAGCGATGCGGCCGGCTCCGTAGCAACGGGTGAGGCGGTCACGGGTCGCACGGTGTTCGTGTTCCCGGGTCAGGGTTCGCAGTGGGCGGGTATGGCGGCGGGGCTGTTCGAGGCGTCGCCGGTCTTCCGGGCCCGGCTTGAGGAGTGTGCGCGGGCGCTGTCCCTGCACACCGACTGGGATCTGCTGACGGTGCTGCTGGAGGGCGACCCGGAAGGGCTGCTGGAGCGGGTGGATGTCATCCAGCCCGCGCTGTGGGCGGTGATGGTGTCCCTGGCCGCCGTGTGGCGGTCCTACGGGGTCGTGCCGGACGCGGTGGTCGGGCACTCGCAGGGCGAGATCGCGGCTGCGGTCGTCTCCGGTGCCCTGTCCTTGGAGGACGGCGCCCTGGTGGTGGCTCTGCGGAGCCGGGCGATCAAGGCCCTGGCCGGCCGGGGCGGGATGCTGTCCGTTGCTCTGCCCGCCGACGCGGTGCGCTCCTACCTCGTGCGGTGGCCCGACGACCTCAGCGTCGCCACCGTCAACGGCCCCTCGTCCACCGTGGTCTCGGGCACGGACAGTGCCCTGGACGAGCTTGTGGCGGTGCTTGACGCGGACGGGGTGCGCTCGCGCCGGATCGCGGTGGACTACGCCTCCCACTCACCCCACGTCGAATCCATCCGGGAGGAGCTGGCCCAGCTTCTGGCACCCGTCGCTCCCCGTAAGCCCGAGATCCCGTTCTACTCGACCGTGACGAATGAAGTGGTCGACGGCGCGGTTCTGGACGCGGGGTACTGGTACCGGAATCTGCGTCAGACGGTCGAGTTCGAGAAGACAACGTGGGCATTGCTCGCGGATGGTTTCACCACGTTCATCGAATCGAGCGCCCACCCGGTCCTGGCGATCGGTCTCCAGGAGACCTTCGAAGCCGCCGGTGCGGTGGCGGCGCTCGCGGTGCCGTCACTGCGCCGGGACGAAGGGGGACTGGAACGGTTCCTGCTCTCCCTCGGCCAGGCATGGGCCCACGGCGTCCCCGTCGACTGGACCCCGCAGCTCCCCGAGGTCACCCACCCCGTCGACCTGCCCACCTACCCCTTCCAGCGTCAGCACTACTGGCTCTCCGCCTCCCACGCCGCCGCCCCGGCCGTCTCCGACCTGGGCCCCGGTGCGGTCCCGCACCCGCTCCTCGGCGCGGCGGTCGAGCTGCCGGGCTCCGGATCGCTGCTCTACACGGGGCGCCTCTCCCTCACCGCCCAGCCTTGGCTCGGCGACGCGGAGACCCTGCCCGGTGCCACGTTCCTGGAGCTCGCCCTGCGGGCCGGCGAGGAGGCGGGCGCCGGTCAGGTGGACGAACTCACCCTGCACGAGCCCCTCGTCGTACCCCGCCGGGGCGGCGTGCAGCTGCGGGTCGAGGTCGGAGAGCCGGAGGACAACGGGCTGCGCAGGCTGTCCGTGCACTCCCGGCGCGAGGGCAGGGCTCCGGGCACCGCCTGGACCCGGCACGCCACGGCCGTCCTGGCCGCCGAGGAGCCCGCCCCCGGGTGGAACCTCGAGGTCTGGCCGCCGCGCGACGCCGAACCGCTCGACGCGGGTTCGCTGCCCGGCGTACGGGCGGCCTGGCGGCGGGACGGAGAGCTGTACGCCGAGATCGTGTCCGGTGACGCGGACCGGCACGACCCGGCAGGGTTCGGCCTGCATCCCGCCCTGCTGGAGGCGGCGCTCGGCTCCGCCGTCCTGACCGGTCTCCCGGCCGGGGCCACCCCGGTGCGGTGGCGCGACGTCACCCTGCACGCCGTCGGCGCCACCACCCTGCGCGTGCGCGTCGTGCCCACCGCCGACGAACCCCTCGGCGTCGCCGTCGAGATCGCGGACGGCAACGGGGCGCCCGTCGCCACCGTCGGCGCGATGCTGCTGGAGGACGGGGCCGACGACCGCATCCGGCAGGCGGCGTCCGTCCAGCGCGGCGGGCAGTACACCGTCGAATGGACCGACGAGAAGCCCGCCCCGGCGGCCGGAGCGGACCCGCACAGCTGGGCGGTGGTCGGCGAGGACGTCTTCCGCGCCCGCTCCGGGCTCATGGCCGCAGGCACATACGCCGAGGCCCACCCCGGCCTGGACGCCCTGGCGGCCCGGATCGAGGCGGAGGGCGCCCCCGCGCCCGATGTCGTCCTGGTGTCCGTGGCGGCCACCGCGAACGGAGACATCGCGACGTCCGTACAACGGGCCGTGGAGGAGACGGCGCAGCGCGTCCGCACCTGGCTCGCGGATGCCCGGTTCGCCGGCTCCCGGCTGGTGTTCCTCACCAAGGACGCCACGGCGGCCTCGGCACCGCAGGGCGGTGACCCCGCAGCCGCGGCGGTATGGGGGCTGCTCCGCGCCGCCCAGGAGACGACTCCGGACCGCTTCGTCCTGGCCGACACCGACGGGAGCAAGGCGTCGTGGCGCTCCCTGGTCAAGGCCCTCGCCGCAGGTCACGACCAACTGGCCCTGCGTCGCAGCACGCTCAAGGTGCCCCGGCTCGCCCCGGCGGTCGCCGGTGCATGGCCCGCGTACGACCCCGAGGGCACGGTCGTCGTCGTCGGCCGGCAGGCCGAGCCGTACGCCCTCCGGCTGGCGGAACGGCACGGTGTGCGGAACCTGCTGCTGGTCGGCGCGCGGGACACGGCGGATCTCGAAGCCGGGCTCACCGCGGCCGGAGCCCGGGTCACCGTGGCCCCGGCCGATCCGGCCGACCCGGTGGCTCTGGCGGACGTCCTCGCGGCGGTTCCCTCGGCCCACCCGGTCATCGCCGTCGTCCACGCCGTCGACCCGCAGGCGGAGGCGTCGGCGGGCGCGCCGCGGGAAGCACCGCGAGGCACGCCCGAGGAGACCGTACTGCCCGAGGTGGAGGCGGCCCGCACGGCCCGCACCGCGCAAGCACTGCGCGAGGCGGCCGGGCCCGACGCCGCGTACGTCATGCTCTCCGCGGAGGAAGGGGCCTCCGGGGCCTTCCTGGAAGCCTGGGCGCGGGTGCTGCGCAGCGGCGGGACCACGGCCGTGGCCCTGTCCGGCCGCCCCGGGCCGGCCGGGCCCCTCGACGGGGAGCTCCTGGACGCTGCGACGGCGGTCGGCGCGGCCGGGGTCGTCGTGGCCGAGCCGGACTTCGAGGCACTCGCCGCGCTTGCCGCGGCCGGCCGGCTTCCCGCCCTGTGGCGCGGTCTGGTCCGCGGACCGGCCCGACGCACCGTCAAGGAGGGCCCGGCCGGGGCCGGCAGCTTCAAGCAGCGGCTGCTCGCCCTTGACGCCGCCGGGTGCGACGCCCTGCTCCTGGACCTCGTCCGGGGACACGCGGCGAGCGTGCTCGGCCACGGATCGGGCGAGGCAATCGACGCCGACCGCAAGTTCCGGGACATGGGCTTCGACTCGCTCTCGGCACTCGCCCTGCGCAACGCCCTCAACGACGCCACCGCGCTGCGCATGCCACCCGGTGTCGTCTTCGACCAGCCCACCTCCGCTGAGCTGGCCCAGCACATCAAGCAGCAGATCTTCGGCCGATAGGCAGCCGAGTCACCAAGGAGACATGGCGTGAGAGTGGAAGGCGTGTACATCAGTTCGGTCGGGGTGTTCCTGCCCCGCCGGGTGAGTGCCGAGGACGCGGTCGCGGACGGCCTGTACGACGAGGAGGTGTACAAGGCGAGCGGGCTGACCGGCACCCATGTGTCGGACGGGATCCCGGCGCTCGACATGGCGGTCACTGCCGCCCGGCAGGCACTGGAACGGTCCGGCCTGGACGCCGAGGACATCGAGTCGCATGTGCACAGCGGCGTCTACTACCAGGGACCCGACGGTTCTTATCCGCCTGCGTACGTCCTGCGTGAACTCGGGGTCGGGCAGGTGCCGTCGCTGCACATCCGGCAGGGCTGCAACGGCATGCTCGCCGCGATGGAGGTCGCGGTCGGGCAGATGACCGGTGCCGCCGAGGTGGAGACGGCGCTGCTGACCACCGCGCAGAACTTCGCCACCCCGCTGATCGACCGCTGGCGCGGCTTCGGCGACTCCTACATCCTCGCCGACGGGGCGGCCGCGGCCGTGCTCAGCAGCGAGGACGGCTTCGCCGAAGTGCGCTCGGTCAACTCCGGGACGCTGCCCGAACTCGAGGCATGGCACCGCGGCGACGAGTCGCTGCTGCCGCCGCAGGACGGGGCGGGCGAGCGGCTGGCCGTGGCCGAGCGGGCCGCCCGGTTCAACGAGCGGGAGATGTCGCTCGCGGAGACCGTCGAACGGATCGGCGCGTTCGACCTGGACATCGTGCACCGCTCGCTGGTGGACGCCGGACTGAACGCCTCCGACATCGCCCGCGTCATCCCCATCAACCAGGACGGGCGCATGATCGAGTTCTCGGTCATGGCCCCCCTCGGCCTCCCGATGTCCCGCTCCAGCTGGGACTACGGCCGCTCCGTCGGCCACGTGGGCGCCGCCGACCTGGTCATCTCCCTCGACCACCTGGTGCGCACCGGCGAACTCGCGCCCGGTGACCACGTCCTGCTGCTTTCCCAGGGACCCGGCTGGATCAGCTCCGCCGGCGTCGTGACGATCAAGGAAGTTCCCGCATGGTGACCACGACCGCCCACGTGTCCGTACCGGGCACCGAGCTCTACTACGAGAAGACCGGGACCGGCCCGCTGCTGTTCCTGATGGACGGCGGCGGGGGCGACGCGCGCCGCACCGCGGCCCTCGTGGAGCGGCTCGCGGACCGGTACACCGTCGTCACCTACGACCGGCGCGGCATGTCCCGCTCCGCCGTGGGCGACCCCGCACCGGAACTGGGCCCGCAGGTGCACACCGAGGACCTGGCGCTGCTGATGGAGGCACTCGCGGACGGGCCCTCGCTGCTGTTCGGCCACAGCGTCGGCGGAGTCATCGGTCTGCACCTGACCGCGCACCGGCCCGACCTGGTGTCGGTGTACGCGGCGCACGAGCCGTCCGAACTGGCCCTGCTCACGGGCGCCGACCGGGAGGCGGCCGCCGGCCTGATCGCCGCTGCCGAGAGCGACTACCGCACCGCCGGCTGGGGCCCCGCGCTGGCCCACATGGCCCGGTTCAACGACATCGACGTGACCAGCCAGGACGCTGAACCGGACGTCGTACCGGCGCCCATGACCCCCGAGCAGCTCGCCAACATCGAGTTCTTCCTCGCCCACGAGATCGGCTCCTACCGCCACCACCTGATGTCCGACGCCGACCTCGACGCCCTCAAGTCCGGACCGGCCCGCATCGTCCCCCTGGCCGGCCGGCCCTCCGACCGGAGCTGGTCCTACCGCTGTGCCCGGAATCTGGCGGACCGCCTGGGCACCCCGCTGGAATCCTTCCCCGGCGGCCACAACGGCCTCAAGACCCACCCCACGGCCTTCGCGGCCCGCCTCCACGAGGTCTTGACCGCGTCCTGACTCCTTCCGGAAAGCGACTGCCGCTCGTGGTCACCGTCCAGGTGACCACGAGCGGCAGTCGTCGTGTGAGGAACAGCCGGCGGCCCGCTACAGCTCGTGGCCGAGTTCGGTGGCGAGCCGCTTCACCAGATCGTGGGCGGCGTCGGGGATGACGGTCCCGGGCGGGAAGACCGCGGTGGCGCCCATGCCGAGGAGCGCGGGGATGTCGGCGGGCGGAATGACTCCACCGACGACGATCATGATGTCCTCACGGCCCTCGGCGGCCAACTCCTCGCGGAGTGCGGGGACGAGGGTGAGGTGGCCGGCGGCCAGCGACGAGACGCCCACGATGTGCACGTCCGCCTCGACCGCCTGCCGGGCGACCTCGCCCGGGGTCTGGAACAGTGGGCCGACGTCCACGTCGAAGCCCAGGTCGGCGAAGGCGGTCGCGATCACCTTCTGGCCCCGGTCGTGCCCGTC
>NZ_JBEYCQ010000068.1:0-7500 GCF_040632905.1 Streptomyces sp. NPDC016469
GGGAACGTATTCACCGCGGCATGCTGATCCGCGATTACTAGCGATTCCAGCTTCATGTAGGCGAGTTGCAGCCTACAATCCGAACTGAGAATGGTTTTATGGGATTGGCTCGACCTCGCGGTTTTGCTGCCCTTTGTACCATCCATTGTAGCACGTGTGTAGCCCAGGTCATAAGGGGCATGATGATTTGACGTCATCCCCACCTTCCTCCGGTTTGTCACCGGCAGTCACCTTAGAGTGCCCAACTAAATGCTGGCAACTAAGATCAAGGGTTGCGCTCGTTGCGGGACTTAACCCAACATCTCACGACACGAGCTGACGACAACCATGCACCACCTGTCATCCTGTCCCCCGAAGGGGAACGTCCTATCTCTAGGATTGTCAGGAGATGTCAAGACCTGGTAAGGTTCTTCGCGTTGCTTCGAATTAAACCACATGCTCCACCGCTTGTGCGGGCCCCCGTCAATTCCTTTGAGTTTCAGCCTTGCGGCCGTACTCCCCAGGCGGAGTGCTTAATGCGTTTGCTGCAGCACTAAAGGGCGGAAACCCTCTAACACTTAGCACTCATCGTTTACGGCGTGGACTACCAGGGTATCTAATCCTGTTTGCTCCCCACGCTTTCGCGCCTCAGCGTCAGTTACAGACCAAAGAGTCGCCTTCGCCACTGGTGTTCCTCCACATCTCTACGCATTTCACCGCTACACGTGGAATTCCACTCTTCTCTTCTGCACTCAAGTCCCCCAGTTTCCAATGACCCTCCACGGTTGAGCCGTGGGCTTTCACATCAGACTTAAAGGACCGCCTGCGCGCGCTTTACGCCCAATAATTCCGGACAACGCTTGCCACCTACGTATTACCGCGGCTGCTGGCACGTAGTTAGCCGTGGCTTTCTGGTTAGGTACCGTCAAGGTACGAGCAGTTACTCTCGTACTTGTTCTTCCCTAACAACAGAGTTTTACGATCCGAAAACCTTCATCACTCACGCGGCGTTGCTCCGTCAGACTTTCGTCCATTGCGGAAGATTCCCTACTGCTGCCTCCCGTAGGAGTCTGGGCCGTGTCTCAGTCCCAGTGTGGCCGATCACCCTCTCAGGTCGGCTACGCATCGTCGCCTTGGTGAGCCGTTACCTCACCAACTAGCTAATGCGCCGCGGGCCCATCTGTAAGTGACAGCGTAAACCGTCTTTCAGCTTTCCTACATGAGTAGGAAAGGATTATCCGGTATTAGCTCCGGTTTCCCGAAGTTATCCCAGTCTTACAGGCAGGTTGCCCACGTGTTACTCACCCGTCCGCCGCTAACTTAAAAAGCAAGCTTTTTAAGTCCGCTCGACTTGCATGTATTAGGCACGCCGCCAGCGTTCGTCCTGAGCCAGGATCAAACTCTCCGATAAAGAGTAAGATTAGCTCATTGCTAAACTCTAGCTTTTGTTACTTGTTTTGTTTCTATAACGAAAGTTATAAAAACGATTATTGTTGACGTTTGTTTGTTCAGTTTTCAAAGAGCAATTTAATGTTGCTGTTAGGAGCAACTTTTATATAATAACACAGCATTTCACCGTGGTCAACTTCTACGAACAAACTTTTTTAAAAAAAGAAAGAATGTTTTTTTCGAATTAGCGACATCTACTAATATACCATTCGCATTCGTGGAAGTCAACTTCTTTTTAGAGGTTTCTACTAGTTGAAATGTTTTTCTATTCTACATAATAAACTCTCTTACAGCAATAGATAGTTCAACGTTAATAATTCCGATAAAAAAGAACAAGAACCAATATGGTTTTTGTTCTTTTAATTTAATATCATTTTTCCCCTGCGATCATTTAGTTCCTGCATTATTGCTTCTTTCTTTGAATTCCATAAATCTAAAGCATCATCTTCATTCATGTATTTACTAAAAGTTTTTAAAGCTTCCGGTTTCATCATCCAGTCTGTTAAAAATTCTACTCTTTTGATTTTACGTTTTGGTATATGACTGTTAACAAAATCTTGAATGGCATCATCTGAAGGATTTATCTCAATAATGTTTTTATCTATCTCATTCTTTAATTTGTACGTGATAAACCCTATTGGATTTTCTATTTTATGATCATCTCTAATTGACTCCATCACTTGAATTACATTTCTTTTCCCATAATTCAACCAACTTTGTATAGTTTTATTCGGAACTTTAACTCCTAAATCACTCGCCAAACTTTTAATATCTTTAATATCGTCTTTAGAAACAACAAAAAGATCATTTTCAAGTTCTTCTGTATCTAACACTGCATTTTGACTGGAATGAGATATCGGAATAGGTAAAGGTTGAATAATAGAATCTTTGGTTTTTATAAAGAATTTAATTTCTTTAACTGCCCTTCCTTGTTTTATCTCTTGAAATTCAAATGTGATATCTGATTTTTTATTTATCTGTTTTTGAGAAGGGAGTATTACACGCTGTTTAAAGTTTCCGTAAGCAGGATATATACTTGTTGCGCCCAACTTATGTCTTAGGTCCTCCATAGTGAGGGTTCTTTCTTGTAGACGTTCATATTGCTTAAGCAGTTCATATATCCTTATAGAATAATGCCCCTTTAGTTTACTTACGTTTTTTAAATGATACGATGTAAATTCCTTTTTCAACTCTAATAAATAAGGGGTAAGAAACTTATGTAGTGTAAGCTCGATTGTCCCCTTTTTATAGTTATAATCAGCTTGGGATAACCATTGAACTTGTACTAATCTTTCTTCGAATCTTATTTCATAAATTTTAGCTAACATATTCCTCGTAATTTCTTCTAGTTCCTTATACCTTGTATTACTGTTTCCGCCAATCAATTTTATGAAATCTTTGATTGTGAAAGTGTAAGATTGAAATTCCTTATCATTTGGTTGAACTAAACTAATAAGGGTTAAGATGATTTTTTGTTCTATCTCGTTTAATTTATATGCTGCTTCAATAAGCTGATTTGATTTCGTAATTAAGTTGTCTGCACTTATCTTGGATCCCATATTAAAACTCCTTTTTATTGATCATTCTAAAATATAACAAAAAACACAAATGAGAGTCTACTTGTGTTATATTTCAGAAAATTTAAAACACACACTCGATAAACGAAGTTTTTATTTTTTTAAAATATTCTTAATTACCAAAATAATAAAAAAACAAGTTTTTACAAATCTCTCTTGTTTTGATTGTTTTATCAATTATTTGTTTTAATTGTTTTAATTGTTTTAATTGTTTTAGGAGGTAAAAAACCCTTATGTATCAAGGGTTTGAGGGACCTAACTATAACAAAAACTGAGTGAACTATAACAAAAACTGAGTGAACTATAACAAAAACTGAGTGAACTATAACAAAAACTGAGTCACAACTATAACAAAAACTGAGTGAACTATAACAAAAACTGAGTGAACTATAACAAAAACTGAGTGAACTATAACACCTAATTTTTAGGTGTTATAGTTCACTTTTTTAGAGGATTTTCAATTAATTTCCTAGAAAGTATAAAAAAAGAAAGAAAAGAAGAAAGGAAGAAAGGAAGAAAAGAACGTTGGAAGAAGGAGGGATCATTTTTGGCGATTACAATTACTATGGGGATACAAAAAGGTGGTTGTGGAAAATCAACTACTGCAGGCATACTATCATATTTACTAAGTAGAGATGGTTATAAGGTGTTGGCAATCGATCTGGATTCTCAAGGGAACTTAACAGAACTATTATCTAATCAACCTTCCAATGAATTCATTGGAAAATCAGTACTAGAAGCTATGCAGAAACAAGATGTAAAAAAGTATATTCTACCTATAGAGAAAAATTTAGATTTGTTGCCTGCTACAAATTTTTTAGCTACATTCCCCAGGTGGATATATACCGGAAAGACTTATAAAGGCGATACAATTCCTTTTAAAGGAACTCCTAGTTTAATTCTAGATAAAAGTTTAGATGGAATCAGAAATGAGTATGATTTCATTATTATTGATACGCCACCTTCTTTATCAGAACAAACAACTAATGCCCTATGTGCTAGTGAGTATGTAGTGGTATTATTCGAGTGCTCTAACTGGTGCTATTCAGCAATACCTAACTTTATGGAGTCTGTCACAAGTGCTAAAAATCATGGTAATAGAAATACTGAAGTAATAGGGATTCTAAGAACATTGAATGACTTAAGAAGAAGTGATGCTAAGGCCTTTAATGAAATGATCACAGAGGATTACCCTGATGAAGTTTTTAAAACGGTTATTACTAGAAGAGCTCCTATTGGTCGTTTAGCCTTATATGGGTTTAATAAAAACTCAGAATTAAAGCAGGCTTTACTACAATATGAAGAATTTTATAAGGAGTTGATTAAACGTGTCCAAAGTAAACGATATAAAAAATATGAAACGTCTTCAGAAACAGATTACTCCTTCCCAGGCTCTCGCTGAAGAGATTAGTGAGGAAAAAGCTTCTACACTACAACTGATAAGAAAACGAGTCTCATTCGATTTACGAACAGACTTACATAAAGAGTTAAAAATGCAATCTTTATTACAAGAAAAAAACATCTATATATTAATTGAAGAAGCATTAGAGGACTATTTAAATAATATCGGTAAATAATTTGATGCATCCAAACTTGGGTACGTAAAATTATTTTTAATAGTAGTTAACATAATGCGTCTTATCCCAAGCAGCACCCCAAACAAAAGACGGAATCCGGCCATATTCGGGCAAATTCTGTCTTTTTCCCTTCGGGAAATAATCAAAAATGAAGACTATAATTCAAAAACACTATCTCTTTATTTCTTCTATTTCCTCCTGGATCCTATTCCATTATCTATTTGACATTCCAAACATTTTTGAAGCATGGACAATGCTTATAATGCTGTATGGAGTATCTATATGTCTATTTTCTTTGCTTATCTATCCTTTTAAAAAAAGAGCATAAGGAAACCTGATATCACCTTCTGATAAAAGGTGATGAATAGTCGGTGCCTATTAGGTTTCAAGGAGTTTAAATTGATATCACTTTTTGGCTCGGGAGATATAGTGTAGATATACCGTAATATCTCTAGAGATATAGTTGTATTCCAAAATTTTCATTGGATTTTTCCTGTCTTTGCACAAACAACGCTAAAAGATTTTTTTCTTTTAGCGTTGTTTCGAGTTGTGATATGGATACATTAGAACGATATATTTGCGCTTTATTGTCCAATTCTTTTCATCCTTTTTAAAAAGAAATATCTAATATCAGTTTTAAAATATAAAAAACGAATAGAATTTCCATTGTCGAACGTCTTTAGGCTTTTATATTCGATCTATAATACTGTCCTTTTTCTAAAAACGAACTTAACTAAGGGAAGTACCTAAAATCAGCTAAAATAGCCCCTGAAACGTTCTAAATCTGAATTCACTTTAAGCTTACCCATCGGTTGATGTTAACTTTAAAAAGACAATTAAATACTAAACAACCTATCCTAGTGTATCGTTAATAAAAGTTTTTTGTATTGCTTCTTCTAGTTCGAATTGTTCCATCCTGGATTTTGCATATCTTTTAGTAACATTTATATCTTTATGTCCAGCAAGTTTCGAGACAACTTCTAAGCCTATTCCTTTATCTATAAGCTTTTGACAAAAAGTATGTCTTAATTTATGCGGATGAACATTATACTTTTTCAACATATATTGAATCGATCTTTCTGTTAATCGTTCATTAGATTTTGAAGTAAATAAAGCATCCTCACTATAAAAAGAGTCACAGTATTTAAGAAGATATTTCTTAGCTTCTTCCGATAATGGAATATACCTTTCTTCACCAGTTAACCCATTTCTAACGGTTAATTGCCTTTTTCTAATATCAATATTCGACTTATTTAGAGAACATAATTCCGAAACTCTAATACCTGTATGAAGTAATAAGTAAACAATAGCTATATTTCTTTCGTGACCATCATTTTTCACTTCTTGAAGTAATTGATTGTATTCATAAGGAGTTAGTATTTCCAATTCTCCCTTTTTTTCTATAGGCATAACTTTAATATCTAAAGTTATTTCTGGACGTTTCAAGAACTTAGCAAACGTTCTAATAGAGCCAAGTATTTTATCGATAGTTATTGGACTTTTGCGCTGTTGCTCTAAAAAAGAGAGATAATCTTGAACATCTTTTTGAGATATATTCTCTAAATAAGTAGGATATTTGTAGAGCCAGTCTTGAAATTTTTTCATTTCACGTTGATAAGTAGTGACTGTATTAACAGATTTCCCTTCTGTTTCAAGCCAGTCTGCAAATTGACTAATAACATTAGATTTTTGCACTTTATCACCCCTAAATCCAGACTTGGTACTTACTTAATATCTTAATTCATAAGAGGAAAGAAGTAAACTTCCACGATAAAATCAAAAAAAAGGATAGTAGTCTAATGACTACTATCCTTTTCGGTGCCTGGCGACGTCCTACTCTCACAGGGGGAGAGCCCCCAACTACCATCGGCGCTGAGAAGCTTAACTTCCGTGTTCGGTATGGGAACGGGTGTGACCTTCTCGCTATCGCCACCAGACTATTATGTTTTTATGAGTTGTTCTCTCAAAACTAAATCCTATAGGAAGAAAAACACAAGAACCAAGTAATCTTTTTAGTTAAGTCCTCGATCTATTAGTATTTGTCAGCTCCACGTGTCACCACGCTTCCACCTCAAACCTATCAACCTGATCATCTTTCAGGGATCTTACTAGCTTACGCTATGGGAAATCTCATCTCGAGGGGGGCTTCATGCTTAGATGCTTTCAGCACTTATCCCTTCCGCACATAGCTACCCAGCTATGCCTTTGGCAAGACAACTGGTACACCAGCGGTGCGTCCATCCCGGTCCTCTCGTACTAAGGACAGCTCCTCTCAAATTTCCTACGCCCACGACGGATAGGGACCGAACTGTCTCACGACGTTCTGAACCCAGCTCGCGTACCGCTTTAATGGGCGAACAGCCCAACCCTTGGGACCGACTACAGCCCCAGGATGCGATGAGCCGACATCGAGGTGCCAAACCTCCCCGTCGATGTGGACTCTTGGGGGAGATAAGCCTGTTATCCCCGGGGTAGCTTTTATCCGTTGAGCGATGGCCCTTCCATGCGGAACCACCGGATCACTAAGCCCGACTTTCGTCCCTGCTCGACTTGTAGGTCTCGCAGTCAAGCTCCCTTGTGCCTTTACACTCTACGAATGATTTCCAACCATTCTGAGGGAACCTTTGGGCGCCTCCGTTACTTTTTAGGAGGCGACCGCCCCAGTCAAACTGCCCACCTGACACTGTCTCCCACCCCGATAAGGGGTGCGGGTTAGAATGTCAATACAGCCAGGGTAGTATCCCACCAATGCCTCCACCGAAGCTGGCGCTCCGGCTTCCAAGGCTCCTACCTATCCTGTACAAGCTGTACCAAAATTCAATATCAGGCTACAGTAAAGCTCCACGGGGTCTTTCCGTCCTGTCGCGGGTAACCTGCATCTTCACAGGTACTATAATTTCACCGAGTCTCTCGTTGAG
>NZ_JBEYCQ010000069.1:0-9456 GCF_040632905.1 Streptomyces sp. NPDC016469
GACGTACTGCCCCTCTCCCCGCTCCAGCAGGGACTCCTCTTCCACGCGGTGTACGACGAGCAGGGCCACGACGTCTACACCGTCCAACTCGCCCTCGACATCGAGGGGCCTCTCCGCGCGGACGCCCTGCGCGCCGCCGCCCACACCCTGCTCACCCGCCACGCCGGACTGCGTGCGGCGTTCCGGCACGACGGGTTCGACGCGCCGGTCCAGGTCGTCCCCGCCGACGTCGAACTCCCCTGGCAGGAAGTGGACTTCAGTGACCTGCGGGCCGGAGACCGCGACCCGGAGCTGCGGCACTGGATGGCCGAGGACCGCGCCGCGCGCTTCGACGCCACCCGGCCCCCGCTGATGCGGTTCGCCCTGCTCAGGACCGGTGCCGAGCAGCACCGCCTGGTCATCACCAACCACCACATCCTCCTCGACGGCTGGTCCATGCCGGTCCTGGTCAAGGAGCTGCTGGCGCTCTACAACAGCTCCGGTGACGGTTCGGCCCTGCCCCGCGTCACCCCCAACCGCGACCACCTCGCCTGGATCGCCGCCCAGGACCGTACGGCCGCCGAGACCGCCTGGCGGCAGGTGCTCGACGGCCTCGACGGCCCCACGCTGGTGGCCCCCGCGGGCCGTGACGGCAGCCCCGCCGCGCCCGGCCGCCTCCTCGTCGACCTGCCCGCCGACCTCACCGAGCGGCTCACCGCCCTCACCCGCGCGGGCGGCGTCACCTTCAACACCCTGCTCCAGGCGGTGTGGGCGATCGTGGTGGGCCAGCTCACCGGCCGCCAGGACGTGGTCTTCGGCGGCACGGTCTCCGGCCGCCCGCCCCAGGTCCCCGGCATCGAGTCCATGGTCGGCCTCTTCATCAACACCCTGCCCGTCCGCGTACGGATCGACCAGGCGGAGAGTCTCGGCGCTCTGCTCGACCGGCTGCAGGACCAGCAGGCCGGCCTCATGGACCACCAGTACCTCGGCCTGACCGACATCCAGCAGGCGACCGGCCGCGGTGAACTCTTCGACACCCTGGTCGTCTTCGAGAACTACCCGCTCGACGCGGACGTCCTGGACATCGGCGGCGGGCTGACGGTCACCGGTATCGAGGGCCACGACGCCACCCACTACCCGCTCATCCTGACCGCCGTCCCCGGTGAGCGTCTCCAACTGCGGCTGGACTTCCGTACCGATCTCTTCGACGCCACGGCGGCGGACACCCTGATGGGCCGGCTCGTCCGGCTCCTGGAGGACGCGCCCGCCCGGTACGAGAGCCCCGTCGCCAGGATGTCGCCGCTCGGCGCCGAGGAGCGGCACCAGCTGCTGGTCGCCTGGAACGACACCGAGCAGAACGAGGCCGGGGACCGCTCGGTGCCCGCGCTCTTCGCCGAACTCGCGGCCTGGTCCCCGTCCACCGGGGCCGTCGTCCACGACGGGGGCACCCTCTCGTACGGGGAACTCGACACCCGCGCCAACCGGCTGGCGCACCGCCTCATCGAGGCCGGGATACGGCCCGAGGACCGGGTCGCGCTGCTCATGGAGCGCTCGCCCGACCTGGTGGCGGCCGTGCTGGCCGTCCTCAAGGCCGGCGGCGTGTACGTACCGCTCGACCCGCGCTTCCCCGACTCCCGGATCCGGCACATCCTCGCGGAGACCGGCGCCCGGGTACTGCTCACCGACCCCGGCGCACCCGGCCGCGTGGCGCCGGACCTGACCGTGATCGAGGCGGGCCCGGCCCTGACCGCGTCCGACGCACCCGCGCACGACCCCGCCGTGCCGGTGCACCCGGAGCAGCTGGCGTACGTGATGTTCACGTCCGGCTCCACCGGCGTGCCCAAGGGCGTCGGCGTCACGCACCGGGACATCGCCGCGCTGGCCGCCGACCGCAGGTTCGAGTTCGGGCACGACAGGGTGCTGCTGCACTCGCCGGCCGCCTTCGACGCCTCCACGTACGAGCTGTGGGTGCCGCTGCTCGGCGGTGGCCAGGTCGTCGTCGCCGCCCCCGGCGACCTCGACGCGGCGCGGCTGCGGGAGACCGTCACGCGGCACGGTGTCACCGCGCTCTGGCTGACCGCCGGGCTGTTCCGGCTGATCGCCGAGGACGGCCCCGGCAGCCTCGGCCGCCTCAGCCAGGTGTGGACCGGCGGTGACGTGGTGCCCGCC
The DNA here is from genome assembly GCF_040632905.1 of Streptomyces sp. NPDC016469. Lineage (NCBI taxonomy): Bacteria > Bacillati > Actinomycetota > Actinomycetes > Kitasatosporales > Streptomycetaceae > Streptomyces > Streptomyces sp. NPDC016469. The sequence continues at coordinate 2,149 of NZ_JBEYCQ010000069.1, forward strand.
GCCGCCGTCGCCCGGGTGCTGGAGGCCTGCCCGGGGCTCGTCGTCGTCGACGGCTACGGCCCCACCGAGACCACCACCTTCGCCACCACATACACGGTCAGGAGCGCCTCCGAAACCCCGCACAGCATCCCCATCGGCCGGCCCCTCGACTCCATGCGCACCTATGTGCTGGACGCCGGGCTGAATCCGGTGCCGGTGGGTGTGGCGGGAGAGCTCTATCTCGCGGGCGCCGGGCTGGCCCGCGGGTATCTGGGCCGGCCGGGTCTGACCGCGGAGCGCTTCGTGGCCGACCCGTTCGGGCCGGTGGGGGAGCGCATGTACCGCACGGGCGACCTCGTGCGGTGGAGTACGGACGGGCAGATCGAGTACCTGGGCCGTACCGACGACCAGGTCAAGGTACGCGGATTCCGCATCGAACTCGGCGAGATCGAGGCCGCGCTCGCCGGGCACACCGGCGTGGCCCAGGCGACCGTCATGGTCCGTGAGGACCGGCCGGGCGACCAGCGGATCGTCGCCTACCTCGTCCCGTCGGGCGACACCGCCGACCCGGCGGAACTACGCGCGCACGCCGCCGGCCGGCTGCCCGAGTACATGGTCCCGTCCGCCTTCGTGACGCTCGACGCCCTTCCCCTGACCGCCAACGCGAAGGTCGACCGCAGGGCCCTCCCCGCCCCCGACCTCGGCGCCTCCGGTACGGGACGCGCGCCGCGCAACGCGCAGGAGGAGATCCTCGCGGCCCTCTTCGCCGAAGTGCTCGGCCTGCCCGGCGTCCTCGTCGACGACAGCTTCTTCGACCTCGGCGGACACTCCCTGCTCGCCACCCGGCTGGTGAGCCGCATCCGCGCGGTCTTCGGCGCCGAACTCGCCGTCCGCACCCTGTTCGAGGCGCCGACGGTCGCCCTGCTCGCGGAGCGCGTCACCGGCGCGGACCGGGCCCGCAGGGCGCTGACCGCCCGGGAGCGGCCGGAGGAGATCCCGCTCTCCCCGGCGCAGCGCAGGCTCTTGTTCCTGAACCGTTTCGAGGGGCCCGGCGCCACCTACAACCTGCCCCTGGCGCTCCGCCTCACCGGCGCACTCGACCCGGACGCCCTGCGCGACGCGCTCGGCGATGTGGTCGTCCGCCACGAGAGCCTGCGCACGGTCTTCCCCGAGGTCGACGGCAGGTTCCGCCAGCTCGTCCTGCCCGCCGCGGTGTCCCGTCCCGGTCTGCCCGTCACCGCGGTCACGGCGGCCGGACTCGACACGGCGCTCGCGGAAGCCGCCGGGGAGGGCTTCGACCTCGCCGTCGAGCCGCCCCTGCGCGCACGGCTGTTCCAGGTGACCGACGCCGCCGAACCCGGCACGGACCATGTGCTGATGGTGGTGCTGCACCACATCGCGGGGGACGGCTGGTCCCTGGCGCCGTTCGCCCGCGACCTGGGATTCGCCTACGACGCGCGGCACGGCGGTACCGCCCCCGCCTGGGAGCCGCTGCCCGTCCAGTACGCCGACTACACCCTGTGGCAGCGTGAGGTCCTCGGCGACGAGAACGACCCGTCGAGCCCGCTGGCCCGGCAGATCGACCACTGGCGGACCGCGCTCGCGGGGCTGCCCGAGGAACTGGTGCTGCCCACGGACCGGCCCCGGCCCGCCGAAGCGACCTACCGGGGCGGGAGCGTCCCGCTGCGGCTCCCGGCCGAGGTGCACGAGCGGATCGTCTCCCTGGCCCGCGAGAGCCATGTCAGTGTCTTCATGGTCGTCCGGGCCGCGCTGGCCGCGCTGCTGGGCCGGCTCGGTGCCGGCGACGACATCCCGGTCGGAAGTGTCATCGCCGGCCGCACCGACGAGGCACTGGACGACCTGGTCGGCTTCTTCGTGAACACCCTGGTGCTGCGCACCGACCTCTCCGGTGACCCGACGTTCCGCGAGCTGGTGGAACGGGTCCGGGAGAACGACCTGGCCGCGTACGCCAACCAGGACGTGCCCTTCGAGCGCCTGGTCGAGATCCTCAACCCGGTGCGCTCGTCCGCCAGGCACCCGCTGTTCCAGGTCATGCTGGCGTTCCAGAACAACGCGGAGGCGACACTCGACCTGGACGGGCTGCGGGCCGCCGCCCACCACGTCCCGATCGAGGCCTCACGGTTCGACCTGCTGTTCTCCCTGGAGGAGACCTTCGCCGCCGACGGCGGTCCGGCCGGACTCCAGGGTGTCGTCGAGTACGCCGCCGACCTCTTCGACCCCGCCACCGCCGAGGCGCTCGGCGACCGCCTGGTACGGCTGCTGGACGCGGTGACCGCCGACCCCGGCGCCCGCATCGGCTCCGTCGAACTCCTCACCGGCGACGAGCGCCACCGGCTGCTCACCGAGTGGAACGACACCCACCGGGACGTGCCGCCGACCACCGTGCCCGCGCTGTTCGAGGCCCAGACCGCCCGGACGCCCCACAACCCGGCGGTGGGCCACGCGGGCACCGAACTCACCTACGCGGAACTCGACGCGCGCGCCAACCGGCTCGCCCGGCACCTCATCGACCTGGGCGTCGGCCCCGAACAGCTCGTCGCCCTGGCCATGCCGCGCTCCGAGCGGATGATGGTCGCCCTGCTCGCCGTCCTGAAGTCCGGTGCCGGGTACCTGCCGGTCGACCCCGGATACCCGGCCGACCGCATCGCGTTCATGCTGGACGACGCCCGGCCCACCCTCGTACTCACCACCGGCGAGGCCGCCGCCGTACTGCCCGGCGACATCCGGCGCCTGGTGCTCGACGGGCCCGAACCGACGGCCGGGGTCGCCGAGTACCCGGACACCGCCCCGTCCGACAGGGACCGGGTCCGGCCGCTGGTGCCGGACCACCCCGCGTACGTCATCTACACCTCCGGCTCCACCGGCCGCCCCAAGGGCGTGGTCGTCACCCACCGCAACGTCACCGACTTCGCGGCCTGGGCGATCGCCGGCATCGGCCGCGACCGGCTCTCCGACGTGCTCGCCGCGACCTCGCTCAACTTCGACGTCTCCGTCTTCGAGATGTTCGGCCCGCTGCTCAGCGGCGGACGCATCGAGGTGGTGCGGGACCTCCTCGCCCTCCTGGAGACCGGTGCCCGCACCTACAGCCTGATCAGCGCGGTGCCCTCGGCGCTCGCCCACACCCTCGGACAGGACCCGGAGGCCCGCATCGGCGCCGGCCTGGTCGTGCTCGCGGGGGAGGGGCTCACCGCTCACACGGCCGACACCATCCGCGCCGCCGTCCCCGGCTGCACGCTCGCGAACATCTACGGACCCACCGAGGCCACGGTGTACGCCACCGCCTGGTTCACGGACACCGCCACCGACCGCACACCGCCGATCGGCCGGCCCCTGCACAACACGCGCACCTATGTGCTGGACGCCGGGCTGAATCCGGTGCCGGTGGGTGTGGCGGGAGAGCTCTATCTCGCGGGCGCCGGGCTGGCCCGCGGGTATCTGGGCCGGCCGGGTCTGACCGCGGAGCGCTTCGTGGCCGACCCGTTCGGGCCGGTGGGGGAGCGCATGTACCGCACGGGCGACCTCGTGCGGTGGAGTACGGACGGGCAGATCGAGTACCTGGGCCGTACCGACGACCAGGTCAAGGTACGCGGATTCCGCATCGAACTCGGCGAGATCGAGACCGTACTCGCCCGCCACGAGGCCGTCGCCCGGACCGCCGTCGTCGTCCGTGAGGACCGGCCGGGCGACCGCCGGATCACCGCCTACACCGTCCCCGCCGACGGCACGGAGACCGACCCGGCCGAGCTGCGCGCCCATGTGGCCGCCGCCCTGCCCGAGTACATGGTCCCCTCCGCGTTCGTGACCCTGGACGCCCTGCCGCTCAACCCGAACGGCAAGCTGGACCGGCGCGCCCTGCCCGCACCCGTCCTCGGCTCCGCCACCGAGACCGGCCGGCCGCCGCGCACCGAGCAGGAGGCCGCACTCTGCGAGGTCTTCGCCCAGGTGCTCGGCGTGGAGCGGGTCTCGGTCGACGACAGCTTCTTCGACCTCGGCGGACACTCGCTGCTCGCCACCCGCGTGGTCAGCCGCGTCCGCACCCTGTTCGGCGCGGAACTCCCCGTCCGCGCCCTGTTCGAGACCCCGACCGTGGCCGGCCTCGGGGAGCGGATCGGTGACGCGGCCGGCGCCCGCCGGGCCCTGACCGCCCGCTTCCGCCCGGAGTCCGTCCCGCTCTCGCCCGCCCAGCGGCGGCTGTGGTTCCTCAACCGCTTCGAGGAGCGCAACGGCACCTACAACCTCCCCCTCGCGGTGCGCCTCACCGGCGACCTCGACGCGGACGCGCTGCGGGCCGCCCTGGCCGATGTCGTCGCACGCCACGAGAGCCTGCGCACCGTCTTCCCCGACACCGACGGCAGGCCGCGCCAACTCGTGCTGCCCGCAGGCGAGGTGACCCCCGAGCTGACCGTGCTCGACCTCGACCCGGCGGCCGTGGCACGGGCGGCGGCCCAGGACTTCGACCTCGCCACGCAGATCCCGGTCCGCGCCACGCTCTTCCGCGCCTCGCCGGCCGAGCACCTGCTGCTCATCGTCGTCCACCACATCGCGGGCGACGGCTGGTCCATGGCCCCGCTCGCCCGCGACCTGGGCGAGGCCTACGACGCGCGGCACGGCGGTACCGCCCCCGCCTGGGAGCCGCTGCCCGTCCAGTACGCCGACTACACCCTGTGGCTGCGCGAGGAGCTGGGCGACGAGAACGACCCGGACAGCGGCCTCGGCCGACAGATCGCGTTCTGGCGCCACACCCTCGGCGCCCTGCCGGAGGAGCTGGCGCTCCCCCTGGACCGCCCCCGCCCGGCCGAGATGAGCTTCCGGGGCGACACGGTGCCCCTGCAGATCCCGGCGGCGGCCCACGCCCCGCTGGCCGAGCTGGCCCGTACGAGCAGGGCGAGCGTCTTCATGGTGGTCCAGGCGGCCCTGGCCGCGCTGCTGCACCGCCTGGGCGCCGGGGCCGACATCCCGATCGGCTCGCCCGTCGCCGGCCGCACCGACGAGGCGCTGGACGATCTGGTCGGGTTCTTCGTGAACACGCTGGTGCTGCGCACGGACGTGTCGGGCGACCCGACCTTCCGCGAACTCCTGGACCGGGTACGGGAGACCGACCTGGCCGCGTACGCCAACCAGGACGTGCCGTTCGAGCGGCTGGTCGAGGTGCTCAACCCCGAACGCTCCCTGGCCCGCCACCCGCTCTTCCAGGTGATGCTGTCCCTCCAGAACAACGCGGAGGCCGCCCTCCAGCTGGACGGCCTGCACATCACCCCCGAGCACGTCAGCGTGGACGGAGCCAAGTTCGACCTCTCCTTCCAGCTCGCCGAGACCTTCGGCGCCGACGGCGCCCCCGACGGCATCGACGGCCGCGTCGAGTACGCGACGGACCTCTTCGACCGGGAGACGGCACACGAGCTGTCGGCCCGCCTGGTACGCCTGGTCGACGAGCTGGTGAGCGACCCGGACCGCCGGCTGTCCTCGGTGGACGTCCTCACGGCCGATGAGCGCCACCGCATCCTCGTCGCGTGGAACGAGACGGCCCGCGAGGTGCCCACGGCCACCCTGCCGGAACTGTTCGAACGGCAGGCCGCCCGCACCCCCGACGCCACCGCCCTGGTCGCCCCGGACGGCCGCCTCACCTTCGCCGGCCTCGACGCCCGCGCCAACCGGCTGGCCCGCCTCCTGCGCCGGCACGGCGTCGGCCCCGAGCAGTACGTCGCCGTGGCCCTGCCGCGTACGACCGACCTGGTGGTCGCCGTGCTCGCCGTCACCAAGGCGGGCGCCGCCTACGTGCCTGTCGACCCCGCACACCCCGTGGACCGGACCGCCCTCCTGCTCCAGGACGTCGGCACCTCCGCCGTGCTCACCGCCGCCGGAACCCGGGACGCCGTCCCGCACGGCCGGGGCGGCCACCACATCGACCTGGACGACCCCGAGGTCGTCGAAGCCCTCGGAGAGCTGCCGGACACACCGCTCGACGACGCCGGACGGACCGCCCCGCTGCGGCCGGACCACCCGGCCTACGTCATCCACACCTCCGGATCCACCGGCCGCCCGAAGGGGGTCGTGGTCGCCCACCGCAGCCTCGTCAACCTGCACCACCACCACTTCGAGGAGCTGTACGCCGCCGAGGCGGCCGACGCGGGCCGCCCGCTGCGCGCCGCCCTCACCGCCGCCGTGTCCTTCGACGCCTCGCTCGACCCCCTGCTGTGGATGGTGGCCGGCCACGAGCTGCACCTGATCGAGGACGACGTCCGGCGCGAACCCGAGGCACTGATCGCCTACGTCCGCGCCGCCGGCATCGACTTCATGGAACTCACCTCCTCGTACGCGGAACAGCTCGTCGAGCACGGACTCGTCCGCGACCCCGGGGCCCGCCCGCGCATCCTCGCCCTCGGCGGCGAGGCCGTGAGCCCGGCCCTGTGGCAGGAGCTGGCCGCCACGGAGGGAGTCACCGGGTACAACCTGTACGGCCCCACCGAGGCGACCGTCGACACCCTCACCTCGCGCACCACCGACACCGCCCGGCCGCTCATCGGCCGGCCCGTCACCAACAGCCGGGTCCACGTCCTGGACGACGCGCTGCGCCCGGTGGTGCCGGGTGTCGCGGGCGAGCTCTACATCGCGGGTGCGGGGCTGGCGCGCGGGTACCTCGGCCGGTCGGGGCTGACGGCCGAGCGGTTCGTCGCCGATCCCTTCGGCCCGGCGGGCACGCGGATGTACCGCACGGGTGACGTGGTGCGCTGGTCCCGGACCGGTGAGCTGGAGTACCTGGGCCGTTCCGACGACCAGGTGAAGGTGCGTGGCTTCCGCATCGAGCTGGGCGAGATCGAGACGGTCCTCGCCCGGTACGAGGGTGTGGCCCAGGTCGCTGTCGTGGTGCGCGAGGACCGGCCGGGCATCAAGCGCCTCGTCGCGTACGCCGTGCCGCGCACCGGCGAGCTGGACACCGACGCCGTACGGGCCCATGTGGCCGCCGTGCTGCCGGACTACATGGTGCCGTCGGCCTTCGTCTCCATGGACGCCCTCCCGCTGACCGTGAACGGCAAGCTCGACCGGCGCGCCCTGCCGGCCCCGGCGCCCAGCGGTGGCGGCACGGGCCGGGCCCCGCGCAACCCGCGCGAGGAAACACTGTGCCGGCTCTACACCGAACTGCTCGGCGTGGAGCACGTGGCGCGCGACGACAGCTTCTTCGAGCTGGGTGGCGACAGCATTGTGTCGATCCAGTTGGTGAGCCGGGCGCGGCGCGCGGGGTTGGTGTTCTCGGCGCGTGAGGTGTTCCAGCATCGGACGCCGGAGGCGCTGGCCGTGGTGGCGGGTGTG
>NZ_JBEYCQ010000070.1:0-7818 GCF_040632905.1 Streptomyces sp. NPDC016469
GGGCCAGGCATCGCATAGGGCGATGCCTGGCCCAGGAGCATGACGGAGACCATCGGCTCCAGGACCTACGCTCCCGCGCGGGCAGGCGCTATCGCTCGCCCCTGCGAACGATCAGTCTTCACACCCGCACGGCGAGCAGCCACGGTGAGGGGATCAACAGCCTCGCCGGGCGAGCCGGTGCGGTAGTCGCCACACGGCTCGGAGTCCCGGTCGTGAGGCACGAGGTAGAAGACCCTGCGGTGGAACAGGCTCGTTTCGGGGTCACGTTGGACGGTGGACGAGAGTTCCGCGTAGCCCACCAGGCGGCCCAGGCCGTCGAAGGGCGGCTTGCCGACCCGGTAGGGAGTGGTGTGGACGGCCTGGCGCACGTACTCCAAAGGCGCGATGTCCTCCAGCCACACGATGGTGGATTCGCCGGCGACGTCCGTGTCAGTGAGTAGCGAGCTCATGGTGTCCGCACCCCTTTTCTACTCTCGGTTTCCTCGGGCTGGTCGCTCAAGCCTCGGGCCCGTGTCCACCTATCCTTCTTCAGTTTAGTAGGAGGCAGCGGCGCGGCGCAGTGACCACCTGACGCCTTTATGGACATTTCCATACAAGCTCCGCGCTTACTCGTCGCCGGTCCGCAGCGCCAGGCCAGGGTAGAACCGGACTCCATTGGACTTGATCATCTCGTCAGCGGACTTCAGCCCGAGTTCCTTCCGGACGCGATCGGCGAAGGCGCGTCCCGTGGCGGGCTTCACCTCCTCCTGGTGACACCACTGCTTGTAGAGCACATACAGCTGTGACTGCAGGACCTTCGCACTCGGGTGCTTGGCGGTGGCCTCATCCAGGAACCGCCCCACATGGTCCTCGGTCGCCGCGTAGCCGGCTGTGGCCATACGAACCCTCTTGGGCCCGTCGAGATTGTCGCGGTCGGCTCCTGGGGCTCGAGTCGCGAGGAAGCGGCGCGCTCCTTCGACCAGCCACGCGAGGATGCCCGGCCCTTCCTCTTCCACGAGAATCCGGGCCAGGTTGTCGATCTTCCGGTCGTCCTGGATTTTGTGCTCGAAGGGGATGAGCCGTAGACGACGCCAGAACGCATGGCCGCCTGTGGCGACTTCCGGGTAGTGGTTGCCGAGCAACCAGAGATGGTGAGTCGGCGGGAAGGTGAAGTAGTCCTGCCGCATGCGGCGCGCGGTCACCGGCTCGCCACCCGTCAGCTGTTTCATCCTCACTTCGTTGAAGCGGTCCGTCGCCTTCAGCTCACTGCACACCACGAGGCGGCGGCCGTAGAGTTCGGTCAGTTCCGTTGTGTGCTCGGTGTATCCGCCGCGATCCATGAGGAAGCCGGGGGGAGCGGAGTGCGCGTAGTCGCCGAGGATCTGCACGACTACATCGAGCAGCACGCTCTTGCCGTTGGCGCCCTCGCCGTGGCAGAAGGGGAGAACCTGCGCGCCGACGTCGCCAGTGACCGAGTACCCCAAGAGGATGTGGAGGTACTCGATCATCTCCTTGCCGTCGGCGTCGTCACCGAAGGTGTCGGTGAGGAAGGCGAAGAAGCGCGGGGTGCCCATCTCCGCGACCGGCGCTACGCGGGTGCAGCGAGAGTTGAAGTCTCGATAGGGGTCGGCCGGCCGAACGCGGCCCGTCTTGAGGTCGACCACGCCGGCCGGCGTGCACAGGGCGTACGGATCGCCATCGAGCTCTCCCGCGTCCAGCGACAGCATGGGCGAAGCCTTCGCCTGCTGCAGCATGGCCTTCATGCCGCTGGTGGACGATGAGTACCGACGGTGCCGTATGACATCCTGCTTCGAGAACACGCCGTGAGGATCAGCGGTGGGCATCTGGGAGGCCATGTCTCCTGCCGCCCAGATCGCGGCACTCTCGCCTCCGCGCAGCTTCCAGCGGCCGGCGTCCCAGGAGTACCAGCCGTTGCCGTCTACGTAGCGGAACTGACCCCTGTACATGTCCGCGAAGAGCTCAGCGTTTCCACGGTCCGTGAGGTCGTGGGGGAGTCGCCCCGGAGGTCGGCGGCTGGGGGCGCCGGCAAGGGGCTCGCTGACATCGCAACTGGCCTTCTGCGCGGGCAGGCCTGGAGCTTCGACGCCCAGCCCATCGTGCTCGATCATCTGTTGCGCGACGCTGTGCGGGTCAAAGCCCGCCTGCGCACGGTCGCTGGGGCTGCTCATGAACGTCCTTGGAGGTGGAGCGGGCGCATGGCCCCGGCCTTGAGTCCGTCGCGGATGGTTCGGGCAATCTTGCGTTGCTGCATGGGGCGTGCCGCCTCCGCGGCTTGCGTAAGACGGGCAACTGCCTCGACGTTCGACATGCGGCCGGCCGCGACAAGACCTCCCGCAGTGAATGCGGCTACGTTCAGCTTGCTTGTGAAGCCGGTGCCTTCGCCGGCTGAGGCGCAGGCACGCACGTCATCGAGCAGCCTGGTGAGCCCGTCGACGGCTTCCTTGGTTTGCCGGACGAGTGGACGCGAGGCCTTGGCCTGAGGCCCGCGTGAGGAAGCTATACCGTGGCCGGTCCGCATCAGCTCGTTCGCCAACCACTCAGGGAGGGGCGCAGGGGTCCGGACTGTCCCCAACGGTCTGTACGCGCCCTTTCTCGTGCGTACGCCAGGTGCTACGACGTATCCCCGCTCAGCCCGTACGTCGACCTGCCAGGCCAATGCCGCCTTGGCGCCGCCCCCGGACGAGGACCGAATGCGCATGCCGTCGGGGAGTGAGTACCAGACGTGCATGCCGCCGGATGCGGTCTCGACCCGGAGAGTCGTCTCGTCGTCACAGGGATTCTTCTGCCTGCGATAGGCCGCAAGCACCGCGAGAGTGTGGAACCCGTTTCTGAGACCAGCCAGGTCGATGGCCGGGGCGATAGAGATGCCTGGAAGCAGCCGGTCCCTGGAGGGGAGTTCGTTCGCGTGCGCGTCGATGTCGAGCACAACGATGCGAGCGGGGCCGCAGGAGACGGCCACACCGAACCGAGGCTGGATGCCCCACCACGTTCGGATTCGCATGACATCCGTCGTGGCGGCGTGAAATCCGTGGCACCACCGGCCCGCCGATGAGCACGAGCAGTGCTCCACGTGATGGTCATGTCGCCGACATGCCGGGCAGTTGGCTGCGGGGACCTTAAGGCCAGGAACGAGCGGATGTACGGGCCAGCCCCGCTGTGCGCACCAGATCGCCGTATCTACTGGAGGCGATTCCAGCGGTGCGAGAGAGGCTTCTGGAAGGCGGGACATCCTGCTCGGTCCTTGCTCAGGGTCTGAAGCACTGTACAAGCTGGAGGCAAAAGCGCTGGTCAGTGCGATGTCACTCGATCGGACAGGGGCTATAGGGGCTGAAGTTTCATGTCTGCAGCAGTGAGCCTAACGCAACACAGGGTCAGCGTCGGGAGGCTGGGGCAGAGAGTTGAAGCAATGCCTCAAGTTCAGCCCCTTCCGCCCCTCTCGACTTCTCAGCCGGCTTCGAGCTGTCCTGGGTTCCCCGTAGCGTTGATAGGCCGAAGGGCACCGACCAGACTTCCTGTATGCCACCTTTGCGCCTTTCCTGAGTGGCCGTAGGGCCTGAAACCTCAGCATTGACTCTGCTGGTCCCCTGCCCCTCAGACCGCCTCCGCGAAGGCGTGCCGAGACCGAAGACCGTCGACCCCAGTCACAGGGGCTGATCCTTGCCCAGGGACCGGTTCAGTCCCTCAGGGGCTGTCTTCCGCCCCTGAGTAAGAAATCTATTTGTGCAGGTCAAGGCCGTTGCCTCATCGCTGCCAGTGGCTGAAGGGGCTGAACTTCCAAGTTATCGGCGTGCCAGAGTCCTCACGCGCGCGGGCGCGCGCCTGAAAGAGGTACTTCTCGCGCGCGCCTGCATACCCCCGCACGCAAGCATGCTAATAACCAGGAAGTTCAGCCCCTTCAGCCACTGAAAGAGCGCACGAAGGTGCCCTGACCTGGGGATTCACTACAGCAAGCCGGGCAACTACACGCCCTGAATCCCGCCCCGCCCGCCCCTCAGGCTCTCTTAGCCCCTGCCGCAGCTGAGTGGGGCTGCTGGAAGCCCTCGTGCCGGACCTCGGGTCCGCCGTGGAATCGCGAACCGAACGGTCCGGTGCCTCAGCCAGCAGGAACTGCCCCCCCCCGCCCTGCTGGCCCACCTGCTGCCTGGTGACAGCCCCCAGAAGGCGTACCGAAGGATGCGAACAGGGCGTGAGTCGAATCTCCGACGACCACAACGGCCCAGTTGGAGATCACGCTGGTCTGACTCAGGAGGGCTGAGGCGGAGAGAGCTGCCATCGGCCCGAGTGACCGGGTGGCAGTCCCATGTCGCGCCGGATCGCCGTGTAGTACTTCTCCCGGGCCATTCGCTGCTTCTCGAGGTGCGCCAACCACGTGTCAGCGGTACAGCCGGGAGCACGCAGAAGGTCGGCAACCTCCATTACGGTAAGTGCCCACCCGTGCGCAGCCTCTACAACGTCGGGAGAGCCGAGCATCAGCAGCCCTTTTCCGGCTACGGACCGGGAGTCTGCAGCGTCGATCAGCAGGGGAGTTGCCTCTGCGGCCGGCAAGGGATGTGGATTACCGTCGTGGCCGAGATGTGCTGCGACGCGACAATGAAGCGTGACGGTCTTCTTCAACGTCAGCGCGTAGTCGGTGTAGGCCGCCAGCTGCTGCTCCTGCCGTCGGGCTGCGTGCTCCCGACGGAATCTCGCCCGATCGCCACGCATGACCACCACGTACGAGCCGAGGGCTCCGATCATCACCCCGAGCAGGGCGGGGAGTTGCTTTATGAAGTCTGACATCGCCGCATGGTAGTGCCCTCAAAGAAAGGACGACCAACTCTTCTTCTCCCTTGCAGCGGTCCCTGCCGCACTACTCGCCGGTCTGCTCACTCCATGGCTCGGAGCTGTCAACCAGCCTTGGGAATGGCTCGCAGACCACCTCGGCGTGAGGTGAAAGCCAGTCCGTGGCGAGACAGCTGACGCAACTCTGATTCAGCGACCTCGCGGTTCAGTCGCTGCTCCCAGATCTGCCCGGAAAGGCGTGCCGCCCAGGCCGACATGGTCCTCACCGGACCCCAAGACCAGGTTCCGCTGCTGTTCGTCGACGTCGACAACTGCCACGAGACCGCCGAGGATTTCGCGGGCAAGCTGGAAAGTACGCCCGCTTCCTCCACCGCCGCGTCAAGGACACGGCGAAGCGCAACCGGGGTGGCCCACTCGCTCACGGGGCGTGGGTGGGGCGTGCGTGAGTACCCTGGCGCTTTTCCCTGCGTACGCTGCGAGCATCGAGGCGTTTCGAGGAAGAGTTGCGGATGACTGAGAAGGCGTCTGTTCCACGAGAACCGCATCCAGGCGAGCCGCGGGTGACTGAGGCCACCCACGGCACCGTGGGGACCAGCGACACGCGCCTGATCGTGCTCCGAGGCAACAGCGCCTCGGGCAAGTCGTCCGTCGCAGCCGGCCTGCGCGAGAAGTTCGGCCGCAACCTCGCCATCGTCGCCCAGGACAACCTCCGCCGGATCGTGCTGCGCGAACGCGACCGGCCCGCCGGCGCCAATATCGGCCTGATCGACCTTACGGCCCGCTACGCCCTGGACCACGGCTTCCACGTAGTCATCGAAGGCATCCTGTACGGCGACCGCTACGGCACGATGCTCCAGGACTTGGTGCGCGCCCACCAGGGCGTCACACGGTGCTACTACTTCCGCGTGCCCTTCGAGGAGACGGTGCTCCGGCACGCGACGAAACCAGACGCCGAGTACCTTGCGCATGTCAACGAGGGACACCTACGCGACTGGTACCGGGAGAAGGACCTGCTCGCCAACGGCCTGGAGACCGTCATCGACGCTGCCAGCACCCTGGACGACACGGTCCAACAGATTCTCGCCGAGAGCGGCCTGGACCGCATTCCCCCGATCGACCGCTGAGGGCGCCACCGCAGGTACAGTCATCACCTTCTCCCCCATCCGCGAAGGCCCTGGTGCGCGCGTGCCGACGCACGGCTTCCTGCCAACTGATTAGTTGGGGTGTGGCTCTGTCGTGAGATTGTGCTGTTTCCCTCAGTAGTCGTGGCGGGGGTGGACGCTGGTGTGTGCCGGCGTGCCTGTTCGGGTGGCCGTTAGCCGGTGCTTGGTGACGGCGATGAGGTGCGTGGGCGATGGGCTCGAACGTCCACAGGGCGTCCATCGGGATCGCGAGCTGTCATCGTCCACTGCGTGGGCAGTGTTTCGATCTGTCCCACCGGCCATCCGGCGCCCAGGATTTGTTCGCGGACCTCACACAGTTGCGCGTGTGTTCCCACGCGCAACCCCCATCCGGCCTTGCCGAGGGGGTCGAGATCAGTGGTGGGGGCGGTAGCGGTTTCGACGATCATCAGGTGGTCATCGCCGCCGACGTCGATGACTGCGATCCGAGGATCAGACGGGGTTGCGGCCCGCTCGAATGCGAGCACCGCTCCGAGCAACTCCGTGTAGTACGCCACGAGCCGGTCAAGGTCGGTCGTGGACAGAGTCAGATGGTTGATTCCAAAGAGTTCGGGCATGGTGGGCCAACTTTAGTTCAGCCACTGGAGGGCACCTGGGTCGCGGTTGAGATGTGGTTACAGCGTCGAAGCCGGGCGGGCGGCCGTCGGCCGACCCTCGGCGGCGGGCACTCGACTTTGTGTCTGGCCTCGCCCGACCAAGCTCGGCCAGCCCTCCATGCGCTTCAACACCGCGAACTGCACGGCAAGTTGATCAAGAGTCTCATCCAGAATGCGCATACGACACCAACGAGCCCCAGCTCTGAAAGCAACATTTTAATGATCGGCAGACCCTTAGGCCAATGAGCCTGTCGGCCAGCGTGAAGCCGTTCAGTGAGGATTTCCCGTCTTCAAGTATCCAACGGCTCGCAGTCGTGTTTGCGGCGATGCTTTGACCGACCAGGGAACGAGGGTGTGTCGGGTGTGTCCAGCTGTGTCCTGACTGTCCTGAAGCGCAGGTGTATTCCAACTCTGCGAGGGCCGGCTCGCTGCTGCGCCGAGTGGGAGCACAGCGTGGTCTGCGAAAACGAGTGTGCTCTCAGGCCTGAGGGTACGTACGCTGCCTTTGGTCATGCATCGTCCAGCGGCCAAGGACACCGCACTCGGGTTCGCCCCGATGCGGAAACCCCGGTTCGAATCCGGGTGCTGGCCACCTCTTTGCATACGAGCTCTGGAAGGCCGGCCCGCGAGCCGTGGTCCCGCTTTCTCGGATAAGCCATGCGAGTCCAGTCCATATCTTAGGTCAAAATGAAGCAGAAAAAGGTTGGTCCGAGGGTGGGATGGGAGCGCGTGTGAGGGTGGAGATCGACGGTGCGGAGATCAGGTCGCAAGTGGATCTGCACAGGGTTCTGGCCGGCCCGTTGGACTTCGGTCCGTACTACGGGGCTAATCTCGCTGCGTTGTGGGACCGGCTGACGGTGGATGCGGAACGCCCTGTCGAGATCGTCTGGCGTCATGCCAGTGCTAGCCGGGCGCTGATGGGCGAGGAGCACTTCATCCAGGTCCGTGACCTGCTTGAGGCTGTCGCGGAGCAGGACCGGTCCCACGGGTGGGCTGAGCGGCTGACGATCGAGTTCGAGTAGCGCAGGCGAGTACAGGCACGGGCACCCGAGAAGCACCGAGGAACCGCCAGGCCTGTAGCCAGCAGCCCGCGGAGCGGGCATGGTCCGGGAGCGAAGCGGACGGGCCTAGGGGTGGAGCGAAGCGGAACCCCTGACAGTCCGCCACGAAGTGGCAGCCCGTCAGGGCCTCGCGAAGCGAGGCCCACTCACTGCGTTCACGCAGCGAAGCGGAGAGAACGCCCGCGCTCCGCGCGGACC
>NZ_JBEYCQ010000071.1:0-7785 GCF_040632905.1 Streptomyces sp. NPDC016469
CCGTATTTCGCAGGAGCATTCCGCGGACTTTTCGTGCGGAATCAGTTCCCCAGGGGGCTTTCCGAGGAAAGCCCCCTGGGTGGATATCAGGTGATGGTGACGCCGCTGTCGATGCTGATGACCTGGCCGGTCATACAGTCCTGGTCGAGGAAGAGGGAGGAGCTGCGCGCGACCTCTTCCACGGTCACGAAACGGGGCACCGGCGCCTTCTTCTCCATCGACTCCACCACGTGGTCGGGGAGGGTCTGAGTCATGCCGGTGATCATGAATCCGGGCGAGAGCGCGTTGACCGTGACGCCCCGCCGCCCGCACTCGGCGGCCAGGGTCCGGGTGAAGCCGATCAGGCCGGCCTTGGACGCGGAGTACGCCGTCTGCCCGGCCGTCGCGATCAGACCCGACGGCGAGACCACGTTGATCACCCGGCCCCACCGCTTGCGCAGCATGTGCGGGACGCACACCCGGGCCGTGTGGAAGGAGCCGATGAGGTTGGTCTGGATCACCGCCGCCCAGTCCTCGGGCTTCTGCATCGCCATGACCTGGTCACGGCGGATCGCGCCGTTGTTGACGAGGACGTCGACCGGGCCCAGCCGCTCGGCGATCTGCGCGTGCATCGCCGTGACGGCCTCGTACGAGCCGACGTCCCCGGTCACGATGACGGAGTCGTTGGTGAGCTTCTCCTGCACCGCGAGCGCGGCGTCCTTCGCGCTGTTGTAGTGGACGGCCACCTTGCAGCCGAGCGCGTCCAGTTCGATCGCCAGCGCCTGGCCGAGCCCGCCGGAGGCGCCCGTCACCAGGGCGACGGGGTGCTCGGGCCGGGTGCCGGCGGGCTTCTGCGTACTCATCGTGTCCCTCCGCGCCATTCGAGGAGCATGGAGCCCCAGGTCATGCCTGCGCCGAAGCCGGCCAACAGGACCAGGTCGCCGTTCTGGATGCGGCCCTCGTCCAGCGCCTCGGCCAGGGCGATCGGGATGGAGGCGGACGCCGTGTTCCCGTACTTGTGCAGGTTGGCGACCAGGGCCTCGGGCCGCAGCCCGGTGTGGCCGAGGATCGAGTTGATGATGCGGATGTTGGCCTGGTGCGGGATGACGTGGCGTACGTCGGCCGCCTCGACCTTGGCGTTCTTCAGCGTCTCCCGGACCGTGCGGACGGTGTACCGCACGGCGTTCAGGTAGATCTCGTTCCCGTTGATCTGCGCGTAGTGCAGACCCTGGCGCACCGTTTCCTCGGTGGTCGGCATACGGCTGCCGCCCGCGAGGACCTTGAGGCTGCCGGTGCAGCTGCCGTCCGCGCCCAGGTTCCAGGCCAGGACGTTGCTGTCGGCCGCGGGGACGAGTACGACGGCTCCCGCGCCGTCCCCGACCAGGATCGACAGGTCCCGGTCGGCGGGGTTCGCGGTCAGCGTGTGGGTGTCGGAGCCGATGAGCAGGATCGGCCGGGGGTCGATCGCGATGAGGGCCATCGCGGAGACGAGCCCGTAGACGAATCCCGCGCACTCGGAGTTGACGTCGTGCGCGCTGCCGGCGATGCCCAGTTCGTGGTGGACGAACGCGGACGTCGCCGGCGAGGGCTGCTCGGGCGTGGCGGTGGCGACGATCAGATGGGCGATGTCGCCGCCGCTCAGGCCCGCCTTGGCGAGGGCGCGCCGGCCGGCCTCGACGGCCAGCGAGGCTGTCGTCTGGCCGGGCCCGACGGCGCGCCGTTCACTGATCCCGCACCGGCTGGTGATCCAGTGCTCGTCGACGCCGAAGCGCTCGGCGAGCTCCGCACTGGTGACCACCTTTTCGGGGACGGATATGCCCCATCCGGTGATGTCGAAGCCGTTCATGCGCGCCCGCTCAGGCCTGCGCCGGCACGAGCGCCAGGATGCGGTCGTAGACGTGGCGCAGGGTCGTGGTGTCGTCCAGGTCGGCGAACAGGGACTCGTCGGCCGGGATGTCCGGGTAGGTGTTCTGGAACCCGTACAGCCACTCCATGAGGTCCAGCGAGTCCACGTCCGGGATGTGCTGGAGCGGGTGGTCCGGGTCGACCTTCTGGGCGCCGGACACGGCCTCGAGCTGGCTCGCCAGTTCTTCGATGGTGGGCAGAGACATGAGGTGAGGTCCTTCCTCCGCAGGGCTTGGCCTTTTCGAAACGCATGGAACCCGTACGCACGCAACCGGCGCGCAACAGCCGGCGGCCCCGTCGTGTTGCACGTCTCTTGCGACGCGGGGGTTTTCTTCGTCTCGCGATGACATCGCAGGCACCACGCCATGAGCATGAGCCGGACGGGAGTTGAGGACGAAGATGACCACGGTTGCAAACCAGTCGGTCCCCGAGGTCGACGCGATCAGGCACCACTACGAGGTGAGCAACGACTTCTACCGCCTCCTGCTGGGCCCGACGATGATGTACTCCGGCGGTTACTGGGAGGAGGGCGAGGGTCTCACCGAGGCGCTCGACGAGGCCCAGGAGCGCAAGCTGGACAAGTTCGTCGAGCTGGCCGGAGCGGCGGGCGTCCGCCGTGTCCTGGACGTGGGCTGCGGGTGGGGCACCATGCTCAACCGCGTCACCACGGTGCACGGCGTCGAGCAGGCGGTCGGGCTGACGCTGAGCCGCACGCAGGAGCAGTTCATCGCCGGCCTGGACAACCCGCGCATCACCACGCGGGTGGAGTCCTGGGAGGACCACACCACCGACGACCCGTACGACGCGGCGTTCTGCATCAACGCCCTGGAGCACTTCGTCTCCTCGACGCTGCCGCCGCGCGAGCGCACCAAGAAGTACCGGGTGTTCTTCCAGAAGGTCGGCGCCGCCCTGAAGCCGGGCGCCCGCTTCGTGCTGCACACCATGACGGCCGAGGCGCTGCCCATGAACCGGCAGCTGCTGGACGACCTGAAGTTCCTGCAGCGCTCGGAGTTCGAGAACTGCCACATCCCGCACCTGCACGAGCTGACGCAGGCCGCCGAGGGCCTGTTCGACGTGGTCGAGATCGTCAACGAGCGCGAGTCGTTCGCGGTGGCCTGCCGCGCCTGGCTGAAGCTGCTCGCCGAGCGCCGTGACGAGGCCGTCGCCATGGAGGGCGAGGAGGTCGTGGCCCGCTTCGAGCGCTACCTCGACATCTTCGCGTACACGCTCGAGGACAAGTTCTTCAACAACTTCCGCGTCACCATCGCGCGCCGCTAGGAGGCTGACGTGACGAGCACTCTAGAGCCGCCGCGCAGCGACGAGGACACCCGCCCGGCCGGCGGCGGCGGACCGCAGCGGCATCTGCGCGTCGCCGTCATCGGCAGCGGGTTCTCCGGCCTCGGCATGGCGATCCGGCTGCTGCAGAAGGGCGTGGACGACTTCCTCGTCTTCGAACGCGCCGACGAGGTGGGCGGCACTTGGCGGGACAACTCCTACCCGGGCGCGGCCTGCGACGTGATGTCCCACCTGTACTCGTTCTCATTCGCGCAGAACCCGGAGTGGAAGTCCACCTTCGGCAAGCGCGACGAGCTGTACGCGTACCTGCGGGACACCGCCGACCGGTTCGGGGTGCGTCCGCACATCCGCTTCGGGCACGAACTGCTCGGGGCCCGCTGGGACGAGACGACCCGGCGCTGGCACATCGAGACCTCGCAGGGCGACTACACCGCGCAGGTCCTGGTGAGCGGCACCGGTTATCTCAGCGAGGCGGCGGTCCCCGACATCCCGGGCCTCGCCGACTTCGCGGGCACCGTCTTCCACTCCTCCCGCTGGCGTCACGACCACGACCTGAGCGGGCGCAACGTCGCCGTGATCGGCACCGGCGCCTCCGCCATCCAGTTCGTGCCGAAGATCCAGCCCGAGGTGGGGCGGCTCGACCTCTACCAGCGCACCCCGCCGTGGATCGGCCCGAAGAACGACAAGGTGACGAGCCCGCTCCAGACCAAGCTGCTGCGCGGGGTCCCCGGCTACCAGAACTTCCGGCGCAACTTCAACATGTGGGGCCGGGAGATCCTGGCCTTCGTGATGAAGCGGCCCAAGGTCGCCGGGAAGATGCAGAAGATGGCCAGCGACCACCTGAAGAAGTCGGTCGCCGACGAGACGCTGCGCGCGAAGCTCACCCCCGACTACGTGATGGCGTGCAAGCGCCTGCTGTTCTCCAACACGTGGTACCCGGCGATCCAGCAGCCCAACGTGGACCTGGTGACCGACGGCATCGCGAAGGTCACCGCCCACTCGATCGTCACCGCCGACGGGGCCGAACGGGAGATCGACACGATCATCCTGGGCACCGGTTTCAAGGCCACGGACCGCCCGGTCGCCGGGCGGATCACCGGCCGCGAGGGCAGGTCGCTGCGCGAGGTGTGGCAGGAGGACGGCATGGCCGCGCACCGCGGCACCACCGTCGCCGGCTTCCCGAACCTGTTCCTGCTGCTCGGCCCGAACACCACCCTGGGGCACTCCTCGCAGGTCGTGATGATCGAGGCGCAGATCGGCTACGTGCTGGACGCGCTGAAGGTCATGGACCAGAAGGGCCTGGCCTCGGTGGAGGTTCGAAAGACAGTCCAGGACGACTGGAACGAGCGGCTGCAGGCCCGCCTCGATGGCACCGTGTGGAACGCAGGCAACTGCAAGAGCTGGTACCTCGACGCACACGGGCGCAACCCGTCGATCTGGCCGACGTACACCTGGCGCTTCCGTCGCCAGACCAAGCACTTCACCCCCTCCGAGTACCAGCTCGCCACCCTCGCGGGCGCCGGCCTGCCGGCCCTGAACCACACGTAATGGACGGGAGACAGACCGAATGAGAAGCAGCAGCACCCCCATCACGCGGCGCAGCATCCTCGGGGGCATGGCGGCCGCCACCGTCATCGGCTGGAGCACTGCGCACCAGGCGTGGGCACGTGAGTCGGACTCCTTCGCCGATACGGCGGCGAGCCTGCCGTCGCTCGACGGCACGCTGGAGACCTCGGCGGGTGTCACCTCCACGTTCAACCACGACTTCGGCCACATGGTGACCGGTGCGTGCTGGGCGGTGCTGCGTCCCGGCTCGGTGCGAGACATCGTCAAGATGGTCAACTACGCCCGGGCCAACGGGCTGAAGATCGCGATGAACGGCCGCGGCGGGCAGAACGGCGACGAGGAGTCGCACTCCTGCTACGGGCAGGCGCAGGTTCCGCAGGGCGGCATCGCGATCGACGCGCGCGGTCTGACGAAGATCGTCCGCATCGGCTCGTCGTCCGCCGTGGTCGAGGCCGGCGTCACCTGGGCCCAGCTCACCGACGCCGCCCTCGCCCGCGGCCTGACCCCGCCGGCGCTCACCGACTACCTGCACCTGTCGATAGGCGGCACGCTCAGCGTCGGCGGCATCGGCTCCACCGTGGCGCGGTACGGGCTCCAGATCGACACCGTGAAGTCGATCGACATCGTCACCGGCAACGGCGACCTGATCACGGCCAGCCCCAGCTGCCACGCCGATCTGTTCAACACGGCGCTCGGCGGAGGCGGTCAGGTCGGCATCATCGTGCGCGCCGAGGTCGCCCTGATCCCGGCACCGCCGAAGATGACCGTCTTCACCCTCTACTACAACGACGTGTCCGCGTTCCTCGCTGACTCCGAGAAGCTCATGGCGGAGAAGCGGTTCGAGGGCCAGGTCGGCGAGATCGCCCGCACCCCGGACAACTCCGGCTGGTGGTACAAGCTGGAGGGCCAGGCGTACTGGAAGGGCAGCTCCGCCCCCGACCGCACCGCGCTGCTCACCGGTCTGCACGACGAGCGGGCGTACGCGACGATCGAGGACCTGTCCTTCCGCGAGGCCGTGTTCCGCACCGACGCCGACGAGGCGTGGCTCAAGGAGAACGACTTCTGGGACCAGCCCAAGCCGTGGCTGAGCCTGTTCGTCCCGGCCTCCAAGGCGAAGGCGTTCGCGGACCTGCTGACCGCCGAACTGAACGGCGACGACCTGGGCGCCGGCTTCCTGCTCTACTACCCGTATCCGACGTCGAAGCTGACCCGTCCGTTGTCGGTGCAGCCCTCCGAGCCGACCGCGTACCTGTGCGACGTGCTCCGCTTCCCCGCCCCGGGCGCGGACATCGCACGGATGCTGGACCAGAACCGCCGCCTGTACGACAAGGCGGTCGCGCTGGGTGCCAAGCGGTACCTGGTGGGCGCGATCCCGGACATGACCGGGGCGGACTGGCGGGCCCACTTCGGCGCCCGCTGGAAGGTCCTCGTCGCGGCGAAGCAGCGCTACGACGCGGCGGGCATCCTCACCCCCGGTCAGGGCTTCTTCGGCTGATCCGGGACGCCCCGGGGCCCCAGACCGCCACCCGGAACACCCCGACAGGAGAATCGGCATGACAGTTTACGACTTGATCGACGAGGCGATCGTGGACGCGCCGCCGGAGGCGGTGTGGGAGGCGTTGATCGCCGAGTTCCGCGGCGCCGCCCGCTGGTGGGTGCCGGCCAACACCTTCGCCACCGTGTCCGGTTCGCCGGACGAGGTGGGCGGCGAGGTCGCTGTCACGGTGCACACCAAGGGCGTCGGCAAGGGCGGCCCGAAGCTGCGGTTCACCGCGCGCACCCGGGCCGTCGAGCCCCAGCGGCTGCTGTCGGTCGACTACGTGTCCGGGGTGTTCCGGGGCACCAGCGACTTCGTCGTGGAACCGCTCGACGGGGGCCGCACCAAGGTCGGCATGCACTTCGTGGGCCGTCCGAACGGCTTTCTGAAGCTCCTCGCGAAGGTCGCCGACATCGGCGCGGAGCACTCCACCGCCACCAGGGAGGCGTTCGTCCGGCTCGGGCAGATCCTCGCGGCGGAGCAGGCTCCGGCCGTACGGTCCGGTGAGGCGGCGGAGGCCCGGAAGCTGGAGGGCAGTACCCGA
The DNA here is from genome assembly GCF_040632905.1 of Streptomyces sp. NPDC016469. NCBI lineage: Bacteria > Bacillati > Actinomycetota > Actinomycetes > Kitasatosporales > Streptomycetaceae > Streptomyces > Streptomyces sp. NPDC016469. Next base: position 6,828 of record NZ_JBEYCQ010000071.1, read on the forward strand.
TGACGGCGGTGGCCGCCGCACCGGCGACCGAGACGCAGGTGCTCACCGACGACGGCGCCCGCCTGGCGGTGTCCGTCCTGCCGCCGCTCACGCCTCCGACCGGCGTGACCGTGGTGCTGGTCCACGGCTGGGGTGCGTCGCGCCGGGTGTGGAGCACGGTGGCCGACCGGCTGATCCGCCTCGGGCACCGCGTCGTCTCCTACGACCTGCGGGGCCACGGCGCCTCCTCGCAGGGCGCCGAGCCCTTCGGGATCACCCGGCTCGGGGCGGACCTGGCCGCGGTCCTGGCTCATGTGGAGGCGCCGGACGCCGTCGTCGTCGGGCACTCCGGGGGCGGGTTCGCCGCCCTGTCGTACGCCGCGTCGGAGGACCGGAACGCCGGCGCGCTGAGCGGCCTGGTGCTGCTGGCCACCGCGGCGCACGACCAGGACACGCCGGACAGCGAGGTGCGCATGATGGGCAGCGCGCTGTTCCAGCGGGCGGTCTCGCGCCCGGCCCTGGGCCGCAAGCTCCTCGGGCAGAACATGCTCGGCCCGAAGGCGGACCGGCGGCTGAGCGAGGTGAACCGCCAGATGTTCGCGGCGGCCGGGCCCGCGGTGCGCGCGGAGGCGTTCCGTTCCTCGCGGGGCATGGACCTGCGCGAGGCCCTGGTGTCGGTGACCGTGCCGGCGGTGGTCCTCGCGGGCACCGGCGACAAGGTGATCGCGCCGGAGCTCGGCCGGGTCGTCGCCGAGGCGCTGCCCCGGGCGCGCTTCGAGGAGGTGCCGGACGTGGGGCACATGCTGCCCCTGGAGGCGCCCCAGACGGTGGTGGGCGCGGTCAGCGAGCTGACGCGGGACCACGGATAGCGCGACGCACAGGGAAGGGCGGCCCGGCCGTGGTCCTGGACGCGACAGCTCCGCACATCCTCGTCTGCACGCGCGGGCGGGTGCGCCTGAGCGGTCCGCGGGGTGTCGTC
>NZ_JBEYCQ010000072.1:0-7400 GCF_040632905.1 Streptomyces sp. NPDC016469
TCGGCGTGAAGCTCACGACCCTCCGCCCCGAGCAGGCCGCGTACATCGGCGTCGAGGTCGACGGCCCGTACAAGCCCGACCACTACCGCTACTGACCCGCCACCGTACGAGGTGATCGCCCAGAGACCCTCTGGAGAACCGCTAGAGACGAGGCCCGGTGACGTGGCTCGTGCGGCGAGGGGCTGCCTACGCTGCGTATGAAGGCCGTACCCGACGGGTCCTTCCGCAGCCACCCCCCACCGGAGAGCGCCGCCACCGCCGCCACCGTGCGGACCCCCATCACCGTCCGCACGCGACCACTCCCTCATGACGAGAACGACGAGCACCACACCACCACGCAGGCCACGACAGACGGGACGAACATGACGAACACGACGCTTGTGATCGGCGGCACGGGCAAGACCGGGCGGCGGGTCGCCGATCGGCTGTCCGCCAAAGGGCTCCCCGTACGCATCGGATCGCGCTCCGGCACGCCCCCCTTCGTCTGGGAGGACCCCGCGACCTGGGACGCCGCCCTCGACGGGGTGAGCGCCGTCTACATCACCTACTACCCGGACCTCGCCTTCCCGGGGGCCGCCGAGACCGTCGGCGCGTTCGCGAAGGCCGCCGTCGCCAAGGGGGCGCGCCGCCTGGTGCTGCTGTCCGGGCGCGGCGAGGAGGGCGCGGTCATCAGCGAGGACAAGGTGAAGGAGTCGGGCGCGGACTGGACCGTCGTCCGCGCCAGCTGGTTCAACCAGAACTTCAGCGAGAGCTTCTTCCACGACCTGGTCATGGCCGGCGAGATCGTCCTGCCGACCGGGGACGCGGTGGAGCCGTTCGTGGACGCCGACGACATCGCGGACGTCGCCGTCGCCGCGCTCACCGACGACAAGCACATCGGCAAGACGTACGAGCTGTCCGGCCCGCGCCTGCTGAGCTTCGGCGACATCGCCCAGGAGCTGGGCAAGGCGACCGGCCGCACCATCACGTACATCCCCGTCAGCGTGGACGAGTACCGCAAGGCGCTGGAGGAGAACGGGCTCCCCGTCGAGTTCGCCGACCTGTTCGGGCTGATCCTCGACGGCCGCAACGCCCACCTCGTGCACGGGGTCGAGGAGGCCACCGGCCGCAAGCCGAAGGACTTCGCCGACTTCGCCCGGGACGCCGCCGCCAGCGGTGTCTGGAACGCCTGACCGACACCGGGACCCGTGGAACGGGCGGCCGCACACGGCGGCCGCCCGTTCCCGTCCCCCCTCGCGTGAGGAGGCACCCATGACCGGTACCGAACCGATGACGAGCGAGCACCTCCCGTCGCTGCCCGGGCACTTCCACGGATTCGCGCTGATGCACATCGCGATGCGCCGCGACGCCGCACGGCTCGTGGCCGTCGCACGCTCCGGGCCCGGCGCCCCCACCGGCGGGGTGGTCACCTGGTGGCACAGCCTGCGCGAGGTGATCGACTGGCACCACCACAGCGAGGACGCCGTCCTCTGGCCCGAACTGCGGCGCGCCGTCCCCGGCTTCGACCGGGCCGCCGACGCCATCGACGGCGACCACCAACGCCTCGACGCGGCGATGGACGCCGTCGGCGCCGCGCTCCGCCCGGGCGTCGACCCCGCGGCGCTGCGCCCCGCCGCCGACGCCTTCGCCGCCGTCCTGCGCGACCACCTCGCCGCCGAGGAGCGCATCGCCTTCCCCGCCTTCACCGCGCTCGGCGCCACGCGCTACGCGTCCGTCGAACGGCGGTTGCTGCGGACCGCGCCGCCCGGCGTGCTGGGCCGCCTCCAGCCGTGGATGTTCGACGGCGCCGACCCCGCCGCCAGGGCCCATGTCACCGCCACCATCCCGCCACCGGTACGGCTGCTCGGCCGGACGGTGCTGCGCCGCCGCTACGAACGGCTGCTCGCCCCCGTACTGCGCCCCGTACCGCGCCCTCAGGAGAAGCCATGACCGCCACCGCGCCGACCACCCCGCTCCCGGCCCGGCCGGGCGGACGCACCGAAGCGTCGCTGTACGCGGCCACCATCGCGATGGGGCTGAGCGCGGGGCTGTACTTCGCGTTCGACGTGTCCGTCATGCCGGGCCTCGACCGCACCGACGACGCGGCCTTCGCGAGCGCCATGGGCCATATCAACGACGCCATCGAGAACGGCTTCTTCGGGCTCGTCTTCTTCGGGGCGTTCCTGGCCACCGGGGTCTCCGGCGTCTCCCTGCGCCGCCTCGGCCACATCCGCGCCGCCCGCTGGACCTGGGCGGCCCTCGCCCTCTACTCGGCGGCCGTCGCCGTCACGATGAAGGTCAACATCCCCCTCAACCGGCAGCTCGCCCGGCTGACCGCGGAGGCGTCAGGACCGGAGATCGCCCTGATCCGCGACCGGTTCCGGGGCGCCTGGACGCCGGCCAACGCCGCCCGCACCCTGGCCTGCACGGCGGCCCTCGCCTGCCTGGGCCGGGCCCTCACTTTGCGGGCCCGCGGCTGACACCTGCGGGGCTGCTTCAGTACCCGAAGTGCTTACATGGCCTCTGGACGGGCGGCAATGGCACCGCGAGTCGGCGGCGTCCGCCCCAGGCGGCGTTGTCGTCAACACCCGCAGAAGGCATCGGTCCGGCCGGCGCTGTCCGTCAGGCGGGGCGGGCCGGGGCCGAAACGGCGGCCGCCGGTAGACGACCTGCGCAGAGGGCCGAGAAGGCCCCGGTAACGAGGGGAGCGGAGCATGGCGACACCGACACCCGATGAGCTGGCATCGGAGGCTTTTGCAGCAGCGGTCGGCGAGGCGGGGCAGACGTCGGTGATGGCCTATCGACTGGTCCTGGCCATTGCGGACGCCGTACGGCAGCAGAAAAGAGCGGGGCAGGAGTCCGAACTGCCGTTTGTTGAGAAGGCATCGGTCGAGGCACAGCGCGAGGTGAGGAGGTTCCTGCCGCCGGACATCGCCACGACACTGGTAGAGGGGGCGGACTGGCCGCAGCTCGCACAGCAACTCATGGCGCTGCGTGATGCGGGGGTGGACCTGGAGACCATACTCCCGCGCTTGGGCGAGATCACGGTGACGGTGCGCGAGGCGATCGCGGCGAACGCTCAGCGCATTGCCCGCGAGACCCAGTCGTTCTCATTGAAATGGGAGGAGAGGCTCCGGCCGAGGACGGTGGCGTCGAAGGGGCCGCTGGACTCGAAGACGCCTAGGGAAATGGGCCTGCCAAGTTCCTCCTCCCACCTCTTCGCCCAGGCTGCCAGCGCTGGCAGGGCACCGACCACGGTCTGCTTGTCCAGGTATCCGTGACCGCCCATGAAGTCGCCCGGGTACCGGTCGGGGTGGGCGGCTCTCCAGTGCTCGCGTGCCGCACGAACGATCGCGGTTGAGTTGATGTCGATGTCGATGTCGCTGGGTTCCGGGTCCAGGCACAGTCGCCACATCGCGTCGTAGGGGCGTCGCAAGGGCCGCTCGGGGCTGTCTCCGAACCACTCGGTCAGCCGACGTGCGGCTTCTGGTCGGCCGGTCAGGTCTTCCTCGCGCGGAAGGGACTTGTGCGGACCGGAGAAGAAATTCGCGCCGGTTCCCTTGAGACGGATGTCGAGCTGTGACGGATCGAAGCCCTGCCGGGTGAGAGCTTCCAGCATCTCCGTCCCGAACTGCTGATAGAGGGTGGGCGTCATGCCCATGGGTGCCTCCCCTGAAAGCAGCCACCGGATCTGCACGGGCGCGATCCCGAGGAACTCCAAATCCCGCTGGGAGATGGCATATCCGGACTCGTCACGCAGCCACCACCCAGGGGGTTCTTCTGCGCCGGCGAGGATGCGCTGGATCTCCCGGTCGATGGGGTGGGCGGGGTCCAGCCGCTGGACGATCGTCGGCGTGCGCCATCTGGCCGCGAGGTCATTTCCGGGCGCCGCGGGTGCCGCAGCCTGGTCGTCGGCCGTGGGAGTCTGGAGAGCCGGGACGCCCAGGGATACGGCAGAGGCATTGGTGGCCTTCCGGGGCGCGGTGTCCGGAATAGGGGTGTAGACGCCGTCAAGGATGGCTCTGTGGTCGCCCGGCAGCAGCACCCATTCCTTCTGGTCGAAGTAGCCGATGCCGGTGGTGGGCAGGGCCAGGACTTCCTTGGCGGGTGTCCGTGCGGCCAGGACCACACCTCCTGCGCCGCGCTGCTCAAGCCAGTCGGCGACGACCCGCCGGTCGGCCGACCAGCTGGCCAGCGGGCGTGCCCGGGCCTCAACGAACTGGCCGAGGAAGCGTTCGTGCGCCCAAGCGGGCTGCAGCGCCCCTTCGGACCAGCTAAGTGCGCGGTAGGACAGGACATGCGTGACTCTCCGGGCACGCAGGACTTCCTGTGTCATGTCGTACTGGGCTCGCAGAAAGTCCCGCAGGGCCTCGCGGTTGTAGTCAAGCTCAAGGTCGACGGCGAAGGCGACTTTGGGCTCCAGCTCCCACTTCAGCACGTTGTCGAGTTCGAACTCTTCTCGTGCGACCTCTTGCAGGGCCAGCACTCGGACATTGTTGTTCGATCCGTAGGACCAGGCTCCCATCAGCTCGCTGATCGCGACCATGCGGACCAGCGTGTTCGCCTCCGGGCTGTCCATGGCGATGGCGCTGCTTGGGGCATGGCGCGGATCAACGGGGTTGAGCTCGTCGGCATGCAAAACGTCAGCTCCCATGGAGGGATACGCTGCGTTGTGCGGGACGAGGACATAGCGTCCGTCGCCTAAGCGGGAAGCCATGTCGTTGCCGACCACCAGGCCCATAGCGGCGAGGACAAGCTCGGGAGTGGATGTAGGGATCCGGCGGGCGAGTTCTTGAATCGCGATGGTCTTGGCCTGCGGCGTGCTGGTGACACGTCCGTCACTACTGAGCAGAGCTTCCCCGGCCCGGAGATACTCGGTTCGCTCCGCGGTGCCAATCAGAGGAGCGGCACCATTCGTATTCCCTGCACCGCTCGAATGTTCAGCCATAAGTCCCCCTGCCTTCGGTGATACTCAAGGGCGCGCCGCCACCTGATCGGCGGTGCGCGACGTGTGGTCAGGCGCCGTGGAGGAAAGCTTCCGCTTCACGGCGTAGAGGCTCTGGGGCCTGGGGCCAGGCCGAGGTGAGCATGAGCTCGCGCAACTTGACCGTCTTAACCTCCCGAGGAGCATCCATGGCCAGTCCTAGGTGCGGCCACAACCTGCTTAGTTCCTCGACTACCGGGTCCCAGCGGGCCCCGAAGGGCGAGTCGGCCTTATCAGCCGCGACGCTGGTCAGCAGGACTTCGTCGGCGGATGTCGGCGGCTCGACCTGGATGAGGGTAAGCCCGTTTCGGCTCACGGCCTCGCGGAACCGCTCCCGGTATTCCTCGACGGTGGCGGCGGCGGGCTGCTGGCCGGTGTGAAAGAGGGTGAAGACCCAGCCGGAGTCTCCGGTACGCGCCAGATCCAAGACCAGGGCGGCGCTTTCCCCGTCGATGAGGGAGCGGTGGGCGATGCTCTGCGCAGCGCCGGGACCTGCGGTCCGCACCCTCTCGGTGAGGGCGAAGTCGTGGAGCAGCCGTGTTACCTGATCGGCTGCCAGGTGTCCGTGGGCGAGTGCGCGCAGTGCGGGCCAGAGCATGACAGAAGTTCCCTTCTTCGGGTGGGGAAAAGGTGTGAGGCGATTCATTGCGCACTGGCGGCCGCGCGGGACGCCAGGTGGATCGGGTTGCTCCAGGCTCGTTTGCCGGCGTCGTCCTCGACCGTGACCCGGCAGAATCCGCCCCCGAACATCGCCAACGGCAGGGTGCACTCCGTCAGATCCCTGCCTTGCACGACCTGTGCCCCCGGTGCGCCCCCGGTGATCAGGATTTTGCTGGCGGGGGAGCAGCGGACGGTGATGTGCTCATTGGCCAGGCTGATGTCGTACAGCTCGGGCCCGGTGGAGGAGTAGAAGCGCCCGGCCTTGAGTGCCGCTAGGAGCTGGTCGGGGGCGAGGGACTTGGCGCGGACCTGAACCCAGGCTGCGCAGCCCGGGGGGTCCTGGGGGTGGAGGTGGGCATCGTCGGCGGCGTAGGTGTGCAGCTGATGGCCCCGGTTGAGCAGGACATCAGTGAGGTGCCAGCTGTCCCCGCGGTGTTCACGTGCGGCAAGCGCGTTGTAGACCTCCACGGCGTGTGCGGCCTCCAGGCTCTCGGCGTCCGCGATGCTCAGAAGGGAGGCCGCCGGGTGAGCCATACCCACGTATGCGCCCGCGGCTCGGGCCCTGCGGGCCAGCTCGGGCCCAGTCTCCTGTCGCGTCGGCGGGCGCGAAGCCGAGTGGGAGTCCGACGGCGAGGATGTGCCACGAGGGGCCTGCCTCCGTGCGTGGAGCATGCAGCTCGGCGCCGAGCAGGGTGGTGAACAGCTCTGTGCGCAGGGGCGTGGTGTCCGTCAGCGGGAAGCCGTACTCGGGCCGGAAATGGTCCGTGACGGCCAGGAAGTCGTACCCGGCGTCACGGTAGTACTGCGCGGTCGCCGCCGGGGACAGGGCGCCGTCGGACTCGTCGGAGTGCGTATGGAGATTCCCCCGCCAGAAGCGGCCCGGTTTGTCGAAGGGCAGGCTCTGCATCTCAGGTCTCCTGAAATTGATCAGACAGGTTGTCTTTCGACTGGTGCTGGCACGGAGGGCCGGGGGAACTGCTGCTGCTCATGGCAGCCACTCGGTCATGGGCAGCCAGCAGGGGGAGCGCCTACTGCTACGAGTCGGCCGACGGCGGAGCCTCGGCGATCCGGGTGAGTGCCTCGCGGAAGACGGGAAGGATCTCCTGGTCCATTCGATAGGCGATGTTCTGGTGCCAGGAGGGGTTGTTGGGGTCGGAGACGGGAGTGATGGGCGCCGGGGTGTGCTCCGGCCACCAGCCCTTGCGGATGCCGCGGTCAACGGCCCGCTTCAGGCCGTTGGACGGGCCGTTGAGCGCGCCGAGCTCGTCGCGGAGGTGGTTGGCCTCGATGTATCCGTCGGCATCGATGACCATCTTTGCCATCCGGCGCGACCCCGCGGTCAGGTCGCGGAGGTAGCGCTCGGCGCGGTCGACGGACCAGCCCGGTCGGACGGTGGTAATGGAGAGGTCCGCGTGGTGCTGGGCGGCGAGTGCGACGATTCGCTCGGCGAACTCCTCGGTTGCGCCCTCGACGATGATTCTCATGGAAGCCTTCCGGCAGATTCTTACCCGCTTCTCCCCGGTCTCCATGAAGGTTGCCCCGTCGTCGGGCCCCTCGTCTAGACCGGGGAGAAAGATGGCGAAATTCCGCACTCGATCGAATGAGTCGGACCGTAGTGCTGAAAGGCATTGCGATCTTTGGCGAGCTTCTCGAGGGCAGCGTCCCTCCCCGTGCCGATATCGGCATCGGCGATGTTGTACAGCCGCTTCATTGCGTCGTCCATGGCGCAGGCGCGGCGCACAGGGAAGGGCGGCCGGTCCCGCCCCCGACAGGGCGC
>NZ_JBEYCQ010000073.1:0-6842 GCF_040632905.1 Streptomyces sp. NPDC016469
ACCGCATCGAACCCACCGACCAACCCCTCCCAAAACTCCCCCGGCCCACCCTCAGCACCCGGAAAACGACACGACATACCGACAACAGCAATGGCGCCGTCAGGGCCGTTTTTCGGCATGCCAAAGTCCGGATTCATGATGCCTGTCTCCACTTCGTCACCAGGTCGCACCGCAGGGGTCCAAGCCGATCGTCACAACGTCGGCTAAAGCCCGTCTTGCGTGCTCACTGGACTCCGACATGCTCGAAAATGTCGAGCTGCAAGTCGATCGGCAGGTCCTGCCGGCGGGAGATGTTGAGCTTGCGGTAGATCCGCGTGAGGTGCTGCTCGACCGTGCTCGTCGTGACGAACAGCTTGGCCCCTATCTCCCGGTTCGTGAATCCGGCGGAAGCCAGGGACGCGACGCGCCGCTCGGACTGGCTTAGAAGGGCCACGTCGGGCTCGGGGGCCTCCGCGGTGCGGCGATCCACCTCGGCGCCGGAGTCTCCGCGCTGCCGGCCCGGCAGGATCTCCCCGCAGAGCGGTGTCGCGTCGCACTCGTCAGCCAGCTTCCACGCACGCCCGATGACGGAGCCTGCACGCGGCCCCTCGCCCAGCGTCTGGAGGCTCCGCCCGAAGTCAGCCACGGCCTTTGCGAGTTCCAGGCGGTCACCGCAGCCTCGCAGGTCGGCGACCGCCCGGGTGAGGAGGGCCGGCCGGCCGCGCGTCTCCTCGGTCGCGGCGTGCAGGCGCAGCGCCATGCCGCGGGTCCGCGCGCCGATACCCGGTACGGCGAGCTGCGCCGTAGTCAGCACGCGTGCCTCACAGGGGCGGCGCAGACGCAGCAGGGCGTCGGCCGCGTCGATACGCCAGGGAAGACCGCCGGGATGGTCCAGACCCCACCGTCCGGCCAGGCGGCCCACGTCGAGGAACTCGCTCAAGGCGGCCTGGGCACGGTGCGTGGCCAGGTAGTACAGGCCCCGCGCGTGCAGGTACGGCAAGGCGTGCACGGTGCCGGGCAGCTGGTCGGGCAGGGGCAGCGGAAGGTGCCGGGCAGCATCGTCGTAGCGGCCCATGGCGGTGAGCGCGGTCACGAGGACCGCGACGGGGCGGTACATGAACGTTCCGCCGCGCCCCGCGACCGCCGCCACGGCAGCGCCCGCCGCGCGCTCGGCACCGGCGAGGTCACCGAGGTGGACGAGTGCCTCGGCGCGCAGCGAGGCGAACATGGCCTGCCAGCCGCGGGCCCCGCGGCGTTCGGCATCGGCGTGCAGTCGCTCGCACCGGGCGGCGGCCCGGCGCGGGTGCCCGGTGTGCAGCAGGATGCGTACGGCCTGGACCAGCGGTTCGAAGGTGTCGTGTGCCAGCGGGGTTCCCCCGAGCAGCCGCTCGGCGGTGGATGCGTCCCAGGGGTCACCCGGGTGGGTCCACAGCGCGGCGCAGAGCCGGGTCTCGTCACTCTCGGAGGCGGGCGGGACCGCGAAGAGGTCGCGCAGGGCCCCGGCGCCGGAGGGCACCAGCCGCAGTACCTCCGCCGCCTCCGCCACCCGCCCCTGGGCGACGAGCAGACGGGCCAGTGAGCCCGTGGGCGCGCCGGAGCGCCCGGCGCGCAGTGCGGCGAGCGGAGCGTCGAGGTGCTGCTCGGCGGCGGCGGGGGTGAGACGCCAGGTGAGGGCGGCGAGTTGCAGGCCGATCCGCCACCGGGTCGGTTCGTCGTCGGTTCCGGCGTGGGCGAGCTGCAGGCAGGCAGCGGCACGCTCGGCCTCGTCGGCGGCAAGGGCCTGCTGTCCGGCCCCGCAGAGCGTACGCACGGCCCAGTCCCCGGGAGCGCTGCCGTACGCGCGCAGGTACGAGGCGACGGTCTCGGCTTCGGCCCGGTCGGCGTACAGGACCTCCGCCGTACGGCCGGACAGGCGGGTGCGCTCGGCCGCTACGAGGGTCTCCAGCGCGGCGGCGGCGATGTCGGGATGCCGCAGTACGGGCCCGTCGGTGAGTCCGGTCTCGTCCAGCGCGGCGAGGGCCCGGGCGGCCTCGGCGGGCGCTGCCCCGGCGACGGCTGCGGCGCGCTCGAGGGTGGCGTGGATCCCGAGGACGGCCAGGGCGAGGGCGAGGTCGCGGGCAGGGCTTCCGCAGCGCTGGAGGCAGGCCCGCACCGCGTCGGCGAACGGCCCCGCCGGTTCGGGATGGGCGATGTCGTACTCGGACAGCAGGGCCCTGAGCAGCAGCGGATTGCCTCCGGTGCGCGCGTACAGACGGTCGGCCGATGCGCCGAGCGCCGCGCCCCGGAGGCGGTCGCGCAGGAGGGCGGCGGTGGCGGCGCGGTCGAGCCGGCTGAGGCGGATCCGGTCGAAGCCCGGGTGGCGCAGCAGTTCGGTGACGGCATCGCGGGCACCCGCGCCCGGGCCGCCGAGAGGGCCGGTGAGCACGATGAGCAGGCCGGTACCGCGCGGGGCCTGGACCGAACCGGTGAGGCAGGCGAGGGAGACCGCGTCGGCGTACTGAAGGTCATCGAGGCAGATGACAAGGGGCGCGGGACCGTCCAGTCTCCGGACGGCCGCGGTGAAGGCGGTAGCCGCGGAAGAGGCGGGGGCGGCCCCGGGGGGCCGGGCGGAGTGTGTGCTTAGCGCCTCGGCCCACTCGTCCAGCGCGCGGTGGCCCGTGGCGGATCCTTCGGGGGTGGCAGCGGCCCACAGCACGGTCGCCCCACGTCCGCGGGCGGTGTCAGCGACGGTCCTGAGCGTTTCGGACTTCCCGCACCCAGAGGCTCCTTCGATGAGCACGATGGCGGTGGCACCGGCCTCCGCCGCAGCGAGGGCGGCGTTCAGTCGGGCGAGTTCGGTGTCCCGGGACAAGAGCGTCATCAGCCGTTTCCCCCGTTGCGCAGCGTCACTTGTCCGCCCAGCGTAGGGAACGGCAGAGGCGCTCACCCCCGCTCCGCAGTGGCCAGTAGCTGCCTGGCCACAACTCCGCGCGCCGGATCAGCCGACGACGCTGTCGAGCCGCTCCTGGCCCAGAGCCGCCAGGTCGTCGGCGATGGCGCGGGTCACCGCGTCCTGCTGCGGAGTGAGGTAGAAGTGGCCGCCGGGGAAGCTGCGGAACGTGAAGTTTCCGGAGGTGTGCTCGCGCCACTCCATCGCCTCGTACAGGCTCACCCGGGGGTCGGACTCCCCGGTGAGCACGCTGAGCGGGCAGCTCAGCGCCCTGTCCCGGCCGGGGGCGGGCTGGTAGCGGTACGTCTCAATGGCCTTGAAGTCGGCGCGGATGGCGGGCAGCACCATGCGGACGATCTCCTCGTCGGCGAGCACACCCGGGTCGGTACCGGCCAGTTGGCGGATCTCCGCGATGAGGGCGTCGTCGCCCTTGGTGTGCACGCTGTCGGGGCGCGGCATGTGCGGGGCGCGGCGGCCGGAGACGATCAGGCCGAGCGGCGGTGCGCTCTCCGCCTCCATGCGGCGGGCGAGTTCGAAGCCCAGTACGGCGCCCATGCTGTGCCCGAAGAGCACCAACGGGCGGTCGGCCCAGGGCCGCAGCGCCTCGTGGATGCCGTCGACGAGATGCTCGGTGACAGTGATCGGAGGCTCGTGGCGGCGGTCCTGGCGGCCCGGGTACTGGATGGCCAGGACGTCGGCATGGGCGGCCAGCGCCTGCGAAAAGGAGAAGAAGGCGGAGGCCGTGCCCCCCGCGTGCGGGAGGCAGACAAGGCGGTACGGCTGCTCGGGCGCCGGATGGAAGCGGCGGACCCACAGCTCCGTGTCGGTGTCGATGGTGCTCATTCCCGTTCCTGCTTCCTACTCGTTGCTCGGTACTCGTCGAGTGCGCGCAGGGCAAGGTAAAGGTCGTTGGTTAAGCCGTACTTGTGTGGGTGAACGGGACGCGGGGGTTCGGAAGCCGGATCACGGCGTTCGGGTCGCGCGGTGCCACCCCGTCGGATCTCCCGCCATCGGTGCTCGTGCAGCCCGACCGGGACCCTGGATCTGAACGGACAGCTGGCTGTCATGAGGCGCCGATGGCAACCACCTCGTCCGGGTTCACCGCCTCGTACGCAGCACCGCTCCCCCACCGCACTGAAGCGCTGTAGCTGATAACGGCGTTATCGCCGACAGCGCTTCGTCTGCGGTTCGCCGTGACAGCTGCGGCGTTGGCATCGATGCGCGACATCCTGCTGTCGCCCGTGAGAGCTCGACGTGTGATGGTCGGCCAGTACGTGTGCAGCCGCGGGGATTCCCGACGAGGAGCCACCAGGTTGATTACGCCGTTATCAGTGAGGAGAGCGTCGACACGCAGTGGCGGAGTGTCGCATCGGCGAGTGAAGTTAGTAAGCTGACCTCATGGTTACTCCAAGCACTGCTGGAGACAGAGAGAAGGTCGTCTCCAAGCTGCCGTCCTGGCTGCGCCAGGACCTCAAGGTTCGTGCCGCAGAGCTCGGCATCGACATCCAGGACGCGGTGTCGGCAGGCATCACTGCCTGGCGCTCAGCCGTCCCCGAGGACTGTCCTCCTGTGGACACATCAGGTTCGTCCTCGTTCTCGACCTGGCTCCCCCCAGGCCAGTGGGAGGAACTCAAGGCCACCTGCACGAAGCGAGGAGGCCTGCCGTTCGTCCAGGGTCTCGCGCAGTCCGTGCAGATGTGGATGAGCACTCACCCCTCCCCCAGGCACCGCCCGGTCACAGGCGTGGTCCAGCGCAAGGTGGTCATAAACCAGAAGGGCGGTGTGGGTAAGACAGCGATCGCGGCCGGCGTCGCCCAGGCGCTTGCCGAGGACGGCATGCGGGTCCTGCTCATCGACTACGACCCGCAAGGGCACCTGAGCGACCAACTCGGCGTGGAGCAACTCACCCCGGGAACGGACAGCTTGGTCCTGCACATGTGCGGCGAAGCCAAGGGCGCCCTCACAGACCTGATCGTCACGATCAACTCCCCCCGATTCGAGAAGCGCCTGCATGTACTGCCGGCCTGCCCGGACGGCTTCCTCCTCGACGCCAAGATCGCGGTGGCGCGTATGCGGAACAAGGAAGCGGCGCTGGAGCGAGCCCTGCAGCCGGTGGAGAAGGATTACGACGCGATCGTGATCGACTGCCCCCCGAGCCTCGGTATGGCGACCGACGCGGCCATCTACTACGGACGGCGCCGCCCGGGAGAGGCCGTAGGCGTGTCCGGCATGGTCATCCCTGTGCTCGCGGAGGACTCCTCAGCCACCGCCTACGCCATGCTCGCGGACCAGATCGAGTCGCTCAGGGAGGACCTCAACCTGGAGATCGAGTACTTGGGCCTCGTGGTGAACCTCTACGACTCCCGACGCGGTGTGGTCGCCACGTCCTCCCTCCGAGAATGGCGGAACCTGGAGGACCAGCGAGTGCTCGCGGTCATCAATGACCTCAAGGAACAACGCGAAGCCGTCCGCAAGCACATGCCTCTCCTTGAGCACTCCCCCTACTGCGACCAGTCCGAGGGCATGCGGCAGATCGCGAGGCAGATCTCATGAGCAAGGAAGAACAGCTCGGTGCCTCGTCCTCATTCGCCAGGGCCGGCAAGGCTCGCAGCGTTCGACGGCAGCTGACCGATCAGGCGTTCGGAACCGGCGACCCGAGCGAGCTGCCCCTGAGCGAGATCAGCGCCAACCCCGACAACCCGCGCGAGACCCTCGGCGACGTGTCCGGCATGGCAGCCAGCCTCGCCGAGATCGGCCAGGTCCAAGCGATCACCGTCGCTTCCGTAGGGGCGTATCTGAGGGATCGGCCGGAGCGGGCATCCGAGCTCGAGCCCGGGGCGAGTTACGTCGTCGTGGACGGGCACCGGCGGCTGGCGGGCGCACAGGCCGCTGGTCTGGCGACAATAAAGGTGAGCGTCGATGATGCCCGGGTCACCACCGACGAGGCACTGCTGGAGGCCGCGTTCGTCGCCAACGCGCAGCGTGAGAACCTCTCCGACCTTGAGGAAGCTGCGGCGCTGAAGACGCTGGTTGCGTTCTACGGTTCGCAGCACAAGGCAGCGCGTCGGCTGGGTGTGACTCAGCCCTACATCTCGCAGCGCCTGTCCCTGCTTGACCTGGCTCCCGATCTTCAGGCCGACCTGGAAGCGGGGCGCCGGAAGGTCGAGCATGTACGGGGCCTGGGGAAGCACTCGCCCCAGGAGCAGCGCCAGCTCGCCGATACGCGAGCACAGCAGGCTGAAGAGAAGAAGCGGCGCCGCCAGTCCCCCACGGCCAAGCCATCTGCTGATAACGCCGTTATCGCTCCTGCCGGTCCCCCGGCTGCCGATAACGCCGTTATCGGTTCAGGAGCGGCCAGCAGCCACCCCCGGCCGGGAGCCGTCGAAGCGGAGGCGCCTGATAACGGCGTAATCACTCAAGCCGCAGACGACTCCTGGGAGAACCGCCTACCGTGGCACAGCCCACAGGCCCTCAACAGAATGGCCCGCGAGCGTATGACCGCCGAAGACCGGCGAACGCTCTCGAAGCTACTCAGCCAGGAATGACGGCGCCCGAGCGCCCCTGCCCCAAGCGCACTCATGGCAGGGGCGCTCAGTGATGCACGTCGTACGCTGACGCGCACGCATCGGGTGCTGACGTACGGCGTCCCAGCCGCCGAGACCGGTCCGGCCGGCCCGACCGCCGCCGGCATCGAACCAGCCCTCCTACCCCGGCCCAGCGCTCTCCAGGTACGCCCCACGAGGGCCAAGACGCACAGTAGCGGCAGGATGCCAACACCGGCGGCTGTAGCTACCGCTGCCGCAAGCGGCCACCCAATGGACTCACGTGACGCGGGACCACAAGCCCCACATCGCGGCCTACGACCCCGCCACCTGGCGCTCGCCGGCCGATGCGCTGGCCCAGCGCTTCTACCATTAGAGCGCCTCGTGACCGC
>NZ_JBEYCQ010000074.1:0-4928 GCF_040632905.1 Streptomyces sp. NPDC016469
CTCCAGACCGCCCTGGTGAAGGCGTCCGCAGAGGAAGGGTTCCGCCGCACGCTGTCCTTTCATCACCTGGTCCGCGAGGCCGAGGCATTCGCGGCCGGCCTCCCCGACGTCGCCGCGAAGCTGCACGACGCGGATCCGAAGCTCTACCCGCGCACAATCTGGGCCAACTGGCTGTGCGGAGAGCACAAGCCGCTCTACCGCCGACGCGTGCTCGATGAGTTCGCGGCCGGGATCGCCACCGACGGGACCGTCGTGGAGAAGAGCTTCCTGGGCTCGGTGAAAGTCCTGGGCGAAGGGGTCGATACCAAGAACTGCGACTCCGTGTACTTCGCAGATGTACGCGGCTCCATGCCCGACCTCGTCCAGGCCGTCGGCCGGGCGCTGCGGATGCAGCCCGGCGAGGGCAAGATCGCCTCACTCGTCGTACCGGTACTCCTCGGCCCGGGCGAGACCGTCGACAACATGCTCACCAGCCGGGCCTACGGCGGGCTCGCGAAGCTCCTGGAGGCGCTCAGGGCGCACGACGCCCGGGTCGTGGAACAGCTCGCCGAGCCACAGGCCCCCAGCGCTTACAAGCCCGTACAGGGCCACGCCGGCGAGACCGAGACGGGCGAGGCGGACGGTCCCTCGGTGCCGGCGCGAGAGCTGCTGAAGTTCTCCGTCCCACGCGATCCGGCGCAGCTGGCCGCGTTCATCAACCTCCGCGTCCTCAACCCGGAGCACGAGCACTGGCGCCGCGGGATCGAGGCCGCCGGCATCTACCACCGGCTGCACGGCGATCTGAAGGTGCCCTTCACCTACCGCGTACCCACCACCGACCCCAACGGCAACGACGAGGTCCAGGAGAGCCAGAGCGAACAGGCCGAGGTGTGGCCGGCCTCGCTCGCCGGATTCCCCCTCGGGCAATGGACAGCCGACGCCCGACGCTTCCACGCCCGGGGGAACATGGCCGAGGACCGCGCCGCGCAGCTGGAGGAGCTGGGCATGGTCTGGTCACACTACGACGTCGCCTGGGAAAGCGGTCTCGCGGCGGCGCGCGGATGGGCCGCCGAGGCAGGCCACCTCCTCGCCCCCACCGACGCCGTGTTCCAGGGGTACCGGGTCGGGATCTGGCTGAAGAACGCACGCGCCGCCGCCCGCAGAGCAG
Organism: Streptomyces sp. NPDC016469; assembly: GCF_040632905.1. NCBI lineage: Bacteria > Bacillati > Actinomycetota > Actinomycetes > Kitasatosporales > Streptomycetaceae > Streptomyces > Streptomyces sp. NPDC016469. Next base: position 1,148 of record NZ_JBEYCQ010000074.1, read on the forward strand.
CCGAGAACCAACGGCGACGTGCCGAGGGGCTGCCGGTGAAGTCATCGGCCGGGGCCTTGTCGAACGAGCGGCGCGAGCAGCTGGAGGAGATCGATCCGTCGTGGTGCCCGGCCTGGCCCGTCGAATGGCAACGCTGCTTCCACCTCGTCCGCCAACACCTCGCCGCCGGCCAACCACTGCCCACCGAGCCCGGTGACGTCACGGACCAAGGCGAAGACCTGGGCCGGTGGGTGCAGTCCGTGCGGATCGGATGGGACGGCCTGACGACCGTGCAGCAATGGCTGAGCGAACACATCCTCGGAATCACCCGAGCCTCCGAAGAGCACAAGCCGAAGCCGCGTACGAGTCAGGCCGAGAAATGGGCCATGCACTACCAAGCCGCCCGCCAATACCACCAACGCGAAAGACACCTCAACGTCCCCAGAAAGTGGGTCGAGACCGTCGTCCTCGGCGGCGACAGCACGGGCGAGATCGGCCAGGAACAGCGAGAGGTGACTCTGAGGCTCGGAGCATGGATCAACAACCAACGCAGCCGCGCTGCCACCCTCACCCCGGAACGGGTCGAACTGCTCTCCACCATCGGCATGCGATGGACATGAGGGAGGCCAGGGACCATCGGGCGGCCGGCGGTGCTGCCGTAGCCGGCGAAGGCGGCCCGGATCCTGGCTCCCCTGGCCTTGCGGGGGACCGCGGTCCTCGTCGTAGTCGGCCGAACGTGCATGAGCGTCAGTGGACCGCGCACCCGGACCGGGGCGAAGCCTGCACCACCACCCACGGTTCCCCGCCGACGCCCGGCTGCGGCGGTCACCGCTCTCGCGGCGGCCCTGCTGCGCGGCATAAGGCGTCCGCGTGGGCGAGCCTGCGCAGGGCGCTGAACATCGCCTCGCCCATCACCGTGCCCACGATCACGCGCTCCGCCAGGTCCTCGCGCCCCGCCGGCCGCCCGAGATGGCCGAGATCGGCGCGGGCGACCCGCTCGGCCGCCGCCGCGTAGTCGTCCAGGAGTACGGCGAAGTCCCCGTGGCCCGCCGCGCGCAGGGCGACGAGCACACCGGCCAGCGCCTCGCCCGCCGACCCGTCCGCGTCCGCCCGCCAGCCCAGGCGCCGCACCAGCCGGACCACCTCGGCGCGGGCCTCGTCCGGCTCCGGTCCGGCCCCGGCCTCCTAGGCAGGGTAAGGCGGTCCGTGGCGGTGCGGAGCACGTCGGCGGGCGGGCGGTCCGGGTCGTCCACGGCCCGCAGCACGTCACCGATGGCCGCCAGGGACAGCCCGCCGGCGTCGATCAGGGCCCGGACCAGGCGCAGCCGGTGCTCGTGGGCGGTGTCGTAACTGGCCCGCGTGGGGCTGGTGAGCCGGCCCGCGGGCAGCAGGCCCAGCCGGATGTAGAACTTGATCGTCGCCACAGGCACTCCGGACCTGCGGCACAGCTCAGCCATGCGCACCAGCGGCTGTCCTTCCTGGGACGGCAGTACGAAGGCGGGCTCTCGCCGGTGCGCAGACGCTAACGAGCAGTCACCCGGCGGCGCCACTCCGAGCGTACCCACTCGCCCGGAGACTTCCGCCGGACGCTACGGTCGGCTGCCACGGATAGCGCCGCACGGAATACGGAGTAAGAAATGATCAAGGGACTCGACCGGCTTGAGGTCATCACGCTCTTTGTCGAGGACGTCGTCGCGGCGAAGCGGTTCTACCAGGACGTCTTCGGCCTTGAGGTGGTCTTCGAGAACGAGGACTCCGCAGTGGTCAAGCTCAGCAACATGATGATCAACCTGCTGGTGGCCGACAACGCCCCGACGCTGGTCGGGCCGCGCCCGGTCGCCGCCCCGGAGGCGGGCGCACGGCTGCTGCTCACCATCGAGGTGGAGGACGCCGACGCGGTGTGCGCCGAGCTCGTGGAGCACGGGGTGACCCTGCTCAACGGTCCGGTCGATCGCCCCTGGGGCCGCCGTACCGCCGCCTTCGCCGACCCCTCCGGCAACGTCTGGGAGGTCGCCCAGATCCTCCAGGACGCGTAACCGCAACCGGCCCGCCGCGTCGCGCTCCCCCGCCAGAAACCCATCTTTTTCTGATGCATCAAAGAAGATGACTGACTGCTGTCGATGATGAGCGTGAGAACTCATATGTTCTGCGCCCGCGCTGCTGATCTGGCCCATCAGCGGGACGGTGCGGGGCTCCGTTTCGATCTTCGGGTGCGGAGCCTTGCCCTGGTCGAGGGCGCTTGCTGGTGGTTGTACTCCGCGAGCGCGCGGCGGCCGCCGATGGTCGCGGGGGGGGGCGTCAGCCGCTCCAACGGCTACCGAACGGACGGAAGGGGGCGGCCATCCCAGCCTCACCCCGGCCCACGGGCCTGTCTGCAAGCCGGGCCCCAACTGCCGACCGACCAAGCCGCCCGTCAGCTCGGGATTCGCTGTCCCACCCTGGGCCGAACCTGGGGACAGCGGGCGCACGGCGCCGGGCGGCCTGGGCGGCACACTCCCGAGACCTCCCCGATTGGCCGCGAGGATGGGTGCACGTTCTCTCAGCAGGAACGTGGACATGCCCACGTCCTCGTCACCGACAACGGACACGGCAGCGTGCCGTGTCACGGGTGGTACCGCCACCTGCCTTCAGAGATGACGTCCACCTGATCGTCGCGGACGCGGATGGCTGTCTCGTCGTCGAGAAAGTAGACCGGGAAGTCCGCCTTCGCGACGATGCGATCGGCCCAGGCGTCATCCCGTTCCGGGAAGTGAGGCGAGTACAGATGCGGTTTCAGGTACCAGTCGAAGAGGCCGAAGGGCGGCTCAATGGTTGTCGCGCCAAGCAGATGCAGGTCCGAGGCGTCCCCGATGACATCGGCAGAATGTTCGGTGAGATTCCGGCTGAAGACCATGGATCCGGCGCTCAGTCCCACATAGACGCTGTCTTCTAGAACATCCAGAAATCCGTCCGCCAAATCATTACCAACGATGCTGCGGGCGAGATGGTACTGGTTGCCACCTCCGGCATAAATGACATCGGAATGACGTAGCCGCTCAAGCACCACCTGCCGCGGCAAGCCATTCAGTTCAAGTACATCGAATTCCTTCCAGCCCAGACTGTGCAGCTGGTTCATGTGCTCAAGGAGCCACCCGTGGTCCCCGGGTACAGCGAGAGATGCCGTGGGGAGGTACACCACACTGGCAGACCCCAATGGCTTTCCCAGCATGTCTCGCAGTGCTTCCAGTATGGACGAATTACACAGACCAGTAGACGTCAACAGAAGATTCATCAGGCAATCCAAGCACGAGTGGGAGATGCGCACAACGCATCTTGCGGACCTGCGGCCGAGTCAGCACTTGAAGCATCATCTGGTATCGCTGTCGAATCGGGTCAGTTGAGCAACCCGCAAGATGCGGCCGGGCCGCCCTGGAACCGAAGCTTTGAGTGGACTGGTCCGCGATTGCATTCGAGATACCGAGCTGCTCCCGTCGAAGCAGCTACTGCTCCAGGGGAGGGCTGCATGCCGCACATGGAACTGGACAACAGTCTCCTGGGCATCCGTGGGCCTTGGGGTGAACCGTCCCGAAACCAGGGCGTTGTTGCCCGATGAAGCTGCCGGGCAGCAGTGTGGTGCACCAAGCAAGGGGACCTGTCCCCGAGTGGTGGACGCCCACGATGCGGCACCCAGGACGATCGGTTCCAAGCGCCTGAAACGTCACATACGGAGGAGATGACCGCGTGCCTGGCACGAATCTGACCCGCGAAGAGGCACAGGAGCGGGCGCGCCTGCTGACCGTGGACGCGTACGAGATCGATCTCG
>NZ_JBEYCQ010000075.1:0-4792 GCF_040632905.1 Streptomyces sp. NPDC016469
CTCCCTCGCCGGTAGGCAGCTCAAAAGGTGTTGCCTTTTGAGACACCAAGAGGGTCTTGGTGAAGTGAGTCTATCAACTCCTTATCCTCCCTTCGGTCCGGTACCGTTGACAGACGCCATACGGGCCTCTCTCGCCTTTGTAAGAGGTTGCCCCTAGTAAAAACCCTTAAAAAGCAAAAAAGACGCTTCTAGGGGTAGCGTCAGGGAAATGCGGATTTACAACGGTAAGCATTTGATACAAGTCTTATGAGACAGTCAGAAGTCATTTAAAACGCTAATTTCATTATGTCTCAATAAACTCTACTCTATTGGAATTGTGAAGTGATACACTTAAACTAACGTACGCAGGTTTGTTGAATAAGGACTTCAAAAAATACCCTTAATTAAGCTAAAAAGTCCTTCTCTTTATTAAGAAGGACTTTTTTATGTGTTATTCCATTGTCTCATTCATTGTAATAGTTTCGCTTGCTTCATGACCAGATTCTCCATGTCCTGGTCCAAACAAATTCAATATTACAACTCCTACAAGAATCAGTGTTATTCCTGCAATGCTAGCCATGTTAAGTTTTTCCTTCCAAACTAAAACTGAAATTACTGTAGTCAAAACAAGTCCTAAACCTGCCCATAATGCATATGCAGTGTTTAAGGGGATTGTTTTTAGCGACAAGGATAAAAAGAAAAAACAACCAACGAAAGCTATTATTACCCCTATTGTAGGATAGAGTTTTGAAAAGCCTTCAGATGCTTTTAATAGGGAAGAGCCAATAATCTCCCCCACTATTGCAAGTGCTAAATATAGATATGACATTATTCGTCCTCCTGAATCATGTTTATTAGTTCATCAAAAACTTGTGTTTTTAGTTCTTCATTTAATGGTGCCATTCCAAATATTTCTGAAAACCAAAGACCATCTATGGATAATCTTGTAATTGTTATTTTGACAGGATCAATTCCATCAGTTATTAACTTTGTATGCAAAATATCGTATCTCTGCCGGAATTCATCTAATAAATCTGGATTAATAAACATAGCAGCCATTAGTGCGGAATTTAGATTATTGTTTTCTAAATCGGAAAATGTAGATTTAAGATAAGCCCTATTCCATTTTCCTATTGCGTTATCATCGTCGTTATTAACTAACGTATTAATGCATTCGAAATAATTATTTGTCCAATCTTCCACCATTCCTTTAATTAATGCTTCCTTGCTAGGAAAATGGTATAATAATCCACCTTTACTCACGCCAGCTCTTTGGGCGACTGCCTCTAATGTGAGTTTGACAACTCCTTCTTCTTTTACAATTTCAGATGCAGCAATCAATATATTTTTTTTCTTATTAGCATGCTTTGAAATAGACATAATAACCTCCATAACTTAGATACATATAATATACCTTCTGGACGGTTTTTTTGTCAATCGAATTAAAGCTCTTATTTAATATCACTCTTTCACATAAAAATAATCCAATAAATTAATCTAAAGATTGTGAAGAAATGTACTTAAAGTAAAGGGAGCTTTAGTTCAACAGTCGATTTCTTAAAATCGGCTTTATTTATGGGTGAAAATTACATTACCGTTGTAAATCCGCATTTTCAGGACTCTACCCCTTCTAGAGCGCCTCTCATTGTTTTAGCGATTAATTATTATTCCCCTTATTATTTTTTTGAAAATGTTCTTTGTAATATAAATAATCAACTTTATGTTTTGTGGACATTAATTGAGTCGCTAATATTGCGGTGTAAATTGTCGTCAATCCTAGTGCTACTACGGCTAATAAATTTAAATTACTTTTATTAATGCTACTGTTACTATTCATGAAAGCTCAACTCCCTTCTTTAAAATTAGATTTCTAAATATCAAAGATTTTTATTCGAACACCATCAATTCTCCCCTTGTTTTAGGGTGGAGGCTGGCAAGGGGGTTTGGGGGAAGCCCCCATATTGCGTAGATCCATAAGGCAAAAGAGAAAATTTATGAACGGAAGCTCTGGCGGTTTTGGCGGTATAATGGCTCGAGCAAGCCGATTTCCTGAATTCCTCGTTTTAGGTACGTCGGCTTGGCGAAAGTACAGCACCGCCAAAATTTCGGAATGCAAGGAGAAAAGGGTGGAGATTTTTCGGTGGTCTGTCCGAAAAATACTACCCGAACCTTGCGTGGAGAAAAGCCCTTTAGGAGATATAGAAGGGAACACAGAAAAAATGTTGATATATCAATGTTTTAGTTAAGGTAATGTGTCATAGCTTGTGACACGTATATGTGTCATAGCTTGTGACACATAGTTGAATTAAGATGTGTCATTTTTTGCTTGACTATAGTTCATTTTTGACCTATGATGTGTCATAAATTATACATATAGGTATCACAGCTGATGATACATAACAAGGGAGAGAAGGATTCTATGCCAGCAGAGGTGCGTAAATTGGACGAGCAGAGAAAAATTAATGTTGAGTTAACCCCTGAACAACTTCAAATGCTTCAAAGACTTATTGATCTTGAACAGCAAGAAAACAAAGACAAAGAGCAATTTGAAGAGAAAAAGAAAAATCATAATTTCATCCAGCTTTATCGTGACAACATGCCAGAATTAAGATGGTTAATGGCAAATCATAACTTCGCAAGTTCTTTATTATTTTTTATCTTGGAACACATGGATAACAGAAATGCTTTAGCTTGTTCTTATGCAGTTTTTGAAGATTATTTTGGCAAATCAAGGTCAACAGTTTACAGAGCAGTAAAGCTTTTAGAGGAGAATGGATTTTTAAATGTTTTAAAAATGGGAACATCAAACGTCTATGTAGTGAACGAAGACCTTGCTTGGACAGATGGCAATGACAAAAAGAAATTTGCTAAATACGATGGTAAAATCCTTGTCAGCAAAAAGGAAAACAAGGACTTTGAATACAAAAGCCAATTTGATAAATTTAAAGCCCTTAGAGAACGTGAAAACTTAAAATAAAGCGAGTAGATAACTACTCGCCTTTCTTTATTTCAAGAGCATATTTGCCCTCATTTGAATCTTGGTCAACACTTGTAAAAACACCAATATCTTTTATTGGAATAAGAGTTCCAGAACCTAAATGAGGTCTCTTTCTATCCCTCATAAAAAGCATTAATTCTCCCTCTTGGTCTAGTTTCTCCAACTTCTCAACCAATTGTTTCACCTTCATCAGCGTTCCATCTCCATCCCTTTTTGCCTTTGTGGCTTCTCCATTTTTTCTAAAGAGTCCTGGACTAATTTATCTTGCCTATCATCCAGGAACTTGATTGTACTTCGGTCTACATCATTCATCCTCAAGAACGTTTTTACTCGGTCAAGTTGAGCGTGTAAAACTTTGCCCACCCTCTCTTTAAAAACAGAAAACTCCTTGCTGATCTGCACGAGTTTTCCCTTCAATTTTCCGTTCTCTAATTTCAATTCCCGATTCTCATTTTGGTAAGACCGGTTCTCAATTTTTAGAGTGTCCACCTGTTGTTTTAACTCCTTTTTCTCCTTCAACTGGTCATTATATTTATTAACGAGTCCATTGTACTTTTCTATCAAGTCTCCATAGTTCTTTACAATGTCTGTTTGCTTCACTTTTTGCAGTGCTTTTTTCTCTGCTAAGGAGTCTAAATTCTCTTCAATATCTTTGTAGTAATAGCGAATTTTATCTTGTCCAATTTGCATATCAGCTTTCAGCTGCGTAACTTCTTTTTGAGTCTTTTCCAACTCTTTCTGCAGATTCTCTGCTTGTAGCTGATAAGCCACACCATTGGTCGCATAATCGACTAGGCTTTTGTAGTCTTGTTCCTTCATTCCAACAAGCCCTAGAACCTTTTTAGCTTCGATATTCGCAATCGATTTCGATTTATCATCAATCTCTTGAATATGCCCCATTGTCCGCTCATATTTCTCTTGGGCTTCCTTCTCCATGCTTTGAAACGTTTGAGCCTTATATTTAGCCGTCTCCACGTGTTTACGGCTCGACGAGACCCCTCTTTCCAAATTAAAGTCATTTTGCTTCAGGTACTGATTAAAATCGTCCTGAAGACTCACCAGTTGCTTTTTCTGGCCAAAGAAATCTTTAGCCGATAGTCGGCCATCCTCCGTTACTGGAACGAAGCCTACGTGCATGTGAGGGGTTTTCTCGTCATAGTGAACAGTCGCATAGATTAAATTCTTTTCACCGTATCGATCAGCAAGGAACTCATGAGCCGTTTCAAAATACCTTTTCTGCTCTTTGGGTGAAATTTTATCGAAGAATTCCTTGTCAGAGGTAATTAAGAATTCAGCCAGCTTAACTGCATCTTTACGGATCTTTTTTCCAGAGGTCACATTGTCCTCAATTACTTGGCTAATTTTCTCGTTGTAATCAATCTGCCTTTGACCGTTTATCAAGTCATAATTCAGATGAGAATCAGCTTTATTGATGTCGGGATTCGTTTCACTTTCCCTCTCTCTTTGGTTGTGAAATTGAATCCCTTTTATCCCATTTGATTTCATTTTCTGCATTCGGATAATGGAGTAACTCATGGGGTACGCACCCTTTCTGAAAATCGATAGATTAATAGAAAGTGTAACACACTACACTTTGCACGCAAAGTTTCATGTGGTCTGCGACGCTAAAAGCCAAACCTTGGGCTTTGCCCAAACCCACTGGGGAACTCTTCCCCAGACCCCCTTAATCGAACTCCCCAACCCCTCAATCCTTGAGGGGCTCCCTCGCCGGTAGGCAGCTCAAAAGGTGTTGCCTTTTGAGACACCAAGAGGGTCTTGGTGAAGTGAGTCTATCAACTCCTTATCCTCCCTTCG
>NZ_JBEYCQ010000076.1:0-4448 GCF_040632905.1 Streptomyces sp. NPDC016469
CGACCTCGCACCCATCCGGGCGATCAGCGCAAAGCTCTTCTCGGTTCAAGCAGCCCTCGGCAGGAGGCTGTACTCGAGCCCGTCCTCCCCCTGCCCAGAACGAGTGAGAATCCGACAGCTTCAATGCGACAGGACACCCGGTGAGCAGGCCCTGTTCTCCCGAGGCTGCCACGAAGTGACAAGTAACTCAGGGTGTCGTTAGGGCCTTGGTTTCCGTGCGGGGTTCTGGAACTTCGGGGCTGGTGAGCGGCTGTGGGGACCAACGGAACAGTGGTTACCAGTAGCGAGGGTTCCGTGGAGGGCGAGCAGAGGCGAACCCTTCGTATCTAGGCTTACAGAAGCCTCGCCGCGTAGGAGGAGTCAGGTGAAGGACGGTAAGGACCGCAAGGACTGTTCAGAGTGCGAAGGAAGCGGAGAGGACCCGAGGTGCTGCGGAGGTGGCTTCTCGTACTGCTACGACATCGGGGAATGCCCGATTTGCTCCGGCACTGGCGTAGATCCCGGGTGACCCGGCTCCAGGGGCCCTGCGTCGGGACTGGTAGGCCCGCATGTTGAGGTGTCGCGTATTCGTCAGCCGAGACGGGTTCATGGCCTGATGGGGTGACGGACAGTGACGTTCGGGAGTCTCGCCCTCCGCTGTTTGACCTCGTCTTGTGACTGCGAGCTTCCGCTTACTCCAGATAGAGAGCTGCCAAGCGGGGCAGTCGGCGCGTCATTTCGTCGTGGTCATCGAAATCGAAGTTCCAGGTGGGGTCCAGCTCCCGGTAGCGGATGGTCGGGTGGGCTCGCGGGGAGTTGATCGCCGGTCGCCGAGATGTGCGCGTTCCAGGCGATGCCCAGCATGTCCTCACCCTCCAGGTCGGCACCGTCGGCTGCGGAGGCTCGAACGATGGGCAGTTCTGCCAGGGCATCGGGATCAGCGACTACGCGTTCGAAGACTTCACGGCCCTGAGCGATCAGCCAGCCACGGAAGTAGTCGAAGCCGTCGTCAGAGCACCCTCCGTTGGCGATGTAAGCAGCAGCCCACAGAGGATTGGTGTAGGAGTCAACCATCAGGTCCCACAGATCCTGCTCAGCTGCGACGATTTCCTCGACCGTCCGTGAGGCGAGCAGCGAGGTCGCCTCGCGAGCGACCGCTTCGCCGTCGTTCGGGTTGGACGCCTGATTGCGGGCTGCCTCAATGAGCTGCCAGAACTGCTGCTTGTTCATGGAGGCAGAGCCTGCCACCTGGTACTGACATCGGGCGGGTCTGATGCACCGTCATGGACTGGCCCCGTCTGGCGAGTCTGGCGAATCCGTCTTCACTTCCACGGGCGTGAAGGCCCGGAAGAGAGCCGGCAGATCGGTTGCCCTGGTCTTGGCTACGGCATCGGCTTGCATCCGCACGGTGGCGGCTCGCACTCGGTAGTTCAGGATGATGTCCAGTACGTGGGGCACCACGAACGCGGCCAGGACGAGGATGAGGCCGAGGCCCGTGGCGCCCTGTAGAGCGCTCGCTACAGCTGCACCGGACAGTCCTGCCGGAATCGATGCCGAGATCGTGTGCGTGGTCATAAGTACCCCCTGGTGCGGATGAATGTGCGAGCGATTGGTCACCCCTTGGGTTCTGCCGGGGTGCTGAGACAGCGGCGCCCCGTACCGGGCGAACCGGAGCACGGGGCGGGTGCCGAAAGGACAGTGACGGAGGGATATGCAAGCAGCGCAAGGGCCTCCAGCGTTGGGCATCAGAAGGTCCTCATTCAACGTTTTAACCTGGCCTTTCACGAGGCTTGCAGGTCTTGAATGAGGCATCGGGCTCGCGGCTTTATCGAGCAGTAGCGACGTCACTTGTCGACGGGTTTGGGAGGCGCCCAGAACCACGGTCGGGTGATGTTGATGAGTTCGGGAGGCACTGGGGTTCTTGCCAGGGCAGCATCGGGATGTTCCTGGTGAAAGGTCCTGGTCATGCCGCAAATGTCGAAGGTCGAGCTGTACGCGGCGATCCGGCGTGACCATCGCGGCGGCATGTCGATGCGGGAACTTGAGCGCAAGCACGGCGTTACCTGGCGGACGGTACGGAAGGCGCTGGACTCCTCCTGGCCGGAGCCTCGTAAGAAGCTGCCTCCACGAGTCACCACCCTGGACCCGTACAAGCCGGTGATCGACCAGATCCTGCGGGCGGATCTGGACGCACCGCGCAAGCAGCGGCACACGGTCACCCGGATCTTTCACCGGCTGATCGAGGAGCACGGGGCGGACGTCTCCTACGGGGTGGTGCGCTACTACGTAGCCGGCCGGAAGCCCGAGATCTTGGTCGAGTCCGGCAAGGCGCCGCTGGAGGCATTCGTCCCGCAGACGCACCGCAGTTCGCCTTGCTCGAACTACTAAGCGGTCAAGAGGAGCGTCCTGACGGGGCGATCAGCCTGGAACTCCACGACGTCGCCGCTGCTGCGGTTCGCTGCCCCCAGGGATCCGGTGATGATCGCGAAGTGGGTGCGGTTCAACGTCATCAGCACCGAACGCCAGGACTGGCAGCGCGGCTACGACGCCGCCCGCCGGTTCTTCGAGCGCGAAGGCTCGCTGGAGGTGCCCTACGAGCACACCGAGGGGGCGTATCCGCTGGGAAGGTGGCTGTCCGACCAGCGCCGCGCCTACCGGGCCGGGACCATGAGCGGCGAACGCGCCGACGAGCTCGAAGAGCTCGGGATCGTATGGGACACCGCCGACGCCGCCTTCGAGGAAAACCTCGCCGCCGCGCGTGCGTACTTCGCCGAGGCCGGGACTCTGGCCGCGCCCCGGCACGCCACCGCCCTCGACCGGCCCGTCGGGCATGGCTCACCAACCTCCGCCGGCCCGGCGGACTCGGCAAGGACACCGACCGCGCCCGCCGGCGCGCGAAGCAGCTCGCCACGATCGACCCGGACTGGAACCCGCGGCTCCTCGGATGGACCGTGGACTGGCAGCGCTGCTACACCGGCCTGACCGCGCTCCTGAACGCCGGGAACACGCTGGAGGACGTCCAGCCGGGGGTGACCTACCGCGGCGACGACATCGGACGCTGGGTCCTCCGGCAGACACGGGACTGGACGCAGCTCAACGCCGAGCAGCGACGACGGCTCGAGGAGCTCGGAGTCCGGCCCCGGGCCGCTGCGCAGGGGCGTAAGGGCGCAGCGCGAGGCGAGTTGAAGGCTGGGGCCGGGAAGGGTTCCCAAGCCTTCCAGCGGGGTGTGGAAGCCCTGCGGCAATACATCGCGCGGGAGGGAAAGACCACGGTTGGACGGCAGCACGTCGAGGAACTGCCCGACGGGACGTCTGTGCGCCTGGGTGTGTTTCTGAGCAACCACAAGAACAGGCGCGACCGACTGACCGAAGACCAACTCACCGCCCTCGCCAACCTCGGGCTCGACTGGGCGTGAGGATCGCCCGACGCTACTTCCGGCGTACGGCGCCAGAGGATATCCAGTGGGCCAAGAGGCCGGCCGCTGTTCGCGCCCTTGGCCGCCGTCACGGCACCAGCGGCCCCCACATGGAGATGGCCCCGGAGTGCGTCCACTCCGGGGCCATCCATTCAATCAGGTTAAGCTCAGGCGCTGTTTAGAAAATATCTAGCGGTACAGGTGCAACTATTTTTTAGGTGGTGCGACGGCATAGATCAAACCCACCGCCCCGAGAAGTACACCTGCGATCTTCACAAAAGAGTCCCCCGCGACCCCTAGGGCCGCCGGAGTTGGAGTCCCACTCGCCTGCGCTACGAGTCCAACCACCAGCGCTAGAAGGGCGGACACCAACAGTACAACGAGCACGTTCAGAGCGATTTTGGCGATTCGAACGAGTCGATCTACGTCCGGATTGGGCTTCTGCATCTTCTTCTCCTCAGAGTTGAGTGTGTGAATGACATGGGATTTCTCCTCACGAGAGGCGCATTGTGATTTTTGCGCCGGTTTATGCAAACTGGGCGTGATTGCCGGGGGGACTTCCTTCGCCCCGCCCTCCGCGGTTCTGGTAATCACGCATCACCACGTCGGCTACGACGTGGCATGACCGTGCCGCTTACGGGTGATCACGCTAAGGGTCATGCATCGCGGTTCTCCTAGGGTCGAAGATCACGTCACCGAAGTACGGATGCGTAGCTGCACCACTGGCGGATGATCACGCTAAGGGTCATGCATCGGGGCCCCTTCCCGGAGTCCAAAGATCCAATTCACTCGTACAGCGCCTGCGCTGTAGAGGGGGAACGAAGGTAACGGGCGATCAGTTCCCAACGGAGCAGAAAATCCTGCTGACCTGACGCTATGCCACCCCCTCGCGAGAGGTGCATATGTCAATAGCGGTTTCGGAAGGCATATCAACGGAACTGGCCAACTTCGGCCTGCACTAGACGTTGTCCCGTAAATGATCTATGGCGTGCTGGTTGGCCAGCGTTGTTTCCTGGTCAGCCGGCGAGGGTGAGGTTGTGGAGGCGTGTGATG
>NZ_JBEYCQ010000077.1:0-3083 GCF_040632905.1 Streptomyces sp. NPDC016469
GCCGCCGCCAACACCTTCCTCGACGCCCTCGCCGCCCACCGCCACACCCAAGGACTCCCCGCCACCTCCCTCGCCTGGGGACTCTGGGACCAGGCCGGGGGCATGGGCGGCACGCTCGCCCAGACCGACCTGGACCGGCTCGCCGAGACCGGCACCGCCGCCATCACGCCCGAACAGGGCCTGGCCGCCTTCGACGCCGCGCTCGGCCACCACCGGCCCGCGCTCCTTGCCGTACCGATGAACACCACAGCCCTCCGGGCCCGCGCCAAGAGCGGCTCACTCGCTCCGATCCTGCGCGGCCTGGTCCGTACACCGGTACGCCGAGCAGCCGCCCGGGCCGGGGCGGCAGGTGCCACCTCGCTCGCCCAGCGGCTCGCCCCGCTGTCGGCCCCTGAGCAGGACCGGCTGCTGCTGGACCTGGTCCGGGAGGAGGTGGCCGCGGTGCTCGGCCGGTCCGACGCCGCCGTGCTGGACCCGAGCAGGACCTTCACTACCCTCGGCTTCGACTCGCTGTCCGCCGTCGAGCTGCGCAACCGGCTCGGCGCCGCCACCGGCCGGCGCCTCACCCCGACCCTGATCTTCGACCACCCCACCCCCGGCGCCCTCGCCACCCACCTGCGCGACACGCTGCTCGGCACACAGGCCGTGGTCCCGGCCCCCGCCACCACGGCCACGGCCACAGCGGGTGCCGGTGCCGGTGCCGACGACGCCATCGCCATCGTCTCCATGGGCTGCCGGTTCCCCGGCGGTATCACCACACCGGAAGACCTCTGGCAGCTCGTGAAGGGCGGCGTGGACACCGTCGGGGGCTTCCCGGAGAACCGCGGCTGGGACCTCGACGGCCTCTACGACCCCGACCCGGAAGCCACCGGCACCTCATACACCCGGCAGGGCGCCTTCCTGCGCGACGCCGACACCTTCGACGCCGACTTCTTCGGCATCAACCCGCGTGAGGCGCTCGCCATGGACCCGCAGCAGCGCCTGCTGCTGGAGACGGCCTGGGAGACGCTCGAACGCGCCGGGATCGACCCGGACCGACTGCGCGGCAGCGACACCGGAGTCTTCGCGGGCGTCATCACGGGTGACTACGTGACCCGGTTGGACCGGCTCCCCGAGGGCCTGGAGGGCTACGTCTCCACCGGCACCACCACCAGCGTCGCCTCCGGCCGGGTCTCGTACACCCTCGGCCTGGAGGGGCCGGCGCTGACCGTGGACACAGCCTGCTCCTCCTCCCTGGTGGCCCTTCACTTGGCGGCGCAGGCGCTGCGACGGGGCGAGTGCTCGCTCGCCCTGGCGGGCGGTGCGACGGTGATGGCGGGGCCCATCAACTTCGTGGAGTTCTCGCGGCAACGCGCCCTGTCGCCCGACGGCCGCTGCAAGGCGTTCTCCTCCACGGCCGACGGCACCGGATGGGGCGAGGGCGTGGGCCTGGTCCTGCTGGAGAGGCTTTCCGACGCACAGGCCAACGGGCATCAGGTGCTGGCCGTCCTCCGGGGTTCGGCGACGAACCAGGACGGTGCCAGCAACGGTCTGACCGCTCCCAGCGGCCCCTCGCAGCAGCGGGTGATCCGGCAGGCCCTCGCCGACGCGGGCCTGACCGGCGCGGACGTCGATGTCGTGGACGCGCACGGTACGGGCACCAAGCTCGGCGACCCCATCGAGGCGCAGGCCCTGATCGCCACGTACGGGCAGGAGCGGACCCCCGAACAGCCCCTGTGGCTCGGTTCGTTGAAATCCAACATCGGACACACCCTGGCCGCTGCCGGTGTCGCCGGCGTCATCAAGATGGTGCAGGCCATGCGGCACGGGGTGCTGCCCCGCACGCTGCACGTGGACGAGCCGACTCCGCACGTCGACTGGGAGGCCGGCGCGGTTGCGCTGCTCACCCGGGAACAGCCGTGGCCCGAACTGGACCGCCCGCGCCGCGCGGCCGTCTCGTCCTTCGGTTTCAGCGGCACGAACGCCCACGTGATCCTGGAACAGGCTCCCGAGGCTCCGGCAGCGGCGGACGAGCGCGCTGTGCCCGGGGCCGAGGGGGTCGCGCCGTGGGTGATCGCGGCGAAGAGCCCGGCCGCTCTGCGCGAGCAGGCCGCGCGGCTCGCGGCGTTCGCCGACAGCCACCCGGAGACGACGGCGTCCGAGGTGGGCGCCGCACTGGTGGCCGCTCGTACGCCCTTCGCGCACCGGGCGGTCGCCGTGGGCAAGGACCGGGAGGAACTGCTTCGGTCGGTACGCGGACTGGCCGCCGGCGACCAGTCCGCCGGTGCCGTGACCGGTGAGGTCGCGGGCGGTAGGACCGTGTTCGTGTTCCCGGGTCAGGGTTCGCAGTGGGTGGGTATGGCTGCGGGTCTGTTCGAGGCGTCGCCGGCGTTCCGGGCGCGGCTTGAGGACTGTGCGCGTGCGCTGTCCGTACATACGGACTGGGATCTGCCGGCTGTGTTGCTGGAGGGTGATCCGGAGGGCCTGCTGGAGCGGGTGGACGTGATCCAGCCCGCGCTGTGGGCGGTCATGGTCTCCCTGGCCGAGGTATGGCGCTCTTACGGAGTCGTCCCGGACGCGGTGGTCGGGCACTCGCAGGGCGAGATCGCGGCTGCGGTCGTCTCCGGTGCCCTGTCCTTGGAGGACGGCGCCCTGGTGGTGGCTCTGCGGAGCCGGGCCATCAAGGCCCTGGCCGGCCGGGGCGGCATGCTCTCGGTCGCGCTGCCCGCCGACGCGGTGCGCCCCTATCTGACGCAGTGGGCGGACGATCTCGGTGTGGCCACGGTCAACGGCCCCTCGTCCACCGTGGTCTCGGGCACGGACAGTGCTCTGGACGAGCTGGTCGCGGTGCTTCGCGCGGACGGGGTGCGCTCGCGTCGTATCGCGGTGGACTACGCCTCGCACTCACCCCACGTCGAATCCATCCGGGAGGAGCTGGCGCAGCTCCTGGCGCCGGTTGCCCCTCGGGTGCCGGACATCCCGTTCTACTCGACCGTGACGAACGAGGTAGTCGACAGCGCGGCACTGGACGCGGAGTACTGGTACCAGAACCTGCGCCGGACCGTCGAGTTCGAGAAGACGACGCGCGCTCTGCTCGCCGACGG
>NZ_JBEYCQ010000078.1:0-3065 GCF_040632905.1 Streptomyces sp. NPDC016469
GCCGGGGCGTCGGTCAGCTCCACACCGCCGTCCGCGCCCGGCCGGTACAGGCTGGAATTAGTAATTAAAACAAAAAACCCTTAACTACCTAATTTAACCTTTAGTTAAGGGTTTTTCCAATTTATTACTTTTGCAAAATCCTTCTTTCACTAAACTGTCCCGTTAATGGTAGTTTTTAAATCTCTCATTAGGAAGTTGAGAGTTTGAACGGGATGAGGCTATCTATAATTATTCGTTGGAATTCTGATTATAAGGTTTTTGAGATATAATTATTATATATGAACTAGTAAAGGTGGTTTTCTAATGAGTATTTCAACAAATATTGTTGTACAAAAAATAACTACAGAAATAATAGACAAAAAATCCAGTTTAGCAGTACAACGATACACCACAGATTTGAATCATTATTCAATGGAAGTTGATAAGGAACTCAAAAAGTGGAGAGAAAACCTAATTGATATTTTTGCAAAATCTATCTCAGATGATTTAGAAATGACCTATCAACATTTAACACATTGGGGTAATGAAGGCGTAAAATTGTTAATAAAATTAAATTTACCACTAGATGTAGGTGTAGAGGAAGTTAGATTCTATCGTAATGAAATTGGAGAAATTATAAAAAATGAAGCTATCCAAAATCATATGTCTCTTTCTGAGTTCTACAAATTAATTTCTAATTTTGATTCGGTTGTTGATCGAGCTGTACATTTACTAAGTTTATCCTATTCTGAAAGTTATCTTTCACGAATAAAGGCAGCTGAAATAACAGCAATGGAGTTATCTATACCGGTCATTCAAATTACAGAAAATATAGGAGTTCTACCATTAATAGGAGATATTGATACCCAAAGGGCTCAGGAACTTATGGAGAAGGCTTTAGAATCTGTTTCTAAGTTAGGGTTATCTCATGTTTTTATTGATTTATCAGGGGTTCCTATAATTGATACAATGGTAGCAAATCATCTATTTAGAGTAATAGATGCATTAAATTTAGTAGGTGTAAAAACAATACTTTCGGGAATACGTCCAGAAATCGCCCAAACGATGATGCAATTAGGGATTAAAACGCAGGATCTAACTACATTTTCAAGTTTGCATAAAGCAATAAAGTATATCAATATCAATCCATAATATTTGGTATATAGAGTTAAGGTTTAGTATAAAAGAATTAATGAAGTTAAAATTAGTCTCCCATAAACTAATCTAAGTCTGGTGTAATTTCATACATGAAATGATTCCGACTTTTTTATTTAAAGATGCTTAAATTTTTCATACATACTGACCTAATCAGTAAGCTTATTCCTACTTAATATTCATATCTTAATAATCGGGATTATGTTATCCTTGAATTACTCCAAAATAATATTACATACAGCCATACTTCACTTTCTGTATAAATCAAATATTATTTTTTTGAATACCATTTAGGATGATGCCATATTGTATTCGGTCAGAAAGTTATATATAGGAGCAGAATCCACTTTGTTTTTTTTGACTATGAAAACGGCTTGTTAGAAGTCCAAAATCCAAGAACTAAAGCGATAATCCTTATTAAATATGAGGATATAATTATTCGAATAAAATAATGCCGTCTTTGACGGTTTTTTTATTGGCCCCTTATAGGAATTAATGAACCTAACCTACTCAATCTCTGGAAATTCTATAGGAATTTTAAATGTAAGTATCCAGAGAAGGAGTAAAAGAACGAGTTATCTTATATGGTTCTTTTAACTATCAATCATGGATAACTTTGTGAAATAATGAACTTAAACTATCCTGCCCTGTTTCTCCCATAAGAGTTTTTTGTTTTCTTTTCTTGATATTCAAAAAGTAAGTCTCAACGGACAAAACTCTTTAACTAAACCTCGATGATCACCTTTTATATATTTTTAGGATATTTGAAATTTAATTAATTTTTCTAAAAATATTGACACATGTGTTACACGTGTAATAAAATACTTACATATGAAAGAAGAATATTCTAAAGAAATATTATTGAAGTCTCTTGAAGCCATGGCCAATCCACACAGATTAAAAATTATTGCAATTTTAGCAACAGGAAGACAATATGTGAGTGAACTAGCTCGTAATTTAGAAATTAGCAGGCCTTTACTTTACTTACATTTGCAAAAATTAGAGGAGGTTAATTTAGTTAAAAGTAATTTAGAAATTTCAACATCAGGTAAGGCGTTAAAGTTTTATGAATTAAGTTCTTTTCAAATTCAGTTAGATAAAAATGTAATTTATAAACTATTTCAACAAGAATTGAAAGATAATTTAAAAGGAGATTTTTAACTTGACGAATGTAACTACTTATTTAGGTCTATTTTCATTAATGCAAATTTTTCTTCCAATTATTTTAATTCTAATTGTTCTTTTTTTCATTGTAAAAACTGTTAAAAAATATGAAAAAAGAGCTGATGAAAGATTAAGGTTAGAAAAGCAACACATTGAAAGTAACCAGAAACAATTAGACGAAATTCATCAAAAAATAGATAATATTGAAAAAATGTTAAAAGACATTGAATGAATTAAAAAAATCTCTTTAAAAATAAAGAGATTTTTTTTTATTTATTAGTAACTATAGTCAGTACTATATGAATCTTTTCCAACAAAAAGTTTAATCCAACAAGTGCTGCTTGTTGCGCCGTTAAAGGCAACCCATGTGAAATCAAGTTTAGCAGATGCTTTTCCGTTTAGATTTTCTGTTTTTCTTGTAATCTTAAGGTTGTCGTAAGAAGCTGTACCGCCTATTCCTACAATTTTATAGTCATATACTCGTGAAATATAGTCATTACCACCTTGCACAATGGTGAAATCAGCATAAAAATGTGCATTAGCTATTCCAGTATATACATATGCTTTAGCTTTTTTGAAATTTTTATAACCACTTCCACTTGTAACAGTTCCTGGACTAACTGCAAATGTTGAAAAACCACCAGTAGTTGGAGCCTTTTCTGTAAATTCTACAATAGTTGGTTCTAATGTTGTTACTGCAATAGAACCATCTTTAAAAGTGGATATTGTTTCAACTCCATTTTCTTCTGTTGTTTTTTCAACAGTAT
>NZ_JBEYCQ010000079.1:0-2699 GCF_040632905.1 Streptomyces sp. NPDC016469
GTTGACCGTAACGGAATCGACATTAATAACGGCAAATACTGCCACAATAACGGCAAAAATAATTCCAAATAATAAATTCCACTGTATTTTCATAAATACCTCCAAAAAAATAGTTCTTCTAGCTAACTTTCCCTTAATAACAATTCTTCAAAACATGTTTTTTTAAAAGAGCAATAACCACAAAAAAAAGGCTGGGATAAAATAAAAGATAAGCTTTCTAAACACGAATAATAGAATTACAACTAAATTTAAAAAATGAAGGTTGTGTCTAAATAGAATTTTGAGTTAAAGTTAGTTCGTTTCATTGCGCTGCACCCACTCGCTTTCCGCGGGGAGGAAGCTTAGCCTCCTCGTCTTCTGCAGTGCACCCCCATTGTTGGACAACTAAGTTCAACAATAGGAGGTGCCTGGGTGGGTAAATTTAATGAATCAGAAAAGCACTTGGTTATTCAGCGTTATTTAAACGAGAGGATTGGCTACAGGGAATTAGCGAATGAAGTTGGGATTGACGAATCTGCCTTACGTTATTGGGTGAAATTATATGAATATCATGGAGAGTCAGCCTTTTGTTTTCCCTATACAAATTATCCATTGGCTTTTAAACTAAAAGTAATCCAGTTTATTGAAGAGAAACAGTTTTCTATTCGAGAGGCATCGGCAATCTTTCATATTCCTGACTGCTCTATGGTACGAAAGTGGAAGAAAAAATGGGATAATGGTGGATTCGATGCCCTTAAACCAAAAGAAAAGGGGATTCCTTGTATGACATCCCATAAAAAGAAGAATGTGGATAAGAATATACTTGATAAGGATACAGAAGGCTCGGTTGAGGAAATGCAGAAGGAGCTAGAGTTTTTGCGTATGGAGAATGCCTATTTAAAAAAGTTGAGAGCCTTAGTTCAAAACAAGGAAAAATTACCAAAAAGGACAAAGCGAAAGTAGTCTATGAACTAAGGAATATTTTCTCGGTGAAGAAACTTATAAAGCTGGCAAACATCCCTCGCAGTACGTACTATTACTGGGTAAACACCTTCAACCTTCCTGATAAAAATGCTGAATTAAAAACATTAATTCAGTCCATTTATGAGGAACATAATGGGCTTTACGGATATCGGCGTATCCAAGAAGAGTTAAATAATCGAGGATATAAAGTGAATCATAAAAAAGTGCAGCGGTTAATGAAGGTATTAGGCTTGAAGTGTATGGTTCGTATGAAGAAATATCGCTCTTATAAGGGAAATGTGGGTAAAATAGCTCCGAATATATTGGAGCGTAACTTTAACGCAGAAAAACCAAACCAAAAGTGGGTTACTGACATTACAGAATTTAAGTTGTTTGGGGAGAAACTCTACTTATCTCCTGTACTTGATCTATTCAATAGTGAGATTGTTACGTACACAATTGGTACTAGGCCAACTTACTCCCTTGTTGCAGAAATGTTAGACAAGTCCTTTAAACGCTTGACTGATGATGATAACCTCATTATTCACTCCGATCAGGGCTGGCATTACCAGATGAAAAAATACCGCCAATCCTTAAAGAAACAAGGTATAACACAAAGTATGTCCCGAAAGGGGAACTGTTATGACAATGCAGTTATAGAGAACTTTTTTGGTATTATGAAATCTGAATTTCTCTATCGGAATGAATTTAAGGACATAGATCACTTCAAACATGAACTAAAAAAATATATTCATTACTACAATAACATTAGAATCAAAACCAAATTAAAAGGTAAGAGCCCGATCCAGTATCGGACTCTTACCCAGACAGCAGCTTAACAAAAATACTGTCCAACTTTTTGGGGTCACTTCATCGCCTGCGGGGTCTCATCCTTTCCTCTATTTCCCGCAGGAGTCGAGTGGCCTCCGCTCCATTCCACTAAAATTTCTAATTTTTTGTATTTAAACAAAAAACAAAAAACCGAACTATTTAATCAATAGTTGATTAAGTAGTTCGGTCTTTACGCTGGTTCACATACTTATGTCACAGCCTCCTTTTTTAGTAATTTACCTCAATATCGCCATTGTTTGTTTTTAAGCTTACTTTATTTCCACCATTTCCAAAGATAAGGTTTGAATTGGAATTGTTGAACATTTCAATATCACCGTTATCCGTTTCTGCCGTTATGCTCGTATTCTCAGGCTCCTTTTCAGTTGTTATCGAAATTTCGCCATTATTTGTTTCTAAGCGAATATTCTCATCCAATGTCTCTGTGTTCAGTTCTATTCTTCCGTTCATTGTTTTTCCTTCTATCTCGCCTGAAACATTGTCCAGCTGGATTCGTCCATTGGCAGACCTTGCCTTCACTTTGTCTGCATTAAGATTAGCGAGGTCCAATCGGCCATTGTCAGTCTGAACATCAACCTGTTTAGCAGACAGCTCCTGGATGGCAATTTTGCCGTTGCTAATTTCCGCCAATATTTTAGTATATTGTTTATCTGGCAAGTATAGCTTCAAGTTAAGCTCACTGCCTTCAAAGAAATTCACTGAAAATAGCTGACTTCCTGTTTCCTTAGCTGTCACCTTTAATGTGTTTCCATTAACATCAGCAGAAAAGTCCAGCTCTCTTTTCCCTCTTTTCGTTCCTGTTAACTCAACATATGAAGCAGAATCTTCAGATGGATAAATTTCAATCGTAGCATTATCCGCAGAAACCTCTACATTTTCGAATTTTTCGCTTTCTATTGTCTTATTTT
>NZ_JBEYCQ010000080.1:0-2679 GCF_040632905.1 Streptomyces sp. NPDC016469
GGGGCATGGGCGTCGTGGACGAGGATCTGGGACTTGTTGTCCTCGGTGACGGCGACGACCTTCAGGTCGCCGGTGAGCGGGTCGCGTACGACGCCCTTGGAGCCTTCCGTGCCGAAGACGATGGGCTGGCCGTGTTCCAGGCGGATGACGGCTTCTTGTGCCTGGTCCTTGTCCTTGAGGACTTCGAAGGCGCCGTCGTTGAAGATGTTGCAGTTCTGGTAGATCTCCACGAGGGCTGTGCCCGGGTGGTCGGCGGCGGCGCGGAGCACGCTGGTGAGGTGTTTGCGGTCGGAGTCGACGGTTCTCGCGACGAAGGATGCCTCGGCGCCGATGGCGAGGGATACCGGGTTGAAGGGGGCGTCGAGTGAGCCCATCGGCGTCGATTTGGTGATCTTGCCGAGTTCGGAGGTGGGGGAGTACTGGCCCTTGGTGAGTCCGTAGATCCGGTTGTTGAAGAGCAGGATCTTGAGGTTCACGTTGCGGCGCAGGGCGTGGATGAGGTGGTTGCCGCCGATGGACAGTGCGTCGCCGTCGCCGGTGACGACCCAGACGGAAAGGTCGCGGCGCGAGGTGGCCAGGCCGGTCGCGATGGAGGGGGCGCGGCCGTGGATGGAGTGCATCCCGTAGGTGTTCATGTAGTACGGGAAGCGGGAGGAGCAGCCGATGCCGGAGATGAAGACGATGTTTTCCTTCGCGAGGCCGAGGTCGGGCATGAAGCCCTGGACGGCGGCGAGGACGGCGTAGTCGCCGCAGCCGGGGCACCAGCGCACTTCCTGGTCGGACTTGAAGTCCTTCATGGACTGCTTGGCCTCGGCCTTGGGCACGAGCTGGAGCAGTTCGTTCGTCTCAGGCATCGATGGCCTCCTCAAGAGCGGTGGCGAGCTGCTCGGCCTTGAACGGCATGCCGTTGACCTGGTTGTAGCTGTGGGCGTCGGTCAGGTACTTGGCGCGGATGAGGGTGGCGAGCTGGCCGAGGTTCATCTCGGGGACGACCACCTTGTCGTAACGTGCCAGGACCTCGCCCAGATTGTGGGGGAAGGGGTTGATGTGGCGCAGGTGGGCCTGGGCGATGGAGCGTCCCGAGGCGCGCAGCCGGCGCACGGCGGCGGTGATGGGTCCGTATGTCGAGCCCCAGCCCAGCACCAGCGTGTCCGCGTCCGCGGGGTCGTCGGCCTCGATGTCCGGGACCTGGATGCCGTCGATCTTGGCCTGGCGGGTGCGGACCATGAGGTCGTGGTTGGCGGGGTCGTAGGAGATGTTGCCGGTGCCGTCCTGTTTCTCGATGCCGCCGATGCGGTGTTCGAGACCGGGCGTGCCCGGGACCGCCCACGGGCGGGCGAGCGTCTGGGGGTCGCGTTTGTAGGGCCAGAACACTGCGGTGCCGTCGGCGAGTTCGTGGTTGGGGCCGCCGGCGAACTGGACGCGCAGGTCGGGCAGCTGGTCCAGCTCCGGGATGCGCCAGGGTTCGGAGCCGTTGGCCAGGTAGCCGTCGGAGAGGAGGAAGACCGGGGTGCGGTAGGTCAGGGCGATGCGGGCGGCGTCCAGGGCGGCGTCGAAGCAGTCGGCCGGGGTGCGGGGGGCGATGATCGGGACCGGGGCCTCGCCGTTGCGCCCGTACATCGCCTGGAGCAGATCGGCCTGCTCGGTCTTGGTGGGCAGCCCGGTCGAGGGGCCGCCGCGCTGGATGTCCACGATCAGCAACGGCAGTTCGAGCGAGACCGCCAGCCCGATGGTCTCCGACTTCAGCGCCACACCCGGCCCCGACGTGGTCGTCACGGCGAGGGAACCGCCGAACGCCGCGCCCAGCGCGGCACCGATGCCCGCGATCTCGTCCTCGGCCTGGAAGGTCCGCACGCCGAAGTTCTTGTGCCGGCTCAGCTCGTGCAGGATGTCCGAGGCCGGCGTGATCGGGTACGAGCCGAGGTAGAGCGGCAGGTCCGCCTGACGGGAGGCGGCGATCAGGCCGTAGGCCAGGGCGAGGTTCCCCGAGATGTTGCGGTAGGTGCCGGTGGGGAAGGCGTGGGAGGCCGGGGCCACTTCGTAGCTGACGGCGAAGTCCTCCGTCGTCTCGCCGAAGTTCCACCCGGCCCGGTAGGCGGCCACGTTCGCCTCGGCGATCTGCGGCTTCTTCGCGAACTTCGCCCGCAGGAACGCCTCGGTGCCCTCGGTCGGCCGGTGATACATCCACGACAGCAGCCCGAGCGCGAACATGTTCTTCGAGCGCTCGGCCTCCTTGCGGGAGAGCCCGAACTCCTTCAGCGCCTCGATCGTCAGCGTCGTCAGCGGCACCGGATGGACGTTGTACGCCTCCAGCGAGCCGTCCTCCAGCGGGTTGGTCTCGTAGCCGACCTTCGCCATCGGGCGTTTCGTGAACTCGTCGGTGTTCACGATGATCTCGGCCCCGCGCGGCACATCGGCGATGTTCGCCTTCAGCGCCGCCGGGTTCATCGCGACCAGCACGTTCGGCGCGTCACCCGGCGTCAGGATGTCGTGATCGGCGAAATGCAGCTGGAACGACGAAACCCCCGGCAGCGTGCCCGCAGGAGCACGGATCTCGGCCGGGAAGTTCGGCAGCGTGGACAAGTCGTTCCCGAAGGACGCCGTCTCCGAGGTGAACCGGTCACCCGTGAGCTGCATGCCGTCACCCGAATCACCCGCGAAACGGATGACCACCCGGTC
>NZ_JBEYCQ010000081.1:0-2607 GCF_040632905.1 Streptomyces sp. NPDC016469
GCCGCCGCCAACACCTTCCTCGACGCCCTCGCCGCCCACCGCCACACCCAAGGACTCCCCGCCACCTCCCTCGCCTGGGGACTCTGGGACCAGGCGAGCACGATGACGGGGCAGCTGGACGAGACGGCGCTGGCCCGGCTGGCCCGTACGGGTGTGACAGCGCTGACCTCCGCCGACGGCCTGGCCCGCTTCGACGCGGCGCTCGGACTGCGCCAGCCCGTGTCCGTAGCCATGGGGCTCGATCCGGCGACACTCGCCGAGCGGGCGCGGGCGGGCCTGCTGGATCCGCTGTTCAGTGCCCTGGTACGACAGACGCGTCCGCGCCCGGTGGCGCGGGCAGCCGGCCGTTCCGCGGGCGAGGGGGCGGGTGAGGTCTCCCTGGCCGAAAGGCTCGCTCCCCTGCCGGCCCAGGAGCGGCGCAAGCGGCTGGCCGACCTGGTCGGTGAGCATGTCGCGGCCGTGCTCGGTCACTCCTCGGCGGACAGCGTGGGGGCGGACCGGCTGTTCCAGTCGCTCGGCTTCGACTCGCTGTCCGCCGTGGAGCTGCGCAACCGGCTCGGCGCCGCCACCGGCCGGCGCCTCTCCCCGACCCTGATCTTCGACCACCCCACCCCCGGCGCGCTGACCGCGCACCTGGACGAACTGCTCGCCCCCGCGGAGCGGGACGTCTTCGCCGGCATCGTCAGCGAACTCGACGTGGTCCAGGACGTGTTGGCCTCCACTGAGCCGTCTGCGGCAGCCGTGGGCCGGCTGACAGCCCGACTGCAGGACTTCCTGCTGCGGCTGGAGGAACACGGCGGGTCCGGACCTGCGAGCGAGGACGAGGAGTCCGCCGAGCGGATCTCCGTGGCGACCGACGACGAGATCTTCGACCTCATCGACAACGAGCTCGGCATCGCCTGAAGCCGCCCGGCCCCGGGCTCGTCACGGGACCGGGGCCGGGCGGGGGCCAGGCACCAGCACTACGCACAACACCAGAAACCGGAGGAACAGGATATGTCCGATCCCGTTATCATCGCGGGCGGCGGGCCCGCAGGGCTGATGCTGGCCCACGAGCTCGGACTGTGGGGCATCGACAGCATCGTGCTGGAGCGGCTGCCCTCCCCCAGCGGCCGGTCCGTGGGCCAGGCCGTCAACACCACCGTCGTGGAACTGCTGGACCAGCGGGGCCTGCTGGAGGGCCTGCGCGAGCACACCACTCCGGTCCAGGGCACCCATTTCTCCCTGCTGTGGCTCGACATGACCCCGCTCGAAGGACGGCACCAGCCGGCCCTGCTGCTCGCTCAGGAGTATCTGGAGAGGGAGCTGGAGCGGCACGCGCTCAAGCGAGGCGCCGAGGTCCGCTACGGGCATGAGCTGGCGGGCTACACCCAGGACGAGTTCGGGGTCAGCGTCACGGTCCGCGCCGAGGAGGGGACGTACGAGCTGCGTGGCAGCTACCTGGTGGGCGCCGACGGCGAGGACAGCGTGGTCCGCGAACAGGCCGGGATCACCTTCTCCGGTACGGGCCCGGCCAGTTGCGGTCTGGTCGCGGACGTGGAGATCGATATCCAGGACCTGCCGGAGATCCACCGCGGCGCCCGGTTCTGCCCGGTGGGCGGGCTGTACTCGTCGGTGCCCGTGGAGCCGGGGGTGACCCGGGTGATCACCGCGGAGTTCGACACGGACCTGCCGGGTCCTTCGGTGGAGCCGACCGCAGCCGAGCTGCGTCGGGGCATCGAGCGGCTCAACGACACGCCCTTCCCGGATGTCCCGGTGCGCTGGATCCGCCGCTACGGCGGCCCGTCGCGGGTCGCCGAGGTGTACCAGGCCGAGAGGGTCTTCCTCGTGGGCGACGCGGCGCACACCTTCTACCCGCTGGCCGGGCTGCGCATGAACCTGGTGCTGCAGGACGCGGTCAACCTGGGCTGGAAGCTCGCGGCGGACCTGCTCGGCTGGGCGCCGGCCAACCTGCTCGACACCTACACGGCCGAGCGGCGCCCGCAGGGCCTGCGCGCGGCTGCCGCGACCGACACCCAGCTGGCCCTGATCCACCCGGTGGAGAAGGTGGCCCCGGTGCGGGCCCTGATGGCGGAGCTGCTGAAGTTCCCGGACGCGAACCGCTACCTGCTGGAGCTGTCCACGGGCCTGGACGTCAGCTACGCCCCGGAGGGCGCGGCCGCGCCCGTGGGGCGGCGGCTGCCGCACGTGCCGCTCGTGACGGCGGCCGGCGCCGGCAGTGTGGCCTCGGCGCTGCACGCCGGGCGGGGCGTGTTCCTGGACCTGACGGGCGCCGGGGGCGCGGCGAATCCGGTGGCGGCATGGGCGGACCGCGTGGAGCGGGTGGTGGCCGAGCCGGTCGCGGAGATCAACGCCTCCGCCGTGCTCGTACGGCCGGACGGGCATGTGGCGTGGGCCGGTGAGCCGGGCGATGCCACCCTGCGGCCGGTGCTGGAGCAGTGGTTCGGGACGCCGAGGGCCTGAGGGGCTGATTCCGGCCCCGGGGGGTGCATGGTGAAGGGCCGGGGCAGTCTGCCCCGGCCCACTTCCCGCTCGACGCCGAGGGGCTGGCCGACGCGCAGGAGACGTTCGTCCAGGAGTACGGCCTCTCGCTGGTCGGTGGCTGCT
>NZ_JBEYCQ010000082.1:0-2592 GCF_040632905.1 Streptomyces sp. NPDC016469
AGGCGCGCACACTACCACCGTCCTGGCATTCGAGCCGTCAACACCGGCCTACGATCGTCACACGAAAGCACTGCCGGGGTGCCTGCTCGCAGCGTTGCTTAATGCAATATATACCCCTTAGAAAAGCTAAGGGGTATTATAAATATTAAACTTATTCCAACTCTTTTTTTATTGTATAAATAGTATTCCTTGCTACACCAACTGTTTTATGTATGTTTTTAACACTTTCACCAGCTTGGATTAAACGCACAATTTCATCATATATAATTTTATCTTTGCCTTTAGCATCTTTATGGTATTTTCTTTTTCCGCCTGTATAAATACCCTTAGATTTTGCAATTTCAATACCTTCTCTTTGAGCTGTTCGGATTCTACGACGGTCTTCTTCCGCCATCCAGGATAATAAGGATAAAACAATATCAGAAACTAATTGTCCAATGCCTTCTAATTCCTTATATTTTCTTGTATCTAATATAGGCATATTTAAAACCACAATATCTATTTCAGCATCAATTAATTTTTTCCATTCATTCATTATTTCCTTTTTATTTCTACCGAATCTAGTTAAATCATGTACTACAAGTACATCACCAAAACGCATTTTAGAACGCATTTCTAGAAACACTGGTCTGCTAAAGTCTTTACCAGAAGCTTTTTCAGAGTATATGCGTTCGCAGCCATATTCTTGTAGTTCTTTGATTTGTCGGTCTAAATTTTGTTCAATGGAACTAACCCTTGCATATCCAAAAATCATTAGATAACCAATCCTTTTATATTACTTTAGCTTTATGGTCTTATTTCATGTATTCAATCAATGTCGGTGCAATAACAAAATTTAAAGTAAAATACAATATAGTGATAGCGATAAATATATAAAGTGGAATTTTAAATGTTTTAATAAACATTTTCTTTTTATTATCGTGTTGTCATAACTTAAGAGTTTTGACAATGAAAAGTAAAGAGCTTAAATATCAACAGATTAACTGTTGTCTTAACTTATTGTCATAAATAACTTTGATGATTTTGGGCCAATGAAGTTCCTGGTGGTGTTGGCAATTATTATGTTTTGTAAGATTGCTATGCCGTATGTTTAGAAGAAGGAAGAGATCCTGATGGTGAATATGTGTTTAATCACAAATAACCACACTGATCATACAGTGTGTGGTTCAGGGTAAATAAGGGGATGATATAAATAATTTGTTAATATCTAATTTTCTTTTAGTCTAGTAGGTCAAACCGTAAATTTTCTATTACTTCATCTAAATCTCTTTCTGTACCTTTACAGTAGGTCTTTAACTCCTGCCACATAGGCCACCCT
The DNA here is from genome assembly GCF_040632905.1 of Streptomyces sp. NPDC016469. NCBI lineage: Bacteria > Bacillati > Actinomycetota > Actinomycetes > Kitasatosporales > Streptomycetaceae > Streptomyces > Streptomyces sp. NPDC016469. The sequence continues at coordinate 1,319 of NZ_JBEYCQ010000082.1, forward strand.
TCTTCCTCACAAAATGTACTATAATACCCTAATAACTCATAATGTTCCTCAGCAACAGATATGAGTTCATATTTAACTAGCATATCATAATGCTTACGCCACTCCTCGTTTGGAATACTTAACACTTGTTGTACTTCATCGAGTAAAATTTCATTGTTTTCACTCCGTTCAAGCATCGTTAAAAATACTGATCTTGTTCCGGGTGGTAGCTTCTTTAAACGCAAAGCACCACGTTCTATAAACTCTATTGTTCCCTTTAATTCATCTTCGTTATGTCTCCATCCCATATACTTATTCATCTCGATAAGCGTCTTTGGCAATGACAACTTTTGCCCTTTAGTTATGTCAGGAATGAATGTGTTGCTGATATCTTCTAGTATATTTTTAAATTTTGCTTCATGCTTCGCTTTCAATGCTTTCATTACATCTACAGGATATTTCTGTACATTATTTGTAACCTGGTGGTGTTCGTAACAAAGTAACAATAAATTCGGGTAATCTGCTCTCTGTTTATTTGTCATTTCGGGGTTAAATCTTTCGCCACCTATATTAGCTGATTCAATATGACATAGCTGTGCAATATAGTTCCCATCATCATCTACTATTTTATGAGAACACCCAGGAAATGCACATTGATTACCAGAGTATATATATAAATTTCTTAAAACCTTTGTGGGTATATCTAATCTTTTAACTTCCTCAACCATAATTTTCTGATCCCTTCAGTAATTTTTATAAAGTTTTATCTTTACTTTTAATATTATATTTTGTGATATATTCTAATTCAGTCATAATTTCCATAATATCTTTAGTTTCAATCTTTACTTTTGGATGGACATAAGAGTAAAGTTCATATACTCCATATCTAAGAATGTAAATAGCTTTTTGGATGACCCATTTCTTTACGCGTACTTCTATTTCCTTTTTTGGTAAGTATTCTAAATTGTATTTAGTAATACCGTAATCACTATCATCATATTTCGCCTCAAATGTAAAATACCTATAGTAATTCAAAGGTAGCTTATATTTAATAATATAATGCTTAATATTTTTATCCTTAATCCAGTCTTGTTCTATTTTTTCATCTTTTAGGAATTGTGCTAAGTTAAATAATATCTCTGGTCTATCTCGTGTATATCCTTCATATTTAAGTACATTTGTATGACTTATAAATCCATTCACGCCGCCGCACAATTCAACACTTGTCAATAACCCTTCACGCAAAGGTTGTTGAGCAGTCATTCACAGCCAATTACCTACCCATAGGTAAGGTC
>NZ_JBEYCQ010000083.1:0-2558 GCF_040632905.1 Streptomyces sp. NPDC016469
TCCCTCAAGGAGGGCAAGGCCGAGGAACTGGCCGCGCTGCCGCTGGACGAGCGCCTCAAGCGCCGCATCATCGACGGCGAGAAGAACGGCCTGGACGACGACCTCGCCGAGGCGCTGACCACCCGCAAGGCCCTGGACATCGTCAACGACACGCTGCTGGACGGCATGAAGGTCGTCGGCGAACTCTTCGGCTCCGGGCAGATGCAGCTGCCGTTCGTCCTCCAGTCCGCCGAGGTCATGAAGGCCGCGGTGGCGTACCTGGAACCGCACATGGAGCGGGCCGAGGGCGAGGAGGGCAAGGGCACCATCGTGCTGGCGACCGTCCGCGGCGACGTCCACGACATCGGCAAGAACCTGGTCGACATCATCCTCTCCAACAACGGCTACAACGTGGTCAACCTGGGCATCAAGCAGCCCGTTTCGGCCATCCTCGACGCGGCGGTGGAGCACAAGGCCGACGTCATCGGGATGTCGGGGCTCCTGGTGAAGTCCACGGTGATCATGAAGGAGAACCTGGAGGAGCTGAACCAGCGCAAGCTGGCCGCCGACTACCCGGTCATCCTCGGCGGCGCCGCCCTGACCCGCGCCTACGTCGAGCAGGACCTGCACGAGCTGTACGAGGGCGAGGTGCGCTACGCGCGCGACGCCTTCGAGGGCCTGCGCCTGATGGACGCGCTCATCGCCGTCAAGCGCGGCGTCCCCGGCGCCACCCTGCCGCCGCTCAAGCAGCGCCGCGTGCCGCTGAGGGAGCCGAAGTTCGAGGAGCCGGCGGACGTCGGCCGGTCGGACGTCGCCGTCGACAACCCCGTTCCCGCCCCGCCGTTCTGGGGCACCCGCGTGGTCAAGGGCATCCCGCACAAGGAGTACACCTCCTGGCTGGACGAGGCCGCCCTGTTCAAGGGCCAGTGGGGGCTGAAGGGCGACACGATCGAGGCGGAGGGCCGGCCGAGGCTGCGGATGTGGCTGGACCGGCTGCGTACGGAGAACCTGCTCGAAGCGGCCGTCGTGCACGGGTACTTCCCGTGCGTGTCCAAGGGCGACGACCTGATCATCCTGGACGAGAACGGGCACGAACGGACCCGGTTCACCTTCCCGCGCCAGCCGCGCGGCCGCCGCCTGTGCCTGGCGGACTTCTTCCGGCCGGAGGACTCCGGCGAGACGGACGTGGTCGGGCTCCAGATCGTGACCGTCGGCTCGAAGATCGGCGAGGCGACCGCGGAGCTCTTCGCCTCCGGCTCGTACCGCGACTACCTCGAACTCCACGGGCTCTCCGTACAGCTGGCGGAGGCGCTGGCCGAGTACTGGCACGCCCGCGTCCGCGCAGGACTCCGGATCGCCGGCCGCGAACCCGACGGCCTGGACGGCATGCTGCGCACCGAGTACCAGGGCTGCCGCTACTCGCTGGGCTACCCGGCCTGCCCGGACCTGGAGGACCGCGCCAAGATCGCGGACCTGCTGCGGCCGGAGCGGATCGGGGTGCACCTCTCCGAGGAGTTCCAGCTCCACCCCGAGCAGTCGACGGACGCGATCGTCGTCCACCACCCCGAGGCGTCGTACTTCAACGCGGGCCGGGCGGGGGGTGGCCGGTGATGGACCGTCCGACGTTCTCCTTCGAGTTCTTCCCGCCCCGCACCGCCCAGGGCGAACGGACCCTGTGGCAGGCCATCCGCCGCCTGGAGCCGCTGGGCCCCGACTTCGTGTCCGTCACCTACGGCGCGGGCGGGTCGTCCAGGGACCGCACCATCGACGTCACGAAGCGCCTGGTCACCGAGACGACCCTGCGCCCCGTCGCCCACCTGACCGCCGTCGGGCACTCGGTGGCCGAGCTCCGGCACATCATCGGCCAGTACGCGGACGCCGGGGTGCGGGACGTACTGGTGCTGCGGGGCGACCCGCCCGGCGACCCCAAGGGGGAGTGGACCGCGCATCCGGACGGCTTCCACCACGCCTATCAGCTGGTCGAACTGGTCCGCTCGCTGGGGGACTTCACCATCGGTGTCGCCGCCTTCCCCGAGCGGCACCCGCGCTCGCCCGACTGGGACAGCGACATCCGGCACTTCGTCGCCAAGTGCCGCGCCGGCGCCGACTACGCCATCACGCAGATGTTCTTCGACGTGGAGGACTACCTGCGGCTGCGGGACCGGGTGGCGGCGGCCGGCTGCACGACCCCGATCATCCCGGAGATCATGCCGGCCACCGACGTCCGGCAGATCCGCCGCTTCGCGGAACTCTCCGACGCCGCGTTCCCCGAGGACCTGGCCCACCGTCTGGAAGCCGCACAGCACCGGCCGGACATCGCGTACGAGATCGGCGTGGCCCACGCGACCCTGATGGCCGACCGGCTGCTCGCCGAAGGCGCGCCCGGGCTGCACTACATCACGCTGAACAAATCAACGGCGACCCTCGACATCCACCGCAACGTCATGAGCACTAGGAGCCTCCATGCCAGTTGAGACCATCGATTTCAAGGTCGCCGATCTCTCTCTCGCCGCTTTCGGGCGGAAGGAGATCACGCTTGCCGAGCACGAGATGCCGGGTCTGATGTCGATCCGTAAGGA
>NZ_JBEYCQ010000084.1:0-2438 GCF_040632905.1 Streptomyces sp. NPDC016469
AACGACTGAGCCGCCAGGTGCAAAGCCACCAGGGAAGCCGAGCACGCCGTATCCACGGTGACGGCCGGGCCCTCCAGGCCAAGGGTGTAGGAAATACGGCCCGAGGCGACACTCGCCGTATTACCCGTGAGGAGGTACCCCTCCGTCCCCGCAACGGGCTCCGCCAGACGCGGACCGTACTCCCCCGTCATCGCGCCGACGAACACACCCGTCCGACTGCCCTTGAGCGACTGCGGAACAATCCCCGACCGTTCCAGCGCCTCCCAGGCCGTCTCCAGCAGCAGACGCTGCTGCGGGTCCATCGCCAACGCCTCACGCGGCGAAATCCCGAAGAACTCCGCGTCGAACCCGTCCGCCCCCTGCAGGAACCCGCCGTAACGCGCGTACGACTTCCCCGGCACACCCCGCTCGGCGTCGTACAGCCCCTCGACGTCCCAGCCACGATCCTCCGGCCAACCACCAATCGCATCCCCACCCTCGGCAACCAGCCCCCACAGTCCCTCCGGCGAAACCACTCCACCCGGATACCGGCACGCCATGCCCACAATCGCCAACGGCTCATCGGACACGTCCTCGACTCCGGAAAGGACCGCGTCCACGGCGTCCGGGTCGGGCGCACCCACCAGGTCGCGAACGATGTGGCGGGCGAGAACAGCGGGCGTCGGGTAGTCGTAGACGAGCGAGGACGGCAGGGCGAGGCCGAGGTCGGCGGCCAGGCGGCTGCGCAGCTCCACGGAGGTGAGTGAGTTGTAGCCCAAGTCCTTGAAGGGCAGCTCGGAATCGATCGCATCGGCGCTGTCGTATTCGAGGATCTCGGCGGTGTGGCGGCAGATCAGACCCGTGATCAGCTTTTGACGCAGGAGATCGCCCTGCTTGCCGGTGAGCTTGCGCACCCGGCTCGCCCACTCCCCCAGCACGCCTTCCGGCTCCTGCTCCGGCTCCTGCTCCGCTACGGAAACGGGACCGGCAGGGGCGTCGGGGGTGTTGATCCAGTAGCGCTTGCGCTGGAAGGCGTAGGTGGGGAGCTTGACCCGGTTCCCGCCGGGCAGGAAAGCGGTCCAGTCGACGTCGGTCCCGCTGGAGTAGGCGGTGCCCAGGGCCCGCAGCAGTGTCTTGGCCTCGTCACGCTCGCTCTTGAGTGCGGAGGTGGCGGTGGGGGTGTCGAGGGTGTTCTGAACGAGGGACGTCAGGACCGGGTCCGGCCCGAGTTCGAGGTACGTGGTGATGCCCTGGGCGTCCAGAGTGCGGATGCCGTCATCGAAACGGACCGCCGCGCGGATCTGGCGGGCCCAGTAACCAGGGTTGGTCAGCTCGTCGGCGATCTGGCCGGTCACGTTCGAGATGACCGTGATCTGCGGCTCGTTGAACGTCAGGGAGCCGATTGTCTCCTCGAACTCGGCCAGGGCGGTGTCCATGTGCGCGGAGTGGAAGGCGTGGGACACGGTGAGGTGCTTGACCTTGACCCCACGCCCTCGGAACAGCTCCTCCAGGACCCCGACCGCATCCGCGTCACCGGAGACGACCACGGCTGCCGGGCCGTTCACCGCCGCGAGCGACATGCCCTCAACCAGCTCCGGGACCACCTCTGTCTCCGGGGCGGCGATGGCGAGCATCGCTCCGCCCGCGCGGGCGGCTTGCATCAGGCGGCCCCGTACCGCGACCAGCGCACACGCGTCCTCCAGGGAGAAGACTCCGGCCGCGTATGCGGCGCTCACCTCACCGATCGAGTGACCGATCAGCGCGTCAGGGCGCACTCCGAAGGAGGACACCAGCGTGAACAGGGCCGACTCAAGGGCGAACAGTGCGGCCTGCGTGAACCGGGTCTGATCCAGCACCGGATCACCCTCGAACACCACATCCTTCAGCGACCGGCCCAGATGCCCGTCCAGGTACGCACACGCCGCGTCGAAAGCCTGGGCGAACACCGGGAACGCCTCATACAACTCCCGGCCCATCCCCGGACGCTGGCACCCCTGCCCCGTGAACAAGAACGCCGTCCCCGCAGCACCGACAGCACCCGCAGAACGAACCTTCTCCAGGCCGGCGATGAGCTCCTCGCGGTCCGCACCCACCACCACCGCACGGTGCTCGAAAACCGTGCGTGCCGAGGCCAGCGAGTAACCAATATCCAGCGGCGACGTGTCAGACCCGCGTACGAACTCGGCGAGCTTCCCCGCCTGCGCACGCAGCGCCTCTGCGCTGCGCCCGGACACCACCCACGGCACCAGCCCCGGCTGAACACCTTCCACCACTGGGGCCCGCTCGGGTGCGGGCCGCAGGATCAGGTGGCAGTTCGTCCCGCCCATCCCGAAGGACGACACACCCGCGACACGGGAGGACCCTTCCCACACACCCGTCTTCGTCTGGACTCGCAGGTTCAGCGCATCGAGATCGATCGCCGGATTCGCCGACTCGAAGTTCAGGCTTGCCGGCACCAC
>NZ_JBEYCQ010000085.1:0-2341 GCF_040632905.1 Streptomyces sp. NPDC016469
AAGAGACAATTTAAAGCAACAACTTTATATCCTGTAGTAGTTGTCGGCATTTTAACCTTTGCAAGAGGAGTAGATGCTTATTTACTTTATTACGCTCACAATATCATCGGTTGGGTGTGTAGTGCCATACTAATAGGAGCATTATGTTTTTACTTTCATTCCCTTCAAATGAACTTAGCAGATGATGAGGTAATGGAGGTGAAAATGTGGAGGAAATAACTGAAATACCTATAGAAAAAACAAGAATGCAAAGATTTTGGCATTTAGTCGCAGAACAAGATCTGTATGAAATGGTTGAAAAGTCAGGGTTTGGAGAATACGAGTTTTATTTGTTCCAGAAGAGAAGAATGAGAAATGCGCTCTTGTCTACTCTTGCTGCAGTTATTCCAGCTTTTCTAGTTAGTCCCTGGCTATCATTGTTATCTATAATCTTTTTCGTTTATTCTTGGAGAAATGCTTACACAAAAGAAAAACATGAATATAACGGTCTAGTATATGAAAAACAAATTTCATGGTATGTTTTTCAGCGATTAATTGTCACCTATCTACAGGATTCAAATGAGTCTATCATAACTACTTTTCGAAAACTGTTAGATCGCTTAGAGGATGGAGAATTTAAAAATAATCTGTATCGGTTGATTATTGATATAACGGAAAGTCCCAATAAGGTTCAACCATATATGCAATTTGCTGAAGTAGCTGCAGGGGGAACCGATGAAGCTCGCACGTTTATGACATCACTTTATAATTATACAAACCACACAAGTGATAGCAGTATTATTGATGAGTTAAGTGATATAGCTAGAAAAGCAATGATGCGAGGTATTGAAGATATTCGAAAACATAAAGAAAGAACATTTATTATGTATCCAACTAAACTGACTATGGTGAACTTTATACCAATGATTGGTTATATGGCTGGGGCTGCCTTTGATATCTTTACCCGAAATATGAACAATCTTTAAGAGAAATGGGTGGTTAAATGTATGCAGAAGACGCTGCTGGCGAATTTTCATTACAGATTATGTTAATGGCCTTTGTCATGTTTTTAATGGCTATAACCATATTCTTTGTAAGTTATATTCAATCATCTGACTTTAAGACTTATATAGATGGACAGATTGAACGCAATGGTGGATTAACTTCAACTGCTGTTGAAAATATAAATGAGTACTCGAATAAATTTTACGATGGCAAGTTTGAGGTTACTAGTTTATCAGGTTCAGATAAAAAGTCATTTGGTTCAGAAGTAAATTATATAGTTACTGGAAATATTGAAGTATTTTTCTTTGATCTACCTGATCAACTAATTACATCTAGAGGGAGTGCCGTAAGTAAAGTGAGGTGACTCAGTTGCAAAGTGGTGTAAGAAATCTGTTGATGATAGCAGGTGTTGCAGTTTTAGCAATACTTTTGGATTTTTCCTTTAATTATTTTGACGTATTTAAGGAATTTGCAAAACTAAACTATAGAGCAATTATTTTTAAATAAGTTTTTCCAAAACACTATTAAACATAGTGTTTTTTCTTTTAAGGAGGTGATTCATTCATAAAAAAATGGTTTTCAGGTTAGTTAGGGAGTAAGGAATTAAAAAATAAAAAAATTAAAGAAAAGGGAGTTTTTTATTATGAGTTTTGAAGCAAATGCAGATCGTAGTATTAACGGGATTTATTCATTGATTATTGGAGTGGCAATTGGAAGTATATTAGCTGTCGCACTACCAGCTGTATTCGAATCATTAGTTGATGTTATGAACAATAAAATCAATACAATTGGCATGATTACTTCTTTACCTAAAGTAGTAAACTTCGCAAACCCTAATATGGTATTGGATAGTGTGCAATCAGTATTTAACAACGCTGCCTAAATTCAAGGATATTAATACTAATATGAAAGAGGTATTCAGAAATGAAATTATCGAAAAGTAAATTTGGAATTTTAGCATTAACAGGAGTCATGTCATTAGGGTTTTTATTCGGAGGGAATTCAGCGTTTGCAGCTGAGCAAGCAACAACTAAGGCATCTACAGGCATTCAGAGTGGAGGATATAATGTTTCTTTAACAAGTCCTCAAGACTTAAACCCAACAGTTACAGTGGGTACTGCGACTCAAAAAGTAATCATTGGAAAAATTCCTACTATTAATTTGGAAGATTTATCGGGTACAGGTTCCAATTTTTCATTGAAAGTTAGTGCTACTGAATTAACTGAAAAAACACCATCAGGTGGTTTCAAATCGGGAACAACAGCATTAAAGCCTTTTAATTCTATGATTTTAAAAACAAACTCATCAACCATTTCTAATCCTAACGTACAATTCGGTGGATTCACTGCAATTAACC
>NZ_JBEYCQ010000086.1:0-2305 GCF_040632905.1 Streptomyces sp. NPDC016469
GGACCATCTTGCTCTTCCTTCACTACTCTAGTGGATAAATCATTATATTTCCCTTTAAGTTCTTCTAAATAAGGAAATACAAACTGTTTCACAGTCTCTTTGGAGTATTTAAATTCCGATTCCTCTGGTTGAGAATGTTCTATGTTTCCTAACTTTTCTTTTCCCTGAATTTCTTCAATCTTTCCTGTCATTTCAATAATGGAGTACTTCGCATCTAATGTATCAGCAAATTTCTTGATATTATCATTTATTCCTTGAACTTTAGAAGCAATCTTATTATGAATATCAATTTTGAAATCATTTACTTTATTCTCAATTCCATCGCGAACTTGTTCTTTCGTATCTACCACTATCTGCTTTAAACCTTTAGTAAGATCAGTGAATACTTTTTTTAACTTTCCAACAATATTCATCTCTAATTGAGGAATTTCCTTTAAAGGAGCCTTTTCCATTTTCTCTGTGAATTCTGTTAAAAGCTTTTCCATTTTCAAGAAATGTTTATCTAATATAGCAGATATTGCAGGTTCTTCAGGAGACAATCCTTTTTGCTCAAGAACAGCTTTTAATTCTTCTGCTCCCTGATTTACAACATCTATGACTGGATGAGCTTGTTGCTTTACCATTTATAAACCTCCTTCTATTATTTTTTATATACTTCTTTAGTCTTTTCTATATCACCACCTTTAAAGGAATAGGTTCTATTCTATCCATTATGATTTTTCATAAATTTTCTTTGCTTCATTATGACTAGTACAAGTACAACCAGTACGATTAATGCTCCTATTAAACAACCTATCAGCAACCCGTTTGAATTGCTTTCCACAACATTTTTTTCATCCTCGAATGTTTGTTTTTTCACCTGTTCTACTTCTTTATTAGCAATAGAAAAATTAAAGGACTTTTTACTACTATTCTTGTTAAAAGTGGTTTCTACAGATGCCTTGTAATCACCACTGGATAGATCTCCATTCCAAGGGATTTCTAAAGTTGTCTTTGATTTTGGAGCTAGCTGTATGTTTGTTTCAAAAGAGAACACCTTTGATGCATCTTTTAAAACAGTAATATCGATTTTGCCTCCATCTACTAAAGCAGCATTATCATTTTCCACATCAATTTTTAAATTACCGTCTTCTTGTCGCACAGCTTTAACGAAAGACTTAGCTAATGATTTGTTATCAATTGCAGTTGGCTTTCCTATCGTAAATTCAACAGGTAGTATTTTTTCAATTTCATAATTGGTTTCAATTGTCCCTGTCTGCTTGTCGTCATTTTTTATACTTGTAGATTCTCCAGATTGTTTTTCTCTAAAAGAAATGGCACCTAAATAGGTGCCATCTTTTAAATCTTTTGTATCTAAATTAAAGGGAATAACCTTCTCTTCATTAGCATTAAGTTCTACCGTCTCATCAATACTCAAATGGGAGGCCACATCATGACCAACCTCAGTGTATTGACCACTGTTCAGATCTTTAACAAACCCAACAGAACCGCCACTTTCTGTAATGGCATTTAAAGGTTGTGTACTTAGTGTAATAGCTTTTGTAGAATCATTGCGAATACGAAAAGATAAAGTATAATTGCTGTCTTTTTTTAGTGATAACTGAAATCTACCTGTTTGATTTGGATTTTGATTATCGTCGTAGATAGGAGTAATGATGTAATTACTTCCTATTGTTTTATCGTTGTCTTTGGCAAAAGAAATGGAAGGAATACAGAGAAGTAAAATTGCTATTAATAAAGTTATTTTTTTCATATCTAATGTCACCCTTTCTTTAAGCCAGAAGTTTCGCTCCTGGCTTTCTATTATGTATTACAGCCCTTGAACCACACTAAATGTAATCGTAGTTTCATAAGGAGTCGGAGTTGTTGGATAGTTGATTAAATCGACCATATTTTTATTAGGTGTTATTGTTGTTGTTATTTCATTTACTGCATTTATAGTGGTTGATCCAGATTGCGTTCCACTATATACCGTTGCTGTCATTTTATCTATTACAGCTCCTGATACAGTTCTTGTTATATTCGTATTGGAGATTGTTTCTGAAGTAACACGATACTGAATTGTATTTCCAACTATAGCTGAAGTTCCTGATTTAAAGCCTCCAGCTGGTGCCTTCTCTGTTAATGGAGTAGCAGCTAACTTCAGTGACCATGCACTATTAGTCCCTGTAAGATCCTCTACTTTAATTTCTGGAAATTTTGCTAACACTATTTTTTGTGTTTCTGCACTTACTGTAGCTAACGGATTTAATATTTCTGGATTACTAATTGTTAAATATATTCCTTGGCTCTGGACACCCGCTGT
>NZ_JBEYCQ010000087.1:0-2270 GCF_040632905.1 Streptomyces sp. NPDC016469
GTGGTGCCGGCAAGCCTGAACTTCGAGTCGGCGAATCCGGCGATCGATCTCGATGCGCTGAACCTGCGAGTCCAGACGAAGACGGGTGTGTGGGAGGGGTCCTCCCGTGTCGCGGGCGTTTCCTCGTTCGGGATGGGCGGGACGAACTGCCACCTGATCCTGCGCCCGGCACCCGAGCGGGCGCCTGCCGTGCGAGGTGCGGAGCCGGGGCTGGTGCCGTGGGTGGTGTCCGGGCGCAGCGCGCAGGCGTTGCGTGCGCAGGCGGGGAAGCTCGCCGAGTTCGTACGCGGGTCTGACACGTCGCTGCTCGACGTCGGTTACTCGCTGGCCTCGGCACGCACGGTTTTCGAGCACCGTGCCGTGGTGGTGGGCGCGGACCGCGAGGAGCTCATCGCCGGCCTGGAGAAGGTTCGTTCTGCGGGTGCTGTCGGTGCTGCGGGGACGGCGTTCTTGTTCACGGGGCAGGGGTGCCAGCGACCTGGCATGGGCCGGGAGTTGTATGAGGCGTTCCCCGTGTTCGCCCAGGCTTTCGACGCGGCGTGTGCGTACCTGGACGGGCATCTGGGCCGGTCGCTGAAGGACGTGGTGTTCGAGGGCGATCCGGTCCTGGATCAGACCCGGTTCACCCAGGCCGCACTGTTCGCCCTTGAGTCGGCCCTGTTCACGCTGGTCTCCTCCTTCGGAGTGCGCCCTGACGCGCTGATCGGTCACTCGATCGGTGAGGTGAGCGCCGCATACGCAGCGGGAGTGTTCTCCCTGGAGGACGCGTGTGCGCTGGTCGCGGTACGGGGCCGCCTGATGCAAGCCGCCCGCGCGGGCGGAGCGATGCTCGCCATCGCCGCTCCGGAGACGGAGGTGGTCCCGGAGCTGGTTGAGGGCATGTCGCTCGCGGCGGTGAACGGCCCGGCAGCCGTGGTCGTCTCCGGTGACGCGGATGCGGTCGGGGTCGTGGAGGAGCTGTTCCGAGGGCGTGGGGTCAAGGTCAAGCGCCTCACCGTGTCCCACGCCTTCCACTCCGCGCACATGGACACCGCCCTGGCCGAGTTCGAGCAGACAATCGGCTCCCTGACGTTCAACGAGCCGCAGATCACGGTCATATCGAACGTGACCGGCCAGATCGCCGACGAGCTGACCAACCCTGGTTACTGGGCCCGACAGATCCGTGCGGCGGTCCGTTTCGATGACGGCATCCGCACTCTGGACGCCCAGGGCATCACCACGTACCTCGAACTCGGGCCGGACCCGGTCCTGACGTCCCTCGTTCAGAACACCCTCGACACCCCCACCGCCGCCTCCGCACTCAAGAGCGAGCGTGACGAGGCCAAAACGCTGCTGCGGGCCCTGGGCACCGCCTACTCCAGCGGGACCGACGTCGACTGGACCGCTTTCCTGCCCGGCGGGAACCGGGTCAAGCTCCCCACCTACGCCTTCCAGCGCAAGCGCTACTGGATCGACGCCCCCGACGCGCCTCAGGCGTCCTCCGCCCCCGCCCCCCAGCAGGAGGCCGACGAGGCCGAGGCGGACGGGACGACCTGGGCCGGCAGGCTGCGCGGGCTGAACGAGAAGCAGCGGGAGGCGCTGATCGCCGACCTCATCTGCCGCCACACCGCAGACGTGCTGGAATACGACGCGACCGACGTGCTCGACCCCGCCCTGCCCTTCAAGGAACTGGGCCACAACTCCCTGTCGTCCGTCGAGCTGCGCAGCCGCCTGGCCGCCGACCTCGGCCTCGCCCTGCCGTCCTCGCTCGTCTACGACTACCCGACGCCCGCTGTTCTCGCCCGCCACATCGTGACGGCGCTGCTCGGCACCACCGATGCGCTCGACCTCCCCGACGCCGCTTCTGTCTCCGGCTCCGACGAGCCGTTGGCGATCGTGGGCATGGCGTGCCGGTATCCGGGTGGGGTGGATTCGCCGGAGGGGTTGTGGGGCCTGGTCGCTGAAGGCCGGGATGCGATCGGGGACTGGCCGGAGGATCGCGGCTGGGATGCCGAGGGGCTGTACGACGCCGAGCGTGGGGTGTCGGGGAAGTCGTACCTGCGGTATGGCGGGTTCCTTCAGGGGGCGGACGGGTTCGACGCGGAATTCTTCGGGATTTCACCGCGTGAGGCGTTGGCGATGGACCCGCAGCAGCGTCTGCTGCTGGAGACGGCCTGGGAGGCGCTGGAACGTTCCGGGATTGTTCCGCAGTCGCTCAAGGGCAGTCGGACGGGTGTGTTCGTCGGCGCGATGACGGGGGAGTACGGTCCGCGTCTGGCGGAGCCCGTTGC
>NZ_JBEYCQ010000088.1:0-2186 GCF_040632905.1 Streptomyces sp. NPDC016469
GGCGACTGGCCGGAGACCGACCCGCAGGTCGCGCTCGATGTGCGGCATCCGGCCTACGTGATCTACACCTCCGGCTCGACCGGCCGCCCCAAGGGCGTCGTGGTCAGCCATGCCGGAGTGTCCCGCCTGGCGGCGGTGCAGGCCGACCGGCTCGGCGTGGCGGCGGGGAGCCGGGTGCTCCAGTTCGCCTCGCCCAGCTTCGACGCGTCCTTCTGGGACCTGAGCAGCGCGCTGCTGACCGGCGCCGCGCTCGTCCTCGCCCCCGCCGACGCCCCGCTGGACGCCCTGACGGACCCGGGGCTCGCCGTCACCCATGTGACGCTGCCGCCCTCGGCCCTCGCCGCGCTGGGCGACGCCGAACTCACTGCCTCCACCCTGGTGGTGGCGGGTGAGGCGTGCTCGCCCGAACTGGTGGCGCGGTGGGCGCCCGGACGGCGGATGATCAACGCGTACGGCCCGACCGAGACCACGGTCTGCGCGACCATGAGCGACCCGCTGACCCCGGGGACCGGCGTGCCGCCGATCGGCCGCCCGGTCGCGGATTTCCGGACCTACGTCCTGGACGAGCGGCTGGGTGCCGTCCCGCCGGGCGTGACCGGCGAGTTGTACGTGACCGGGCCCGGCCTGGCGCGGGGCTACCTGGACCGCCCGGGCCTGACGGCAGGACGGTTCACGGCCTGCCCGTTCGGACCGGCGGGCGCCCGGATGTACCGCACCGGCGACCTGGTCCGGCGCCGAGCCGACGGCGAGCTTGAGTACGCCGGCCGGGTCGACCAGCAGGTGAAGGTGCGCGGCTTCCGGGTCGAGCCGGGCGAGGTCGAGGCCGCGCTCGCCACGCACCCGGGTGTCGCCCAGGTCGCGGTGCTGGCCCGGGAGGACCGGATCGTCGCCTACGTCGTCCCGTCGGACCCGGCCGCGACGACCCCGGCCGCGCTGACCGCCCACCTGCGGGACCGGCTGCCGGACTACCTGGTGCCGTCCGCGTTCGTGCTGCTCGACGCGTTGCCGCTGACACCGAACGGGAAGCTGGACCGGGCGGCGCTGCCGGCGCCCGAGACCGCGTCCACGGGGAGCGGCCGGGCGCCGCGCACCCCGCAGGAGCAGATCCTCGCCGAGCTGTTCGCCGAGGTCCTCGACGTGCCACGGGTCTCGGTGGACGACGACTTCTTCGACCTGGGCGGGCACTCCCTGCTCGCCACCAGGCTGGTCGCGCGGGTGCGCTCGGTGCTCGGGGCGGAGCTCGGGCTGCGCGCCCTCTTCCAGGCGCCCACCGTGGCCGGCCTGGCCGGGATGCTCGCGGCGGCCGACGGGGTGCGCCCGGCGCTCACCGCGTACGAGCGGCCCGACGCGGTGCCACTGTCCTTCGCCCAGCGCCGCCTGTGGTTCCTGCACCGTATGGACGCCACCGCCGCCACGTACCACATTCCGCTGGCGCTCCAGCTGACCGGAACGCTCGACCGGGGCGCGCTCGACCGGGCGCTGGCCGATGTGGTGGCCCGGCACGAGAGCCTGCGGACGGTGTTCCAGGAGGTCGACGGCGTACCCTGCCAGCGCCTGCTGGAACCGGCTGCCGTCCGGCTCCGGGCCCGCCCGGCCGGGGTAACGGCGGACGAACTGCCGTACCTGCTCGCCGAGTCCGCCCGGCAGCCCTTCGACCTGGCGGCCGAACCGCCGCTGCGGGCCGAGCTGTTCGCGGTCGGACCCGACGAGCATGTGCTGCTCCTCGTCATGCACCACATCGCCGCCGACGGCTGGTCCACCGGTCCGCTGGCCCGCGACCTCGCCGAGGCGTACGCGGCGCGCTGCGAAGGCCGGACCGCGGACAGGCCGGCGCTGCCGGTCCAGTACGCCGACTACACGCTCTGGCAGCGCGAGCTGCTCGGTGACGCCGCCGACCCGGAGAGCCGGTTCGCCGAACAACTCGACTACTGGAAGCGGCAGCTCGCCGATCTTCCGGAACTGCTTCCGCTGCCCACCGACCGCCCCCGCCCGGCCGTCGCCGGCCGGCAGGGCGATCACATCGGCGTGGAGCTCGGAGCCGAACTGCACAACGCGCTGGCGCAGTTGGCCAGGCGGACCGGGACCAGTACGTTCATGGTGTTGCAGGCGGGTCTGGCGGCGTTGTACACGCGGTTGGGTGCGGGGACGGATATCGCGATCGGGAGCCCGATCGCGGGGCGTACGGA
>NZ_JBEYCQ010000089.1:0-2123 GCF_040632905.1 Streptomyces sp. NPDC016469
CCCAGTGCGGCGGTGGTCAGGGCCGAAGGAGGCCAGGCTGGCGTCGTGGGCGGCTTCGGCCCGGGCGCGGGCTTCGGTGACGCGGCCCAGGCCCACTAAATGCTAGCAAACTAATCGAGTTAGCTAAGAAATCTATCCAGCATCATGACTCATCATTTAATTTTAATGAGTTTTCACTTGATAAAGCAATTAAAGCATTAGAAGCCGATGAATATTGCGTTACAGTACAGCAATGGATATTCACTATGACCAAAGATGAACTGGAAACGAAAGGCTGTGAGTGCGGAAACAAAGGACTTCTGCAGCTGGATATAAAGGAATTTGAATGTAAAGATTGTAGAAAAATTTATAGAATTGTTAATTGAATATAGCTGGTTAATCATAATGAAAAGGCAAGTGTAGACTTGTCTTTTTTGTCGTGTTGGTATGGCCTGGATTTACTCCAGCGCCGCTGCTTAACGTGGTATGACCTGGTGCGTCTCTCCGAGGTGTGATTTATTATCATATCACACCCCTCCGTTCCTCCCATCCCAACCACGTTTAAGGTTTTGATCGTTCTTTGACCTGCTGCGTCCCTTCGGTCCTACCATCTCAAGAACGAGAGCAAAACACCAGCTAAGATTATACGTTATCTCAAAATATTAATATTAAAGAATTTGAAGTTCCTTATTAAATAATTTTACGCAGTCATAACTTTAAAAATATACTGCAAATATATGTATGTAGAGAATTTATTAAAATATCTCTTTTTGGTCATACCTCTTCCCCATCCCCCATATATATAGAAATATCTTTAGGACACTAGGACAGTGTCCTAAACTAAAAATAAGAAATGGACTGATGTATATGAAGAAAGTAGAAGTAGTAAAAGATAAAATTAGAAAAGTACGTTCAGATAAAAAAAGAGATGTTAAACCAACAATATCTGCTGAATTGAAAAATTGTGTCTATCGACTTTCCTATATTACAAATACACCTGTTAAGGATGTAGTTGAAATAATTTGTGAAAAAGGATTGGAATCTAGAAAAGTATTAGAGTATCTTTCTCAATACTTCAGAAGAGATTATCAGTTTGTAAATACCATTTTTATTGGAGATCCAGGAAGGGAATCTCTTCAGAAGAAATCACAATCAGGAAGAAATGAGCGCATTACCACAAGATTTAACCAAGATACATATGAGAAAATAAAATACTTATCAGGTGCATTAGATGTCACCCCCTCGAAGGCAACGGCACTATTATTGGAAGCAAGTATAAGAAATACAGAACTATTAAATTCTTATATGAGAAACTTTTTACGTGGTACTTTAGATAAAATGAGAATGAAGGAATTAAAACAGGTGCAATTATTTGTTAAGAAGAGCAATCCATATAGTAAGGAAACTTCATGGTTTGATTTAATTGATACGATTGTAGAAGATGTTAAAGATAATACAGTTAACATAAAAGAGTCCATTACAACTTGGTTAGACAGGCTTAAATAAAGCACAAATAGCCCTAATAGTTATACTATAGGGCAACAATTTCCTTTAATGCTAAAGTTTTATATAAGAGTACCTATCTTACCAGCAACTTAAAGGCACACACTTTAGGTATTGTTTCTTTTGCCATTGTTCGAACAGGGCATCTGATATTTGTGTTTGGAGAAAACAATTTATTATTACTTTCAATATTCATCCTTTGTACTCGAAGGAGAGTAAGAATATCCGAGTTGCGCGCTAACTCATCCAGATAATAATATTTTGTTCCCATACACCTTTTATCATTATGGCCAAGTAAAAAAAATTTAAAACATTTATTAAAGGAAAATATGATATCAGCCCTTTTTCATAGCCTTTTCAATCACACTTTTTTCCACCGCAATTAAATTATCCTTATATTCTTTAAGTAAATTATAAAAGCACTCTTTGTCTACTTGATACACTTTTTTAAATCCTCTTTCCTTTCTAAAAATCTGAATAGCCTCTTTGCTTAATGTAGAAAGCATTCTTTCCCTTGAATCTGCTTCTACAACTCTACTGGTAGTTATAAGTTTATTTTCCTCGTTAATATCTGTTATGTCTTCAGAAAATGAGATTAAATCAATATTCTGTGCATAACACATCGATTCAGTGGAGCCAGT
>NZ_JBEYCQ010000090.1:0-2123 GCF_040632905.1 Streptomyces sp. NPDC016469
GACCACCCGGGCCAAGAGCCGACAGACGGCGCTTGTGGGTGAGACCCGACAGCGGGTTGTTCTTCTATAGAAAGTATTTTTGATTGAGTATTTTGTGCCATTCAATATCTCCTTAATATCATTTTCTATAAGTTTATCAAATATCCTTTTATGCATCAATTAATATTAAAAGAAATGAGTTAAATATTGTTAGGGTATCTATATAGTGGTAGAATATATCCATAACGAAGTGACAAATGGCGCACTTATACACTCTAGCGAGTGTGTGCTAAAATCTGAGAGAACTACGTTCTCCCATGATTTCCGTCAGGCGTGTTTGTTAAAATTCGCTTCGCTCATGTTATATAGAAAGGAGACTCCTCAATGGCTATTTATCATTTTAGTGGACAGATTATGAGCAGAATATCTAAACACACTGGAAAACCTAAAAGTCCTTTAGCAGCTGCTGCATATCGTTCTGGCGAAAAGTTAACTGATGAAATAGATAATCAGGAATTCTTCTATAAACGTGATGTTGCGCCTGTCACTCATATTCTTTCACCAAAAAATGCTCCTGAATGGGCTTCTAATCGTGAAAGATTATGGAACGAAGTTAATAAAATTGAGAAAAATTATAATGCTCAATTTGCGAGAGAATTTAATGTTGCTCTTCCAGTTGAACTTTCAAATGTACAACAAGAGAAATTGACTTTAGATTTCTGTCAAACAGCTTTTGTTGATCGTGGAATGGTTGCTGATATAGCGATACATAGAGATGATAAAAAGAATCCTCACTTTCATGTAATGTTAACAGTAAGACCTTTTAATGAAGATGGATCTTGGGGAATTAAAGCGAAAAGAGAATATAAGTTTGATCAGTCTGGTAATCACATTTTAGATAAAAATGGAAAGAAAGCATTTAATAAAATTGAAACTACTGATTGGAACAATAAAGATGTTTTTAATTCTTGGAGAAAAATGTGGGCTGATAAAGCGAACCAATATTTAATTGATAATGGAGTTAACGAAACTATTTCCCACCTTTCAAATGAAGATCGTGGTATTGAGCAAATGCCAACAATTCATGAAGGTTACGTTGCAAGGAAAATGGAGAAAAACGGACAAAGATCTGAACGTGTTTCCTTTAATAAAGATGTGAAAAAATATAATAAGACAATTTCTGATTTACAGAAATTCAAAGCAAAAAAGGAACAATTAAATTATCAAGATAAATTTGTTAGAAAGTTCTCTCCTATGGAGAAAAAGCATCTTAGTGATATTGCGAAAGAATTAAAGATGTTTGTAAACTTTAAAACTATAAATGAAAGAAAAGAACAGCTTAAAGGTTGGAAAAAGTCTATTCAATTTACTAAAGATAATGAAAAGAAATTAAGTCAATTATCTAAGATTGAAAAACAAGAGAATTTGATTTTCACTGCAGAGGAAATCTTTAATTCTGAAAGTACTAGATTCTTACAGAAATATTATCCAACATGGGATGTCAATAGCTTTAATCTAGATGAAAAAATTGCAATTGTAGAAAGAACAATTGAAAATAAAATGTTACTGTCTGACGATGAATTGGATGAAATTGAATATGAAGTAACGTCAGATAAATTACTAAAAGAAATCAACAATTTAATCCACAATAGATATGCATTTGTTCTAACCATTAATAACAAGTTAGAAGGATTAATTCATACTAGAAATATTTTGGAAAAACAATTAAATATTTCACCGAGTCAATTTGAGAAATCATTAAAAGAAGCAGCATTAAAGCATCCACAAGAGATTAAAAAGTGGAAACTTATTATGAACAATACTAAAGAATTATTTACAGCTCGTGACTTAATAAATGATTTTTATAACTTGGAAATCAATAAGTGGTATCCTTCTGTCAATGTTGAAAAATTATCACTCGAAGAGAAAGAAATTTTAGTTGTCGGTACAGAGTATTACGAAAAACCTATAACATTAGAATCTATTCATAATCTTCAGCGCTATACAACTGAGGAGCAATCATTACTAATCAAACTGTTGACTAGTGATGAATCTGGAAGTGCCCTCACAGGTCCGGGCTGCGGGCGCCCATCCCCTTGGGCGCGATCACCGGACAGGGCGCAAGCGTCGCACAAGGCTCCGGC
>NZ_JBEYCQ010000091.1:0-2020 GCF_040632905.1 Streptomyces sp. NPDC016469
CGAAGAGGGCCAGCGGGGTGCCGAGGTACGGGACCAGCTCCGCGCTGATCGAGTCGGCGAGGAGTTCGATGTCGTCGACGGGTTCCTCGGCGATATCAGCATGAGACAAGCAAATTAGCTAATCGAAATTACTATGTGGTAGGAGGGCCAGGTTCTTTTAAAACTCAGTCCTTTGTTTTAACAAATATGATAAATATAACAGACTGCAGTATAGTCGTTACAGATCCGAAAGGTGAAGTATATGAAAAAACAGCAAAAATTAAAGAGGCTCAGGGGTATGAGGTTCGGGTTATAAACTTTAAGAATATGGGCATTTCCGATCATTATAATCCTTTCGGTTATGTAAGAAGGGATCTTGATGCTACAACAGTTGCTAATACGATTGTGAGTGCTAAGAATGATCCTAAAAGAAAAGATATTTGGTTTAATGCTCAATTAGGCTTATTAAAAGCATTAATTTTATATGCAAAATCGGAGTTTCATCCGGATAAAAGGAATATGGAAGGAATTTTAGATTTTCTTCAAGAATTCGATCCGGAGGCAAATGAAGATGGAGAAAGTGAACTAGATGAGAAGTTTATGGAATTAGATAAACGACATCCGGCAAGAAGAAGTTATGAGTTAGGCTTTAAGAAGTCGCAAGAAAAAACAAGAGCAAGTATTATCATAAGTTTACTGACAACAATCGGTGACTATGTAGATGATGAAGTCGCTTCATTTACCAGCGGTAATGATTTTTTCTTTGAAGATTTAGGAACAAAAAAAGTCGCTCTTTATGTGTTGATACCAACAATGGACACTACATGGGAAGGTCTTATAAACCTATTTTTCACACAAATGTTCCAAGAACTTTATTTACTTGGAGATAAAAACGGAGCTAAACTTCCTGTACCTACTGTATTTCTTTTAGATGAGTTCCCTAATTTGGGTAAATTTGATAATTATGAATCTTTCTTGGCTACCTGTCGTGGGTATCGAATTGCTTGTTGTACAATTCTTCAAAATCATACTCAAATGATGGATAAGTACGGTAAAGATAAAGCAGAGTCAATATTAGGTAACTGTGCTATTAAAATATGTCTCGGTAATGTTAATAATACTACTGCTGGATACTTCAGTGAGGAATTAGGAAAAGCTACTGTGAAAGTAGAGACAGGTGGCCATTCAGTTTCAAGAGGAAAATCAGGAAGTACATCAAATAGTTCCAACTTTAATTATTCTCAAAGGTTACTCATGAACCCTGATGAAATTCGAACAATGTCAGAGAAAGAAAGTCTTGTAATAATAACTGGAAAATATCCAATTAAAGCTAAAAAAGCTATTCAATTTAAATTGTATCCAGGATTAGTTGAAGAGTACGAAGTATCTCAAATGGAATATAAAAGGAAAATAAGTAAAGCAGCTCAGGAATTATATGAAAAAGAAGTTGCAACTTTTGAAACCCAAAAGGATGACCTAGAAGAGTTTGGTTTTGAGGACGAACAAGAAATGGAAGAACACTATTTAGCTGATATGGAGCAAGATCAGGTTCTGGATTATGCACGAGAAAATTTTAATGACATGTTTGAAAACTCATTGAATGTTTTAGATGCAATAGAACAAGAACAAAAAAATTGAGGTGTACTTAAATGTTTGATTGGGTTGGCGATTAATTAAAAGGACTTTTAGAAGATACTATTAATTCTTGGGTGGAAGAATTCATGAACTGGATTTTATCCATGATGAATAAAATAGTTTTTGATTTACCTGAGTCTAATTTTGTAGATGATACGATGTCCTTTTTTGCATGGTTTACTGGTATTTTTGCTGTAATAATTGCTTTATATAAAATAGTAGAGTATATCATTAATACTCAAAACGGAACACAACAGTATCCCTTAGATGAGATCATTTTAAGGTTGTTTAAAAGTGCAGGAGCTATGTTAGTGCTACCATGGTTCATTAAAATTTTATTTATGCAAATCGCTCTTCCTATGGCTAACTATTTTGCTGCAGCAGGTACGGATTTTGATGGGAAAGC
>NZ_JBEYCQ010000092.1:0-1950 GCF_040632905.1 Streptomyces sp. NPDC016469
GACAAATTTGATGAGCAAATTGACTATTTCGAGACATTGCTCCAGCAGCAAAGGCACACATATCGGCACATTCTCGATCTAACCGAATGCAATCCGCCATATGGTGGCTATCTCCCTCTTTGAGACAAGCGTCATAACAATGATTACATACCTTCATACAAGCTAAACATTCATCAATACAGGCTTGAAATTGTTCCTGTGACATTACTATCCCTCCTTTTTTGATTCAATTATATTTTTACCTTACACATATCTTTTATTCATAATTTCTCCTCCGTAATTAATAAATTTTAAACTAACGGTGTCTTTTATCATAGATATTGGAGTTAGTATAGTTTCATGGACACAATTTAATTAAGTCCTTACAATTATTTTGAGAGGATGTGTCCGAATTGGAACGTAAACCTGCAGGCAAAAAATATAACGATGATTTTAAGAAAACGATTGTGGATTTGTATCATTCCGGCAGCCCGGTTAAAGAATTAAGCAGCGAATATGGCGTATCAGAAGTAACGATTTATAAATGGGTGAAAGACTTTACCCCTATTGGTTCAGAAAAAGAGGCGCTGACACCAAAAGAGTTAGCCGAGATTCAGAAAGAAAACCTTCGGTTAAAACAGGAGGTAGAAATCCTAAAAAAGGCTATGGCCATATTCGCGAAAAAGTAACCGAATCAGAGCTCATCGATTTTATCGAGGAACACAAGGATCAATATCCCGTCCAGAAAATGTGCGAAGTACTGGCCGTGCCAAGAAGCAGCTACTATGGCTCCCTTGAAAAAACGACGTCAAAACGTGAACTAGAAAACCAGGAACTCACGCAGGAAATCCAACGGATTCACTTGGAAAGTAAGGCGCGTTATGGCGCACCGAAAATCCATAAGACCTTATCAAACAACGGGGTTTGTTTAAGCCTGAAGCGTGTCCAGCGCTTAATGAGAAAGGCAGGCATCCGTTCGATTACCAGGAAAAAATACCGTCCTTTCCCCTCAAAAGAAAAGGTTGTGCAGCTGGGTAATCTTTTAAAAAGAGACTTCTCTACCTGCACAATCAATGAGAAATGGGTGGCGGATATTACGTATATTCCTACGGTAAAAGACGGCTGGTGCTATCTGGCCTCTGTATTGGATCTGCATTCGAAAAAAATTGTTGGCTATTCTTTTTCTCGTTTTATGACTTCGGAATTAGTGATCGAAGCACTTCAAAACGCCTGTTTTTCTCAAAAACCCCGAAAGGGCTTAATTCTTCATACCGATCTTGGCTCACAATATACCAGCAGTGAGTTTACTCAGCATGTCCAAAAATACGGAATCAGGCATTCTTTCAGTCAGAAAGGCTGTCCTTATGACAATGCCTGTATAGAGTCATTTCACGCCATATTAAAGAAAGAAGAAGTCTATCATACCCAGTACACAGACTACCGGGCAGCGAAGCTGGCCATGTTTCAGTTTATAGAGGGCTGGTACAACAGAAACAGAATTCACAGCAGCATCGGCTATCAAACACCTCAAGCTATGGAGGATCAGATTAGAAGAACCGCTTGATACTTAACTTTTTTGTGTCCAAATTATTGACTCAAATCCACTTATTCTAGTAGAGGAAGTCACAAAGAAAAGTCAGCTATTTAAAATAACGGAACAAAGATATGAAGCGTTACAAGTGTATAAAGAGGAAAAAAAGAAGAATGCTACACAAGCGAAGCAAACGTATAATAAAAAATTAAGTAATATAGATACGGAACAAACGAACATAGAGAAGAATTTTGAAAAGAAGATCGCACAATTAAATGATTCTCAATCGAAACAATTAGCCTCTATAGGGAAATCGATGGAATACAATATCTCTTCCATGCAAAAAGAAGAATCTAAAAGAATAGAAATGAATGCTGGAACAGATGAGATTATGAATAATATTACTTTAATCAATAAAGCTGTTGTTAAATACAAAACAC
>NZ_JBEYCQ010000093.1:0-1915 GCF_040632905.1 Streptomyces sp. NPDC016469
GCTTGTGCTCCGCGTCGGCTGGTCAGCAGGAGGTGGCGGATGTTGTGGTGGGTGACGAGGTGGTGGGCGAGGAGGGTGCCCAGGGTGCCGGTGGCCCCGGTGATCAGGACCGTCCCCGCCGGATCCAGCTCGCGCGGCAACGACAGCAGCGTCTTGCCCACGTGCTGTGCCTGGCTGAGGTGACGCAGAGCGGCCGGTGCGTGGCTCACATCCCACGCGGTCAGCGGCGGCGGGGTCAGTACCCCGGCCTCGAACAGCTCCACCAGGGTCCTCAGCATCTCCTGGGTCCGCTCCGGGCCCGCTTCCATGAGGTCGAAAGCCCGGTAGACAACACCCGGGTGCGCGGCGGCCACCTCCTCGGCATCCCGGATGTCCGTCTTGCCGATTTCCAGGAAGCGGCCGCCGTGGGGCTGGAGGCGCAGGGTTGCGTCGACGAACTCCTTGGCGAGGGAGTCGAGTACGACGTCGAAGCCGCGTCCTTCGGTGGCGGTGGTGAACTGCTGCTCGAAGTCGAGGGTGCGGGAACTGGCCAGGTGTGCGTCGTCGAAGCCGAGGCCGCGCAGGGTGTCCCACTTGCCGGCACTGGCCGTGCCGAACACCTCTGCGCCCAGATGCCGGGCGATCTGGGTGGCGGCCATCCCGACCCCGCCCGCCGCGGAATGGATGAGCAACCGCTCGCCCGCCCGCAGCCCCGCCAGATCCGTCAGACCGTAATACGCCGTCAGATACACGACCGGGATGACGGATGCCTGGCCGAAGGAGAGCCCCCGTGGGATCCGGGCGGTAAGCCGGTGGTCGGTGACCCCGACCGGCCCCAGCCCCCCCGAGGGGAACATGCCGAACACCCGGTCGCCGACGGAGAGCCCGGTCACCCCGGAGCCGGCCTCCAGGACGACACCCGCTCCCTCGCCACCGATCATGGCGTCGTCGCCCGGGTACATGCCGAGGCCGATCATCACGTCACGGAAGTTGAGTCCACCCGCGCGCATCGCCACCCGGATCTCGTGGGCGGCGAGCGGACGCTCCCCCTCAGGGTGCGGTACGAGCGCCACATTGCCGAGGGTGCCCTTGCTGGTGACATCGACGCGCCAGGAGTCGGCGCCGACGGGCGGGGTCAGCACCCCTGCGGCGTCCGCCGGCCGCACCAGCCGCGGTACGTGGGCGCTCCCGTCCCGCACCGCCGCCTCGGGCAGCTCCTCCATCAGCACCTGCAGTACCGCGTCCGCCGCCGCCGAGGCGACGGCCGGCACGGTGTCCAGGTCCAGGAGCGCGAAGCGCTCCGGGTTCTCCGTCCTTGCCGAACGCACCAGACCCCAGACCGGAGCCGCCGCGAGATCCCGTATCTCCGGTCCCGGCCGGGTGGCGACGGCGCCACGCGTCACGACGACCAGCCGGGACTGCGCGAACCGTTCGTCGGACAGCCACTCCTGCACCAGGCTGGTGGCCCCGTACAGCACGGTCCGGGTCGCCGACAGGACGTCGGTGGTGTCCTCGCCCTCGCCGGCCACGCTCACCAGGACCAGACCGGGTGCCTCGGCGCCGGCGTCCACGGTGGCGCCCAGCGCCGCCAGATCCCCGTAGCGGGCGCAGTCCCCCAGTACGGGGGCCAGTCCCAGCGGGTCGGCCGCCCCGAGCAGGGCCACCGATTTCGGGGCCGGCACGTCCTCGGCCGGGGGCAGCGGAGCCCACTCGAGCAGATGGACGCCCGATTCGTCCTTGGCGCCGGCCGCCGAGCCGAGTTGCTGCTGGCTGACGGGCCGGGTGGTGAGCCCGCCGATGTGGGCGACCGGGCTGCCGTCGGCGTCGAACAGGGCCAGTTCGACTGTGTCGGGGGTGGTGGGGGTGAGGTGGGCGTGGAGGGTGGTGGGGTGGGTGGCGTGGAGGGTGATGTTGTTCCAGGCGAAGGGGATGCGTT
>NZ_JBEYCQ010000094.1:0-1869 GCF_040632905.1 Streptomyces sp. NPDC016469
AAAACCAGCCAAATGTTGTTTCCAGTAGCCTTGATTCCAGTTCGAGTACCCAATACCACCATTGTTAGCGTCGTACATTCTTTTCTCATCCACGTAAATGCCTACATGCGTAATAGAGCTAGCTGGACGACTAGGATTCGTCCCCTTGAAGAATACTAGATCCCCAGGTTGTGGTTCAGCTACTGGTATAGAATGGGATTCCTGTTCAGCTGCAGTTCTTGGCAAATCATATCCAAGCAATTTAAACGCATATTGCACTAACCCACTACAATCAAAACCAATCTTTGGACTTGATCCACCCCAGGTATAAGACCAACCATCGTATTTTTGTACTTCTGCCATCAAATCTTGATAGGCTTCCGCACCTAAGGCTGATGCATCTACATTGCCTATATCACCTGTTCCAGATCCTGGAGCAGAAAGATATTGCTGAATCAACATGACGTAGTACATATTCCCGTAAGAATATCGAATGTTCCCATTAAAATCAGCCACTGGATTACTGTATTTAACCGTTTTTCCTCCTGCTTGTTTACTGGAAAAAGCACTGGCTAACTCAAAGGAATATTGTTTTCCATTTTCTTTTACATAATTGTTAAAGGCTGAACCAAAGTTATAGCTCTGGACAGGAGTCCAAAAATCCAATTCCTGAGACTGAGCATTTTTCACTACACTCGCTAGATGAGATACACCAGCATCAATAGAAACCATTGGATCAGTAATTGAATTAGGAGGAAGTCCAAGTGATTCGGAACTCTGCATAATATCTAATCCTTCTCCACCTGTTTCCACCATAATGATGGCTAAAATAACATCTACGTATTCTGGTATTCCGTACTCTTCTGCATATTCTGCTACTACAGGTTTATATATTAAAACAGCTTCATTCACTTTTGCGGTTCCAGAATTCCCTTGATCGCCGCCAACTAACAACATGACACCAATAACCATAACCATCAAAAAAGCTAGTACAATAAGTACTAGCTTCTTCCAATGTTTCTTTGTTTGTTGGGCTGCAGTTAGGGCAATTTTAACTGTTACAGCATCCATTAATCATCCATCCCTAAATCTTCATCTACCTTAATAAGCTGCTTTTGCAAATCAACGAGCTTATCCTCTGATTCCTTTAATTCTTTCTCCCTTTTTGCTTTTTCTTCTTCTGTTTCTGCAAAGTTATCATCCTGATTTAACAATGAAATTTGTTCATTTAGACTACTAATCTCAATTTCTAACTTTGATTTCTTCAGTAATTGATCTACCTGTTTTTTCTCCGATTTAGTCAATTGGAAGCTTTCAGAGCTTTTCATTTTTTGCAATGTTTCTTTTGCAGAATTAAAGTCCTCATGCTCTATAAAAGCTAAAGCCAATCTTTGAAGAGTCTCCTTACCTTCAATGAGTGGTGCTTTTGATGCCAAATCATCTGCATCAAATTCCACAATTTCTTTTTCAATATTTAAATAAGCTGACTTTGATTTCAAATCTAATAGCTTTTCTTTTTGTCCTATTTTGTATAGATAAGAAACAACATATTGTTCAATATTTTTATCGTAATCAATAGCTTCGTCAAATTTCCCTGCTTCTACAAGCATCGTTGCGATATCTTCAGGGTTGTCACCTTTTTTCTTCATTAATTCTTTTGCCTTTTTAGTATCACCGCTTGATACAGCAAAGGTTAATTCATTTTCTAATTTCATTGCAGCTATATCATTCCTATACTCAGCTGCAACAGATTTCTCTACCTGTTTCACAGAACCAGCAAATAATAGACCTAAAACGATTACACCTAACCCCCATAGGTAGAACTTTCTTTTCTTCCCCTTTTTTTTGCTTATAGCTTGGAATTGAACTTTTTCGTAAAAACTTGATTGT
>NZ_JBEYCQ010000095.1:0-1857 GCF_040632905.1 Streptomyces sp. NPDC016469
GGCAACGTCGTCCACCTCGTGGATCACCTGGTGCCCGCCCCTCTCACGTACGGCCCTTGAAGTCCGGTGGCTGGAGGTTGCGCTTGGAAGGGTTCTCTCTTAGTCGAATAGCACTTGATTTAGTAAGAATGATAGTGTTATAAGCTCGGTGAAAAGGCGTGAGAAATTACCGTAACAGTTCGGCTGACGAAAACTTACTCGATGGAGTGGTGTAATTCATGGTGCTTGAGTTGAATGAATATGGTGAGAATGCGAATAAACCTAAAATAAATGGTTAAGCTGACAAACTTCTGAATGTACGGGTCTATACCTGCTATACATAGAAATGTGTATATCACCAAATTGTGAGGTTAGCTGTGGGTGAGTAAGACTCACTAATATGAAAATCCATGATACGTTACAGGCGTATGAACGCTAACAGGCTTACAGGAAGCACCTAAGTTCATTCTATAATAGATATAATTCAACGTTGTAAGCTGATAACGTGGAGGACTTACTTCTATTGAAACGTTGATAAGGAAAACAATAATGAAACTAGTTACTGTATAACTTATCTTCATATCAGTGAAAGTGGTGGCACAGTACCTATGAAGTGTCTAATTCACACGGAGGGA
Organism: Streptomyces sp. NPDC016469; assembly: GCF_040632905.1. Classification (NCBI taxonomy): domain Bacteria; kingdom Bacillati; phylum Actinomycetota; class Actinomycetes; order Kitasatosporales; family Streptomycetaceae; genus Streptomyces; species Streptomyces sp. NPDC016469. Next base: position 615 of record NZ_JBEYCQ010000095.1, read on the forward strand.
TAGCCACTAGACTAATAAAGATTTATTCAACCAAGTAAGGCAGTTCTTTATCGATTAATAAGGTTCTCGTGAGACTAAAAGAGGTTTAACTCCGAAAGGAGTACCGACTTATTGAAACGGAAGAAACTGAGACACAGTGAATATTATAGTATGCAAGATTGTTTTGACACACTATACGCTCAAAGTGTCGGTGGTCATCACTTCTATGACTTAACAGAATTAATGAGTTCTCCAGATAATATACGACTTGCCTATCGAAACATTAAGAGAAATACAGGTAGCAAAACTGCTGGAACTGACAAATTAACGATTAATGATATTCAGCATTTAGCAGTAGAAGATGTAATAGCAACAGTCCAATCCATGTTTAAATGGTACGAACCGCAAACGGTAAGAAGAGTTTACATACCAAAAGGAAATGGGAAAACTAGACCTTTGGGAATTCCAACGATTTGGGATAGAATCTTTCAGCAGTGCATTTTACAAATTTTAGAGCCAATTTGCGAAGCAAAATTCCATAAACACAGTTATGGGTTCAGACCGAACCGCAGCACTCATCATGCCAAAGTCAGACTTGAGTTCCTAATTAACCAGTCTGGGCTACATCATTGTGTTGATGTAGATATTAAAGGCTTTTTTGATAATGTTAATCATAGTAAGCTTTTAAAACAAATGTGGTCAATAGGCATAAGAGATAAATCACTTCTTTCTATAATATCTAGGCTACTTAAAGCAGAAATTGATGGAGAAGGTGTTCCTACAAAAGGTACCCCGCAGGGGGGGATTCTGTCACCTTTACTATCCAACATTGTGTTAAATGAATTAGATTGGTGGGTTAGTGACCAATGGGAAACGTTTAAAAGCAGATATACCTACGCCACTAATGGTAGTAAATATCAGCCACTGAAGAAAACAGCTTTAAAAGAGTGCTTTATCATCCGGTATGCGGATGATTTTAAGGTAATGTGCAGAACTAGGTCACAGGCAATAAAAATGAATTACGCATTGAAGGATTTCTTGAGAAAAAGACTTCAGTTGGAAACAAGTGAGGAAAAATCGAAGGTTATTAATCTAAAGAAAAACTCTTCCGAGTTTCTAGGCTTTACATTTAAAGCGGTAAGGAAAGGGAAAACTAGGTTTGGCTATGTAGCAAGGTCTAATATGTCTAAAAAGGCTAAAGTAAACGCCTTTCTAAAGATAAAGGAAGCTATAAAAGTAATTAAGAGAAAGCCTTGCATTCAGA
>NZ_JBEYCQ010000097.1:0-1800 GCF_040632905.1 Streptomyces sp. NPDC016469
ATTATTAGGGTAATTAATACTAAGCCCACAAGTACAATAGTAATATTTTGCATATGACTCTCCTAATTATTTTTTAGGTGAAATTCAACAATTAGTTTATATTCCTAAAGGTAATTGCATAAAAAACAGCATCATTATCAGCTTAGTTACTAAGATAATGATGCTGTTTTTAACTAATTATAAAGATTTAAGAAAAAGGTTCATCATTTGTTACTTTTAGTATTCTCATAGCATTCAATACTGCGATAAGTGTAACTCCTACATCAGAAAATACGGCTTCCCACATTGTTGCAATACCAAAAGCCCCTAACAATAGAAAGATTGCCTTTACTCCTAATGCGAAAATAATGTTTTGCCATACAATACGTCTAGTCCGCTTAGCAAGTGAGATTGCCGTGGCTATTTTAGAAGGTTCATCTGTCATAATAACAATATCAGCCGCTTCAATTGCTGCATCTGAACCTAACCCCCCCATAGCCATTCCTACATCTGCTCTAGCTAATACTGGAGTATCATTAATACCGTCTCCAACAAACAAAATTTTGTCTTTAGCATTCTTAGAAGCATCTAATTTCTCTATTTCTTCTACTTTATTTTGCGGAAGTAACTCTGCATGAACCTCATCTACCTCAAGTAATTCTCCTACCCTTTTTCCAACCACTTTAGAATCCCCTGTTAACATTACGGTCTTCTTGATGCCTATTCTTTTTAGTGTTTGTATCGCGCTATAGGAGTCCGCTTTTATTTGGTCTGAAATTGCAATGGAACCTACGAATTGTTTATCGTATGCAACATAAACAATCGTACCAATTTCGTTATTCCGATAAAAATCAACCTTTTCTTTTTGCATAAGCTTATCGTTTCCAGCTAGTATTTCTTTTCCGTCCACCACTATAGAAATACCATGACCAGCTATTTCATTATAGTCTTGAATTAATTCTTCTTTTATCTTATCTCCAAATGCCTTTCTAATTGAGTCAGCAATTGGATGATTGGAGTGTGTTTCAGCATAAGCAGCAAACTTAATTATTTCTTCCTCTGAGTATCCATTAACAGGATAAACCGAGTCTACTTCAAATACACCTTTTGTAAGGGTTCCTGTTTTATCAAATACGACATACTTAACATCATTAAGTGCTTCCAAATAGTTACTACCTTTTACTAATATTCCTTTTTTAGAGGCTGCTCCAATTCCACCGAAAAAGCCTAAAGGAATAGAAACAACTAAAGCACAAGGACAGGAAATAACTAAAAAGATAAGGGCTCTATATACCCAGTCTGAGAAGGTAGCTCCACTAAAAAGTAAGGGTGGAACAATAGCTAACAGTAATGCAATAATTACAACAACTGGTGTATAGTAACGAGCGAATTTAGTGATAAAGTTCTCCGTTTTAGCTTTTCTATTGCTAGCATTTTGTACTAATTCTAAAATTTTAGAAACAGTTGATTCTCCAAATTCTTTTTTTACTTCTACCGTCAGAAGACCATTTTTGTTAATAAAACCACTTAATATATCACTTCCCACAGTTACATCACGTGGCACTGATTCCCCTGTTAATGCAGATGTGTCAACGCTCGAAGTTCCTTCTAATATAACACCATCTAATGGAACCTTTTCTCCAGGTTTAATTACAATAATATCGCCAATTTCAACATCTTCGGGTGATACTTTTTTGACATCTAATCCAACTTGAAGATTGGCAAAGTCTGGTCGAATATCCATTAAACTGCTGATTGATTTTCTAGAACGATTAACTGCAATTGATTGGAATAGCTCACCGACCTGATAAAATAGCATTA
>NZ_JBEYCQ010000098.1:0-1796 GCF_040632905.1 Streptomyces sp. NPDC016469
GTTGCGCTTCACCATCACCACTGCGTAGATCTACTCCATGAATCCTTGACTCGGAACCTTTGCGACCCAGATTACTTGCCACCGTCGCCACCTTCTAGAAATCTTTAATGTGGCAAACCGAACTAGGTTATCAGAGTCGCCTTTCCAAGTAAAGGAACCGCTACGCTTTCACTACGTAGAACTACTCCGTTAAAACTCTTTATCGTCTTTATATTCGCTCAGTATGTATGAAATCAAAGCGTTGACCGACATACCTCTCTTTTCAGCTTCTTTTTTTAACCATTCGTGTAGGTCTTCAGTAAGCCTTAGAGAAAAAACCGCTTTTCCCAATAACTTCACCTCCTTATGGTATCATTATAGTATCAAAGTGGTATCATGTCAATACCATAATGGTTAGTGTTATTTCTCTCGGTCTTTTATAAATAAAATAAATCCGCCTTGCGGTGTCGGGGGCCCCAACTGGAGTCACCCCACCCACACGCAAAAGGGCGGATTTTATATTTTCAAGGAAATTAAATAAGGACCCCATTATAGGAGTCCCATTGTCAAAGTTTGAACACTTTACCCGCTATTAGAAAACGGTAAAGTCATAGTATTTTTATTTTCTATGTGTTAAAATAGCGCTGTTAACTTTTGCGATTTAAGTTAATTTGTATCTTATGAATATTGCCTAGATATTCATTTTCATAGTTTTTGGAATATGTTATATATTCGTCATGAGACTTTAGCAGAGTCTCTTTTTCTTTTTCCGTCAAAATATACTCTTCAGGCTTCTTTAACCCTCTACTCGAAAAATAAGACTTCTCTCCAAGTAATCTTTCGTCAATATTATCCTTTATCATATATTTCGTTATATAAGCCCCTACATTGTCCACGTGGTCTATTTTATTTATTTTAACAAACCCATGACCCCAGATGTCCGATAGAACGTCTACAGGCGTGTAAGGAAGGTTATAGACCAATAGGTGATAATGTATAGCCCCTCGTTTCTGAAACTCAATTACAGCAGTGTATTTTAGTTTTATTTTTAAAGTGTAATTCAGCCTTTGGATAAACTTTTTGAAGTTATAGTTAGATTGTTTTATGTCCTGCATGTTTTCAGCATATGTAAGTGTGAAAAATTTCGGTTGCTCGTTCCACGCATTTGCATTGGCATTTGCTTGGTTAAACACTTGCTTCCTTGCACGATATAACACATCAGACCTGTTCTTCATCTTTGTTTCAGCATCATTTATCCAATCATGATCAGACTGTTTTTTCCTACCAGCATTTTCACGAACTGCATCTTTACCTGTTGCTACCTCTTTCTCGTAGCTCAATAATTCCCATACACCGCCACTTTTTATTAGTTTGTGACGATACCTCAATTATAAAATACCTCTCTTCCTTGTCTAAATTTTTCTGCTTATTAATCGCTATAATCAAGTTAAGTAAGAAACAGAAATAGCGATTAAATATTAACCTATTTTTCTATCAGATTTAAACGGAAATATAAATCCTAAATCTACTAGAATTGTACCACTAAATTCGCCGCAGCCGGTTATTACTTTTCTATCAACTCCTGAAATTTTATAAAAGAATCCTGGTTGCAAAATGATAGTTTGTTTTAGTGCGTGTAATGTAACCACCATTACTTTTGTGTCTTCGGTTTTGTAATAAGAAATATTAAACATGTGCTCGTCCTCTTTTCTTGTTTTTTTAGTTGCGCTTCACCATCACCACTGCGTAGATCTACTCCATGAATCCTTGACTCGGAACCTTTGCGACCCAGATTACTTGCCACCGTCGCCACCTTC
>NZ_JBEYCQ010000099.1:0-1793 GCF_040632905.1 Streptomyces sp. NPDC016469
GCGGCGGCGTGTCTGCTGAAGATCAGCCGTCACACGCTTGAGGTAATCGCGAAGCTTGTCTTCATTCGGCATGCAGAGCCATCCCCTTGGGCTACCGGGCCACCCGTTCGGCTCGCCACCCTCCTCCGCGCTGCTTGCCTTGGCCTTAATCAGACCTAAAGCGCTGCCGCGTTTAGCAGCAATTAAGCCCCTGCGCCTACCTTCCGGCGCGAAGCGCTCTGTCTCGAGAGGTCACCACCATGTCCGATACCGATAGCTCCGACATACCGTCCTTTCCCTTTGCCCGGACCTGCCCGTTCAGCCCGCCGGCCGAGTACGCGCCGCTGCGCGCCGAAGGGCCCGTGTCCCAGGTGGTGCTCCAGAACGGAAAGTCGGCCTGGTTGGCCACCCGCCACGAGCACGTGCGTACGCTGCTCAGCCATCCGGCCACCTCGGCCAGCAGGGCCCATCCCGCCTTTCCCGCGACCGTCGCCAATGTGGGGGCTTTCGCGCAGAAGGGGTTCCTGCTGTCGATGGACTCCCCGGACCATTCGCTTCACCGGCGTATGGTCACCAGTGAATTCACGCTCAATCGTGTTCGCCGCCTGCGTCCGCGTATTCAGGAAATCGTGGATGAATGCGTGGACCGCGTTCTGGAGGCCGGCGCGGGCGGCAGACCGGTGGACCTGGTCCAGGAACTCTCGCTGCCGGTCCCCTCACTCGTCATCTGCGAGCTGCTGGGAGTTCCGTACGAGACCCGCGGTACTTTCCAGAAATACACCGAAGTGCTACTGGAGCGATCCAGTACACCCGAGGAACGCGGGGTCGCCTTCGGCGCCCTGCGCGCGTTTCTCGGCGACCTGGTGTCCAGCAAGGACGACGCGCCCGACGACGCGCTGCTCAGTCGCCTCGCCGTGAAGTACCGGGAAGCGGGAATCTACGACCACGAGCTGCTCACCGGCTTCGCGATGCTCCTGCTCCTGGCCGGCCACGAGACGACGGCGAACATGATTTCGCTCGGGGTGGCGGCCCTGGTGCGGGAGCCGGAGAAGCTCGCCACGATCACCGCCGACCCGTCCACGACCCCGGGCGCGGTCGAGGAACTTCTGCGCTGGTTCAGCATCGTGGACTACCCGACCGCCCGCGTGGCCCTGGAGGACATCGAAGTCGGTGACGTCGTCGTGCGTGCGGGCGAGGGCTTCATCGCCTCGGCTGCCGCCGCCAATCACGACGAGCGGGTCTTCCCCGACGCGGCCACTCTCGACCTGGGGCGCCAGACGTCCGGCCACGTCGCGTTCGGCTTCGGCGTCCACGCCTGCCTCGGCCAGAACCTGGCCCGGGCCGAGCTCGAGATCGTCTACGACACCCTTTTCCGGCGCATCCCCGGACTGCGCCTGGTCGCTCCCCCGGAAGACCTTCCGTTCAAGGACGCGACCGTATTCGGAATCCACCGACTGGAGGTGACCTGGTGAGCCAGGGACGACTGCTGATCACCATCAAGGAAGAGGAGTGCTGCTCCTCCGGTATCTGTGCGCTGACCGCGCCGGATGTGTTCGACCAGCGTGAGGAGGACGGCGTCGTCTTCCTGCTCGACAAGGACCCCGAGCCGGCGCTGCACGCCGAGGTGAAGGACGCGGCGCGCCGCTGCCCGTCGCTCGCCATCGAAGTCGAGGAAATCCCGGCCTGACGGCCCGTTCGCCCGCCCTCCTGCCCGCTCCCCAGAAAAGGGTCTTTCTCCAGTGGCTGACAACGAAGACAAGTTCCGCGAATACCTCAAGCGGGCCACCGCCGATCTGCGACAGGCCCGGCGGGAG
>NZ_JBEYCQ010000100.1:0-1790 GCF_040632905.1 Streptomyces sp. NPDC016469
GTGATGCCGGGCCGGCCCTTGGGCAGACGCTTGCGGACCGGGCGGTACTCGACCACCTTCTCGATCCCAGTTCGGTTGCAGGAGTTGGTTTTACATGTTCGATACAGAAAGCTTGCTCTCCATTTACACGAAAATCACCAACAATTGAACCACCATAACTAACTTGACCTCTATACTCAATGCTAGGGCCTGAGGCAGCACTTACAGTCTTTCCAAATAGAGCACTCTTAACTACTGATACTAATGTAAGTTTCTGTTTTACCCCTTTTTTCATTAGATCATCTAGTTTTGCAGGAATCAGTTCATTACCACTTCCTACATATAAAGGGTCATCACCATACATTAATTCCCCTTTGTCATTAACAGTAAGATATTCAATATTTTCTTTAGCTTCTTCCTTTCCAACTATTTCTTCAATACTAGGCTTTGATATTGGCTCGTCTGCTGTTTTATATTCTCTATTAGTTAATTCCTCAATCTTATTTATCTCTTGTCTCTCTTTATTTGTTTCATCAGGTGTAACTTTCTCTTCATTCACATCTGAATTAACACTGTTTGCAAGAACTGAAATTGGTAACTCAAAAATTTGTAACATTAAAGCGAACATTACAAAGGTAGCAATCATCTTATATCTATTATCTTTGAATTTATTTATCATCCTATCACCTAATACTTTTAGATTTAAAGACATAAAAAAACCTAGTAGCTAATATTAATAGCTAACTAGGTTTTTTTAAATGTAAAATTACCAATCTGGGATGTTACTACCATCAAAAGTACCACCCTCATAAGTGTTACTTCCTTTATTGGGCCCAGTTCCTTTATAATCAATTTCACCTTCAGTAGTTTTCTCTACATTTGTTACTTGTCCAGATTTATTACCTGAATTAGAAGAACTAGTAGACCCCTTACTAGAACTACTCGAAGATTTTGTTTTACTCGATGAACTAGAACCTGATGTAGACTTACTTGAAGTATTTGCTGCCTTTTGATTACTAGATGTGCTTCCACCACTTGTTGAAGCATTAGAACTGCTATATGTAGATCTTGAGCTTGGCTTACTTGAACTTGAACTTGTGCTTGAGCTTGGCTTATTTGTGCTTGAGCTTGTGCTGCTGGAGCCTGAGCTTGCGTTCGAACTGGAAGTTGAACCTGAGCTTACGTTTGTAGTAGAAGTATTATTGGAAACTGTAGTAGTTTTTTCAGCTTCTGCCTTCTTACGTTTCGCTTCTTCTGCTTTAGCAACCATCGTTTCGTTTACTGCTTTTAGCTGTTTAGTTAATTCTTCTTTTTTCTCTTCATTTTTCACTTTAGCTATTTGATCAGATGCAGAATTATAATCCTGTTCCTTCAATGTCTTTTCTGCTTCTTTCACCTTTTTAGATGCCTCATTAATTGTAGCTAATTGCTTACTAGCCTCATCTAATTGCTTTGTTAATAAACTATAAATTGCTTCATTCCAATCTTTAACCTGACTTACCTTCTCAGAAACGGTTTTAACTTGTTTTTCAGAAGCTTTCTCAACAACCACTCCATTCTTTAGGATGCTGGAAACTTCTGATTGAATGTTGGATATCTCATGGGCATTACTAATCTCTTTTGATAGAAGGGATTTTTCACCTGAATCTCCTACCTTCTTAACCGCAGCCTCAGCAGCTTTCAACTTACTTTCAAGGCCATGAGCAGCGCGTCCGCCGCGTAGATGCCGGCGGGACCGGCTCCAACCATGGCGACGCGGACGGGGCGTGTCATGGCGAGCTGTTCCTTCGAACGGGTGAGCAGAAGCGGGG
>NZ_JBEYCQ010000101.1:0-1766 GCF_040632905.1 Streptomyces sp. NPDC016469
TCGCCCGGGGTCTGGAACAGTGGGCCGACGTCCACGTCGAAGCCCAGGTCGGCGAAGGCGGTCGCGATCACCTTCTGGCCCCGGTCGTGCCCGTCCTGGCCCATCTTGGCGACCAGGATGCGCGGACGCCGCCCCTCGGCCTCCTCGAACGCGTCGACCAGTGCGCGGGTGCGGTCCACGGACGGCGACTCCCCTGCCTCGTTGCGGTACACACCGGAGATCGTACGGATCTGGCCGGCGTGCCGGCCGTACACCTTTTCCAGGGCGTCGGAGATCTCGCCGACGGTGGCCTTGGCGCGGGCGGCGTCCACGGCCAGGGCGAGGAGGTTGCCGTCGCCCCGGTCGGCGGCCGTGGTGAGTGCGCGCAGGGTGTCCTGGCAGGCTTGCTCGTCGCGTTCCTCGCGCAGCCGGCGCAGTTTCTCGATCTGCTGGGCGCGCACGGAGGAGTTGTCGACTTTGAGGACGTCGATCTGTTCGTCGGTCTCGACCCGGTATTTGTTGACGCCGATCACGGGCTGGCGGCCGGAGTCGATGCGGGCCTGGGTGCGGGCGGCGGCTTCCTCGATGCGGAGCTTGGGGATGCCGGCGTCGATGGCCTTGGCCATGCCGCCGGCGGCCTCGACCTCCTCGATGTGCTGCCAGGCCCGGCGCGCCAGGTCGTACGTCAGCTTCTCGACGTACGCGCTGCCGCCCCACGGGTCGATGACCCGGCCGGTCCCGGACTCCTGCTGGAGCAGGAGCTGGGTGTTGCGGGCGATGCGCGCGGAGAAGTCCGTGGGCAGGGCCAACGCCTCATCGAGCGCGTTGGTGTGCAGGGACTGGGTGTGGCCCTGGGTGGCGGCCATCGCCTCCACGCAGGTGCGGGTGACGTTGTTGAACACGTCCTGCGCGGTCAGCGACCAGCCCGACGTCTGCGAGTGCGTGCGCAGCGACAGCGACTTGGCGTTCTTCGGCTCGAACTGCCGCACGAGCTTCGCCCACAGCAGCCGGGCGGCGCGCAGCTTCGCGATCTCCATGAAGAAGTTCATGCCGATCCCCCAGAAGAAGGACAGCCGGGGAGCGAACGCGTCGACGTCGAGGCCCGCGTTCTGTCCGGCGCGCAGGTACTCCACCCCGTCCGCCAGGGTGTACGCCAGCTCCAGATCGGCCGTCGCCCCGGCCTCCTGGATGTGGTAGCCGGAGATGGAGATCGAGTTGTAGCGCGGCATCCTCTGCGAGGTGTACGAGAAGATGTCGGAGATGATCCGCATCGACGGCTTCGGCGGATAGATGTAGGTGTTGCGGACCATGAACTCCTTCAGAATGTCGTTCTGAATGGTCCCGGCCAGCTTTTCCGGCGGTACGCCCTGTTCCTCGGCGGCCACGATGTACAGCGCGAGGACCGGCAGCACCGCGCCGTTCATCGTCATCGACACCGACATCCGGTCCAGCGGAATGCCGTCGAAGAGCTGACGCATGTCATAGATCGAGTCGATCGCCACACCCGCCATCCCCACATCGCCCGTCACCCGGGGATGATCGCTGTCATAGCCACGGTGCGTCGGCAGGTCGAAGGCGACCGACAGGCCCTTCTGCCCGGCCGCCAGATTGCGCCGGTAGAAGGCGTTGGACTCCTCGGCAGTGGAGAAGCCCGCGTACTGACGGATCGTCCAGGGCTGGTTCACGTACATCGTCGGATACGGACCCCGCAGAAACGGCGCGATCCCGGGGTACGTACCCAGGAAATCCACACCCTCCAGGTCACGCCCGGTGTACAACGGCTTGAC
>NZ_JBEYCQ010000102.1:0-1758 GCF_040632905.1 Streptomyces sp. NPDC016469
TGGATGCCGAAGGTGTCGGCGTTGGTGTGCTGGTCCTCGGTGAGTGTGATCTCGGCGTAGAGGTCGTCGCCGTGCCGCCATGCGTTCTGGACGCCCTGGAAGGTGGGTCCGTACTCGTATCCGGCGGCCGCCAGCTCTTCGTAGAGCGTGCTCGTGTCCAGGCGGACCGCCCCGGCCGGGGGCCACACCGCATCGCCGGACACACCACGAGGCGCCGGCACCGCTGTGGACGAGAGGACCCCGGACGCGTGCCCGGTCCACTCGGACCCGTCGTCCCCGCTCATCTCCGCGCTCTCGGGGCGGGAGTACACGGTGACGGCACGGCGGCCGCCCTCCTCGGCGTCGACAACGACCTGGAGGCGGACGGCCCCGGTGGTGTCGAGCAGCAGCGGAGCTTGGAGGGTGAGGTCTTCAAGGACCTCGCAGCCGGTCTCGTACCCGGCCCGGAGGGCCAGCTCGACGAAGGCGGTGCCGGGCAGCAGGACCGTGCCGGACACGGCGTGATCGGCGAGCCACGGATGCGACTTCAACGAGAGCCGCCCGGACAGCACTGCGGATCCGCTGCCGGCGACCTGGGTCACCGCTCCGAGGAGGGGGTGCTCGGCAGCAGTGAGACCGGACATCGCGACGTCGCCGGTGGTGGGGGCGGACTCGAGCCAGTAGCGGGTGCGCTGGAAGGGGTAGGTGGGCAGGTCGAGGGGGCGCTGGGGCTCAGGGAGGGCTGTGGCCCAGTCGACGGGCGCGCCGTGGGTCCACGCCTGACCGACGGAGAGCAGGAACCGTTCCAGCCCGCCCTCGTCACGACGCAACGACGGCACCGCGAGCGCGGTCACGGCATCGGCGGCTTCGAAGGTCTCCTGAAGACCGATGGTCAGAACCGGGTGGGCGCTCGATTCGATGAACGTCGTGAACCCATCGGCGAGCAGGGCCCACGTTGTCTTCTCGAACTCAACCGTCTGACGCAGATTCCGGTACCAGTACCCCGCATCCAGGATTGCGCCGTCGACGACCTCGTTCGTGACGGTCGAGTAGAACGGAATCTCCGGCCTGCGCGGCACCACCGGTGCCAGAAGCTCCGCCAGCTCGTCCCGGATCGACTCCACGTGAGGGGAGTGCGAGGCGTAATCCACCGCGATCCGGCGCGAACGTACCCCCTCCTTGTCGAGGAGCGCGACGAGTTCGTCCAGAGCGGTGTCCGTGCCCGACACAACCGTGGACGACGGGCCATTGACCGTGGCCACACCCAGATCGTCCGGCCACCGCGTCAGATACGGGCGCACCGCGTCGGCGGGCAGAGCAACGGACAGCATGCCGCCCCGGCCGGCCAGGGCCTTGATGGCCCGGCTCCGCAGCGCCACCACCAGAGCACCGTCCTCCAACGACAGCGCACCCGACACCACAGCAGCCGCGATCTCACCCTGCGAATGCCCCACCACCGCATCAGGTACAACACCGAAGGAGCGCCACGCCTCAGCGAGGGAGACCATCACCGCCCATAGCGCCGGCTGGATCACATCCACCCGCTCCAGCAACCCCGCCGGGTCGCCTTCCAGCAGGACCGGCAGCAGGTCCCAGTCCGTGTGTACGGACAGGGCACGCGCACAGTCTTCGAGCCGCTCCCGGAACGCCGGCGACGCCTCGTAGAGGCCCGCTGCCATGCCGACCCATTGCGAGCCCTGGCCCGGGAACACGAACACCGTGCGACCGGTGACCGCTTCGCCCGATGTGCCGGCGTCTGTTTGCAGGGCGTCCAGCAGT
>NZ_JBEYCQ010000103.1:0-1752 GCF_040632905.1 Streptomyces sp. NPDC016469
GCTTTAAAGTACTCTTTACTTAGATTACCTCCATTATTTATAACCATAATACTCCCTCATTATTAATTTTATGAGCAACAAGAATCCGTTTCACAACTTCTATCACTTTTAATATTTGAGAAATTCACACTGCAAACCCCAGTTTCAGGTAAATCTAGCTCTACTTTTTCTGCTGCTTCAATATCCCCTGCAATATATGCAGCAATCGAACGTACCTGTTCATATCCAGTAGCCATTAGAAAGGTTGGCGCCCTCCCATAGCTTTTAGAACCAACTACATATAGGTTCTTCTCCGGTTGTCTCAATTCTTTTTCACCATGAGGGCGGACTGTTCCACAGCTGTGAAGATTAGGATCAATTAAATCAGAAATGGCTGCTACACTTTCAGTAGCAAAATCAACTTTTGTTCGTAATTCATTTAAGAAAGAATAATTAGGTCGATTTCCTGTGTTGACGATGACTTCATCAATTGATTCAATTTCAGATATTACACCATTCGCTTCTCCATTAACTGTTATTGTTGCATTATTATTCTCTTTCAATTGCTCAATTCTAAAAGAAGTATGCACTTTGACTGTCCCTTTATCTACCATTTCATGAATTCTGCTACCTAATATTCCCCTTGCTTCTAATGCATCCTTTTCTTCTCCACCATATGCATCCTCTACACGTTCTTTCCGAATAATCCATATAATTTCTGTTTCTGGATGCTCTTCCTTTAATTTCTCTAATTCAAGCAAAGCATTAATAGCAGAGTGCCCACTTCCTACGACTGCAACTTTTTTATTTTTGTAACGGTTAATACTTTCTCCCAAAATATCAGGTAATCCATAAAAGACTTTTCCCCTTAGACTTTCCTCGGATTTTAGCCAAACCCCATTGGAGTTAGCTGGATTAGGGTTTCCCCAGGTACCAGTAGCATCAATAACAGCTCTTGCTTCAATAGCTTGAATTGTACCTTTCTGCTCTGTATAAATAACGAATGGAACATTCTCTCTGTTAGCTGTCTTCATTTTATCTGTATTTTTTTTACCTATAGAAATTACTTTTGTATTCAAAGCGATTACTTCTCGTATTTCTGGAATCTTTGATAAAGGAATTAAGTACTTATCCACGAGTTCTTTACCAGTGGGTATTTCCTCTAAATTTGGTTTTTCCCATTCATATTTCTCTAATAAAGAAGATGCTGCCTTATCGATGTTATATTTCCACTGTGAGAATAATTTTATATGTTTCCAGGTAAGAATGTTTGCTCCAACTTCCGTTCCAGCTTCTAAAATAATCACTTTTTGTTTATATTGAATCAAATGAGCTGCAGCAGCTAAACCTACAGGACCAGCACCAATGATGGCTATAGGTAAATCTAAATCCATTATTCTTTTTTCTTCAACAGCATAAGATGGTTGACAGCAGTTGGACAAAATTTTAAATTCAGACATATTTATTACACTCCTTTTATAAGTAATATTCTTGATTAAATAACAACTTTTCCATTAACATTACGTCTACAAATTTCCCTTTTAATCTCCCTTGATTTTTAAATAAACCAACCTCCCGATAATTTAACTTTCTGTAAAGACCTTGACCTAAGTTATTAATAGGGAATGTAAAGAGTACTATTTTATAAAATTCCTGTAATCTTGCCTCGTCTTCTAGTACCTGTAATAGTTTTTGACCAATACCTTTACCGCCGACACCTCGGCGTCGTGCAGCATCCACAGCACCTGCTCGGCGGAGGACGTCGGGTAGACC
>NZ_JBEYCQ010000104.1:0-1714 GCF_040632905.1 Streptomyces sp. NPDC016469
AATAAATCTGATTCTTCTCTTAGCTTTCCAGCTACCGCTAAACCTTCATAAAGAGAACCATCTTTCGCGTTATTGAAGGCTTTAATTAATCCCTCCTTGGTCATATCTTGAATCCAGAGACGTTTTAAGGGCTTATTTACCCCACTCAACTTGTAAATCTTACGGAAGATGTGTTCACCTTCCCTTGCTGCATCTGTGGCGATATAAATAAGGTCTGATTGTTTCATAAGACTTGTGACTGTTTTAAATTGCTTCTTTACTCCTGGATTTTCAATAACAGTTAAAGGAATATCTTTAATGAAAAAAGGCAACGTACTAACATTCCCTTTCCAGCCCCAATCCTCATTAATAGATTCAGGTTTAACGCAGCTCACAAGATGGCCGAAAGCAAATGTATAGATCTTTCCATCATTCCCTACATAATGCCCTTCTCCTTCTTTATAACCGCCTGATAATGCTGTTGCTAAATCCCTCGCAACACTTGGTTTTTCACAAACAAAAAGTTGACTCATTATTTTTTCCTCCAATTTTTCCATATAATATTGTGAGAATATATATCTTAATTACTTATGGTCATAGGTATTTAGATAAAAAGAAAAAGCATTCTTTTAAGAATGCTTTTTCTCTTCTATTTTACAAATACCTTTTACATTTCATTTAGTTGTTTTATGGCACTCCAATAACTATTTACTGCTATTTCTACGTCACTTGCTGATGGAAAATTAGCAATGAAGGCTAAATATTTTTTCCCTTCATATACAAATATTTCGTCCTCTTTATACCCATTTTCTTCTTCAGATGAAATTTCACGGTGAACTAAATAATTATCATTGGTATGTTGAATTAAATAATTATTAGGTTCTAAACCACTCTTTGAATAGAAAAATTTGGGTGGAATCATTTCTTTAATTTCTCCTTCTTTCATGCCTATCACTATCCTTATTCAAAAATGATTTCATTAACATAACAACAAATTATTCCGAATAACACGATTATTTATTTTGGTAATGCTGCTTTTTCCATCTTTTATAATATTTGTCCGCAAAGAATGTAGAATGAAGTTTAGTAGGAAATGAAGTCAAAACCACGGTTTCTTTCATGTGTAAAATATTTTTATTTATGTCCATGTAGTTAATCGTGCGATTCTTATTAATAAGATCTGATTCTTCTACACTGGTATATACACGAATTGTTGATAAATCATTACTTCTACTTAATGTTTGTTCGGTTGAGAATAAGTTTCCTCTATCTACCTCAAACAGAATATCGATATCATGAATAATCTCTTTACCATTTCCAAGTTTCCAATGGTAGCAAATACTTTTTTCTTTAGGAAATTCATCTTCAGAAGCAATAATCGGATAAAATCCAGTTGTGAATTTTTCTTTCCCTATCTTTGTTCCTGCTACTATATACCGCTTGTTTGGATAGGGTCTATTAAGAAATATAGGTTGCTCTGGAAGATCGATTCCTTTTATGATAAGTTCTACTTCTTCCCACATATCTTCAGCAGGTAAAAATAGTTTGGGTGATAAATGGAAAAGAAAATCATTGTTGTTAGGTATTAAACCATATTTATCCAACATGTAATTATGATACGCTTCTGTTACTTCTTGTATTGATTTTTCTGTAAAATACAAGTCTTCGATTTGATTTAAATTTCTTTTTTGATAAAACATTCCTGCAACATGAATAGGATTAAAGTCAGTTTCAT
>NZ_JBEYCQ010000105.1:0-1606 GCF_040632905.1 Streptomyces sp. NPDC016469
AATTTGGTATCAAGCTGCTTCAATTATATCCTTTATACCTGGAAAATTAGCATATTTTCAAGCAGAATTGGATTACGGATTTCTCCCTAGATTTGTTTTAAAAAGGTCATTATAAAGGTAATCATATTATTATCATTTGGTGACTTAATAAAGGGAAGAACTGTTTTTGCTATTCTTTTTTTACGTCTGAAAGTAAGATTGTGAAGAAATGCACTTAAGCTATCGGGGGCATTTCTTCTATAACTTTTATTAATAAGTATAGTTTGGAATGTCAACACCAAACTGGACAACTTTTATAAGGCCTGTTTCTTGAATTCTACTGGCGTTAAGTAACCGAGTGTTCCATGAATTCGAATATGGTTAAACCAATGAACATAATCATTTAATTCCAGTTTTAGCTGTTCAAGAGAAGTAAAATGGGCTCCATTTGCGAATTCCGTTTTGAAGACTTTGAACATGGCTTCGGCGACGGCGTTATCGTATGGACATCCCTTTGTACTCAAAGATCTTTGAATCCCAAATGTTTCTAAAGCCTCGGAAAGTAGTTTATTATCAAACTCTTTTCCTCGGTCTGTATGAAACAGTTGAATGTTATGAAAGTTACCTTTAATGCTTGCCAATGCTTTATATACCAGGTCAGCTGTCTTATTTGGACCAGCACTATAGCCGATAATTTCTCGGTTGAAAAGATCGACAAATAAGCATACGTAATGCCATTTTTTCTCGACACGGACGTATGTTAAATCACTTACAACTACTGTTAATGCTTCTTCTTGGTTAAATTGACGTTTTAACTCGTTTCGGGTAGGAGCTTCATTACTGGATTGTTTATATGGCTTGTATTGTGCCACCGTATAATTCGATACCAAGCCTAGTTGTTTCATAATCCGACCGATTCGACGACGAGAAACGATCCAGTTTTGCTTCTTTAACTCTACTTTGAGTTTGCGGGTACCATAGTTACAACGACTTCCCTTAAAAATGCGTTGAATTTCATTGGAAAGCTCCACTTCTTCTCTTTCATGGGCTTCTTTTTCGCACAAATTGGCTTGATAGTAGTAACTACTTTTGGGTATATGGAGGACGTTACACATTGCTGATACTGAATATTTGTGTGTGTTATTTCGAATCACATTTATTTTCGTCCCATGATCAGCGCAGCTTGCTTTAAAATGTCATTCTCCATCATTAAGCGTTGGTTTTCTTTGCGCAATCTCATTAACTCATTCTCTTCCTCTGTACGATTATCTTTCGCAGAAAAGGATCCAGTTTCTTGATGATTTTTAATCCAACGATCTAATGCAGATGGTGTGATTTCATACTCTCGGCAGATATCCGCACGGGACTTTCCATTTTCATATAGCTTTACTAATTGAAGTTTAAATTCGGCTGTAAAAGTTCTACGTTGGCGCGGCATTGTACCAAGCTCCTTTAGGTTAGTATGTTTAGTGTACTAGCCCTTATAAATTCTGTCCAACTTAGTGTAGCCGATTCAGTGAGTCTGGGTGTGTTAAAAGGTGAAGATCGGGTTCAAGCATATTTGGAATAATTATCTTGCGAGGAAGACAAGATTTTACCCTCCTATCACACTAACTTACCATTGAAG
>NZ_JBEYCQ010000106.1:0-1589 GCF_040632905.1 Streptomyces sp. NPDC016469
TGAGATAGAACATGAAGCCATAATAAAGTAGCTAATGAACCAATTGGTGTTATCTTAGGGCCTAAATCAGAACCAATTACATTGGCATAAATTAACCCTTCTCTGATTATTCCAGTAGTATTTGTATCTGCAATTGCTAAGGCATCAATAAGTACGGTTGGCATATTATTCATAATGGACGATATAATAGCCGCAATGAATCCCATTCCAATAGTTGCAACGAATAATCCCTGGTCTGCAGTTGCTTGAATAACATTTGAAAGTAAGTCTGTCAAACCAACATTACGCAGTCCATAAATAACGACATACATTCCAATGGAGAAGAATACAATTGCCCATGGAGCACCTTTAATTACTTTCTTAATAGATACAGCAGAGCTTCTTCTTGCAAAAACTAGGAAAATAATTGCGATTACACCAGCGATGATTGAGACTGGAATAGAAAGAAATTCGCTTACGAAATAGCCAGTAAGTAATACAGCCAATATCACCCAAGATAAACGAAACATTTTCAGGTCTTTGATTGCATCTTGTGGTACTTTTAATTGATTTAAATCATAAACCTTTGGAATCCTCTTACGGAAATATAAATACAACACGAGGATACTTGCCACTAAAGAGAATATATTCGGTACGATCATTCGGGAAGCATATTCTACAAATCCGATATCAAAGAAATCAGCAGAAACAATGTTTACCAAATTACTCACAACTAAAGGTAAAGATGTAGTATCAGCAATAAAACCACTTGCTATGATAAAGGGAAAAACCATCTTCTCTTCAAGTTTTAATGCTCTAACCATTGCTAGAACAATTGGTGTTAAAATTAGGGCTGCTCCATCGTTCGCAAACAACGCTGCAACAATTGCTCCTAATATAGAAACATAAACAAACATCTTTAGACCGTTACCACCAGCAACCCTTGCCATATGTAAAGCTGCCCATTCAAAGAAACCAATTTCATCTAAGATTAATGAAATAATAATGATAGCAACAAATGCCAGTGTTGCATTCCATACAATACCCGTAACGTCAACGACATCATTGAAATCAACAACACCAACTAGAAGAGCTAATATAGCCCCGCCACATGCTGACCAACCAATTGAAAGATTTTTCGGTTGCCAGATAACTAATGTCAGTGTTATTAAAAAGATAATTATAGCTAATAAAGTATGTAGCAAAGTTTTAACCTCCGTCAATTACATATAATTCTCAATCCATTTTTCTCTAGCCAAACAAACTTATCTCGTTCACTCGGTACATGTTTTAAAATATCTTTTGTCAGTAAGTAATATTCACTTTCTGTATTTAGAGAATAGACTACCCATTGCCCTTTTCTTTGTTCTTTTACAATCCCAATATCCCTTAACTTTCTAAGATGCTGACTGATTGCAGGTTGGGACATTTGAAAAATTTCAACAAATTCACATACACAGCATTCTTGTTCAGCTAACATGTTCACCATGGATAATCTGGTTTTATCCCCTAAAAGCCGCGAAGTCCACGCCGCCCGCGAGGTGGCGGCGGACCGCCCGCGGGTGCAGGACCTCGACCTCACCGGCCGTCCGTCCGGCGACCCAGCGCTC
>NZ_JBEYCQ010000107.1:0-1525 GCF_040632905.1 Streptomyces sp. NPDC016469
TATACCCTTATTTAAGCGGAAGTATTTTATTCTTTCTCCGATTACTCTAACAAGATCATTCATTCTATACACCTCCTTATAAGAGTAAAAAAAGTTGGGAACTCTTAACAGTATCATATAAGTTAGTTTTATTAATAAATAATACTTATAAGTTATGTGTTTACCACATTTGGAAGTTTATGATAAAATTAATTATGATTTTATAGTTAAATTTATAGTTAATTTTTACGTTTGTTTAAATGATGTTAAATTGATTTACTAACAAAAATTAGATTTACTCTAGAAGGAGAAAAAATTCCATGGAGGAAAAATACTATTTTAAAAAGGCTCTTTTCGTAAGAATTGTTGCTTTCAATAAAGACAAGGATAAAATTTACTTTTTATGGTATTATTGTTATAAAAGATATCCAGATTTCTATCCGAGTAAATGAGGTGCAAGTTCTATGGAATTTAAGATTGAAAAATTAGATGGATTTAGCTCCCAAATAGGTCATCTTGTCTCGCAAATGAACTATGCTAGAAAAACGACTTTAGAAGCCGTAAATGGCTTAACGACTGCCGAATTAGACTATTTACCGAGCAAGGATAGTAATAGTATCGGTGCCCTTTTATTGCATATGGCTGCTGTTGAAAAGGGGTTTCAAATAGAGATTTTTGATGGTCGGAAACCGAACGGACAAGAAATGGAAGAATGGGGTGCACCATACAGTCTTGGAGATAAAGGCAGGACACATATCAAAGGACATCCCTTAGAGTTTTATATAGCCAAACTAGAAGAAGTTAGAAATAGAACTTTTAAAGAATTCGCTAATCTAGATGATGTTTGGTTGTACGAAAACAGAATATGGGATAACCACCAATCTAACAACTATTTTATTTGGTTTCACGTATTTGAAGATGAAATTAACCATAGAGGTCAAATAAGAATAATTAGAAAAATGTTGTCTCAGAATTCCTTAAATGAATAACAATTAAAGCCGTTCCTTAACAGAATGGCTTTTCTATATCTCTCGTAAGAAATTCACAGTTATATTATTTGAGTTTTGACAAGAACTGAGGAGCATTTGGTTTATCTGTTCTTTTTCAGCCAACTTCTTGCTTTGTTGAAGGAAGCTGAACCAATAAAGGTAATTATCCAAATATTTTGTAGCCACTCCTTGAAATCTATCCATCCACCCCTTTAATCGTTTATGGTAGTTGTTCACGTTCTGCAAGTGGTAGATGCCTTTTTTGACATATCCCTCTTTGCTCAGATTGATGGGTTCGTGTTTTAGTGACTTGATAAGAGCGAATTTTTTGTAGTTGGTAGCTGTATCTGTGCACAACAAAGAAGACGGGTCAATATAACTTCCAATAACCGCGTCAATTTCTTCAGCTCTTACTCGACCAGTTCCAGCCTTCTGAGCAATGACCTGCCCACTTCGGTCCTGAGCGACCACAACAGCAATTTTATGGAGACCAAGGAGTACGACCTTGGGGCCCGGCGCTGGCACCATACCGGCGAAACCCTCCCCGACGCGGAGCT
>NZ_JBEYCQ010000108.1:0-1524 GCF_040632905.1 Streptomyces sp. NPDC016469
GTAGTAGGTAAGCGATGGGGTGACGCAGGAAGGTAGTCCAGCCCGGGCGGTGGTTGTCCCGGGGTAAGGGTGTAGGACGCACGGTAGGCAAATCCGTCGTGCATATAAGTCTGAGACCTGATGCCGAGCCGATTGTGGTGAAGTGGATGATCCTATGCTGTCGAGAAAAGCCTCTAGCGAGTTTCATGGCGGCCCGTACCCTAAACCGACTCAGGTGGTCAGGTAGAGAATACCGAGGCGTTCGGGTGAACTATGGTTAAGGAACTCGGCAAAATGCCCCCGTAACTTCGGGAGAAGGGGGGCCATCACTGGTGATCCGATTTACTCGGTGAGCTGGGGGTGGCCGCAGAGACCAGCGAGAAGCGACTGTTTACTAAAAACACAGGTCCGTGCGAAGCCGTAAGGCGATGTATACGGACTGACGCCTGCCCGGTGCTGGAACGTTAAGGGGACCGGTTAGCTGCTCTTCGGGGTGGCGAAGCTGAGAACTTAAGCGCCAGTAAACGGCGGTGGTAACTATAACCATCCTAAGGTAGCGAAATTCCTTGTCGGGTAAGTTCCGACCTGCACGAATGGCGTAACGACTTCTCGACTGTCTCAACCATAGGCCCGGTGAAATTGCACTACGAGTAAAGATGCTCGTTTCGCGCAGCAGGACGGAAAGACCCCGGGACCTTTACTATAGTTTGATATTGGTGTTCGGTTCGGCTTGTGTAGGATAGGTGGGAGACTTTGAAGCGGCCACGCCAGTGGTTGTGGAGTCGTCGTTGAAATACCACTCTGGTCGTGCTGGATGTCTAACCTGGGTCCGTGATCCGGATCAGGGACAGTGTCTGATGGGTAGTTTAACTGGGGCGGTTGCCTCCTAAAGAGTAACGGAGGCGCCCAAAGGTTCCCTCAGCCTGGTTGGCAATCAGGTGTTGAGTGTAAGTGCACAAGGGAGCTTGACTGTGAGACCGACGGGTCGAGCAGGGACGAAAGTCGGGACTAGTGATCCGGCAGTGGCTTGTGGAAGCGCTGTCGCTCAACGGATAAAAGGTACCCCGGGGATAACAGGCTGATCTTCCCCAAGAGTCCATATCGACGGGATGGTTTGGCACCTCGATGTCGGCTCGTCGCATCCTGGGGCTGGAGTCGGTCCCAAGGGTTGGGCTGTTCGCCCATTAAAGCGGTACGCGAGCTGGGTTTAGAACGTCGTGAGACAGTTCGGTCCCTATCCGCTGTGCGCGTAGGAATATTGAGAAGGGCTGTCCCTAGTACGAGAGGACCGGGACGGACGAACCTCTGGTGTGCCAGTTGTTCTGCCAAGGGCATGGCTGGTTGGCTACGTTCGGAAAGGATAACCGCTGAAAGCATCTAAGCGGGAAGCCTGCTTCGAGATGAGTATTCCCACCAACTTGATTGGTTAAGGCTCCCAGTAGACGACTGGGTTGATAGGCCAGATGTGGAAGCCCGGTAACGGGTGGAGCTGACTGGTACTAATAGGCCGAGGGCTTGTCCTCAGTTGCTCGCGTCCACTGTGTT
>NZ_JBEYCQ010000109.1:0-1491 GCF_040632905.1 Streptomyces sp. NPDC016469
GCCGATGGGGATGGTGGGGTGGGGCTCGTCGGTGAGGGCGATGGTGTGGGTGGTGGTGAAGCCCATGGATTCGGCGGGGCCGTATCCGTTGACGACGGTGGTGTGGGGCGAGAGCTGCTGAAGCTTGTGCACGTGGGCGGGCGATGCTGCTTCCCCGCCGGTGTAGGCGACGGTGACCGACTCGAATGCCTCGGGGTGTTCGTCGGTGAGGTAGTTGAAGAGGCTGGCGGAGAGCTGGAGCATCGTCACGCCGTGGCGGCGGGACAGCTCCGCGATCAGGGCGGGTTCGGGCTTCTGGCCCGGTTGCAGGACGGTGGTGCCGCCGTGGAGGAGTGCGCCCCAGAATTCGAGGCTGAAGGCGTCCCAGGAGACCGGTGAGCACTGGAGGAACACCTCAGCCGGCCCGAAGTTCCCGTACGTCTGCGCGGTGACCGTGGAGACGAGGTTGCGGTGCGAGGAGAGGATGCCCTTGGGCCGCCCGGTCGAGCCGGAGGTGAACATCACGCACGCCACGTCCTGGCCCCGGACCGGTAGGCCGAGGTTGCCGGCGCCGTGGTGGGCCACCTCTTCCGGGCCCTCGACGCAAGTGGTCCAGGCCCCGGGGAGACGGCCGGCGAGTTGGGTGCTGGTGACCAGGTGGCTGATGGCGGCCTCGGTGGCGGCGGAGTGCAGTCGCTCGTCGGGGAAGTCCGGGTCGAGCAGCACATGACCGGCGCCGGTCTTGAGTACGGCGATGAGGGCGGTGGCGAAGGTGGCGTCGCGTTCCAGGAGGATGCCGGCGAGGTCGCCCCGGCCGAGGCCGCGCTCGCGCAGCTCACGTGCCCAGCGGTTGGCGGTGGCGTTCAGCTCCGCGTACGTGATGGCCCGATCGCCGTCGATGAGCGCGACCGCCTCCGGTGTCTGCGCAACCTGCTCCTCGAACCGCGCGACCAGCGAGGCGTCGCCTATATCGGAAGCGGTCCCGGCCCACGGCCCGAGGATCAGTCGCCGTTCGGCGTCCGACACCACGTCCAGCTCACCGACGCGCAGTTCGGGATCGGCCAGCGCCTGGCGCAGCACCTCACCGAGCACGGTCACCATGCGCTCGACGGTGGACCGGTCGAACAGGTCCTCCGCATAGAGCACCGTGCCCCGCAGCCCCTGGCCGTCGTCCGTGCGGAGCAGGAACTCCACATCGAACTTGGCCGCACCGCTCGTCACGTCCGGCATCGCGGTGACCGTGGTGTCCCCGAGCCGGAGCTCCGGAACGCCTCCGGATTCCAGGGTGAGGCAGATCTGGAAGAGGGGGTGGTGGGCGAGTGTGCGGGTGGGGTTGAGGGTGTCGAGGACGAGGTCGAAGGGGGCGTCCTGGTGGGCGAAGGCGTCGAGATCGGTGGCGCGGACGCGTTCCAGGAGTTCGCGGAAGGTGGGGTTGCCGGTCGTATCGGTGCGCAGGACGAGGGTGTTGACGAAGAACCCGACGAGGTCGCGGAGGGCCTCGTCGGTGCGGCC
>NZ_JBEYCQ010000110.1:0-1481 GCF_040632905.1 Streptomyces sp. NPDC016469
CTCACCCTCTCGGGCTTTCCTCCGGGCGCTTCCCTTCGGTCTTGCGTTTCCGACTCTATCAGACTCTTTCGTGTCCGATTCCCGGTCGAAGCGGGGCTTTCTTTTTGCCTTTCGGCGGTTTCAACCTTACCAGACTCATTTCGTTCCGTTTCCGGTTCGAATTTGATTCCGGCGGCCGTTGAAGTGGCCTTGCCTTTCGGCTGATTCGACTTTATCAGAAGCGTTTCGACCGAACCTAATCGGCTTCAACTTCAGAAGGTGGGAATCGAATGGCTCTGCGGAAATTCGATTTCCGGTGAGAGCGAGATAGATATTAGCTGGCTGAACCCGAACCTGTCCAGTTCGAGGCAACCGTTTAAATCTACCTCCCCCACTTCGCCGTGTCAACGGTTTTTTGGGGCGAAGAGGAGACTAGCAGGTCAGCAGCGCCAGATGCACATCAGGCAGCGGTCGGCACCTCGGCGCTTCGTTCGACCGCATCCAGCTCGTCGGCCGGTGCCGGGGCAGGCATCTCGCAGGGGCCTCCGGCCGGCGTACGGCCTGATGTCGGCACGGCCCGGCGGCCACCGGGCCGTGCCGCCCGCGCGACGGAGGCTCTAGCGGTCGGAGGGTGGGGAGTCCAGGTCTTCGAGCTCGATACCGGGGGCGGAGAGCACCACGTCGCCCGCAAGGTGGATCGTGTGCCGCTCGCCCGTGTCCAGGGCGCTGACCTGGTATGCGTCCACCTTCAGGGGGCCGTTGTCAGTGGGGTGCGCTTCACTCTTCACCAGGGCCCAGGACTGGTCGAGGGTACGGGGGGCGAGGACCGGGTCCGTGAAGGTGACGACCCGGACGCGGGTCTCGGGGGAAGTGGGGGTGAGGCGCAGCAGACGAGCGGTCGCGACGAGGAAAGCGGGGGAAGTGCCGTTGAAGGCGTGGGCGCGGACATTGCCTTCGGTGGCATGAGTGCCCGTCGGGTCGGTACGGACCCAGGTGAGGCCCTCCAGGGCGGCACCGCGGACCTGCCAGTCGGCGGAATGGAGTTCGAGTCGGAGGGGGCGGCCGAGTTCATCGAGGGTGAGGTCGACGGATCCCAGGTGACTGCCGGACGGGGCGGTCGTTTGGGAGATGTAGCGCCAGCCGGAAGGGCCGGGCGCGCAGTGGAAGTGTTCTTCGCCGAGAGGGGTGTGGTCGTGGACATCGTGGAGCGAATATCGGCCGCGGGGCATGGGGTCCTTCGAGTCCTCGGCTCATGCGGGTGCGGTACGGCGCAGGCCCCCGACACGGGGGTGCGGGGGCCTGCGTTCGTCGCTGCCGCTGATAGGCCCGGGCCGCGCTGAGCGCCCGGTACCGGACCGGATCGGCCGGACCGTTCGAGGTCCGGCCGGTTCCGGGCCGGTAGGGGGATCAGTAGCGGTAGTGGTCGGGCTTGTACGGGCCGTCGACCTCGACGCCGATGTACGCGGCCTGCTCGGGGCGGAGGGTCGTGAGCTTCACGCCGA
>NZ_JBEYCQ010000111.1:0-1478 GCF_040632905.1 Streptomyces sp. NPDC016469
AGCTCGTTATCCTCAACTATACTCTAGAATTGGTTTTGCTCATGAGTTTGACAAACTAAGTAAAGATGAAGCTCATCATATACTTGAGTATAAATGGGAAGAGCTTGGACTTTCTATAAAACTTGAAGATTTTTCTGATTATGAAGCCATAAGCAACATCATAAAGATAACAGGAGGGAACTTTAGGCTTATACAAAGACTATTTACACAGATAGAGAGAATTCTTGAAATTAATAAACTTACTACTATAACTACAGATGTTGTTGAAGCCGCAAGAGATAGTTTAGTTATTGGAATTAAATAATAGTAAAAAAGCTATCCTTTATTATGGATAGCTTTTTGTATTTAATGAAAAATAACTATTAAAATAAGTGAAAAATAAAACCAAAATTTACATGAAACTATGATAAAATCAAGCTAGTAATTGTTCAAACAGGGTTGTTCAGATGGGTTATTTAAATTTCGACTGTGTTGGAATCGAATTACCAGTTTATTGAAATAGAATGCGAATGTTACTTAATTTGAAATATTCTTATTTTTTAAATTTAATATTTTACATATATTTACGCTTTACCTTACAAGAGAGAATACATAACAAAGGAATGATTTGCAAAATGATTTTTGGATATGCAAGGGTCAGTACCGTCGACCAAAATTTAGACCGACAAATAAAAGAATTAGAACAATATGGTTGTGAGAGAATTTATAAAGAGAAAGCATCGGGAAAAGATTTTACCCGACCTGTATTCCAAGAGATGCGTGACAAAATGCGTTTCGGTGATGTGTTAGTCGTACACGATCTAACTCGGTTTGGAAGGAATAAAAAAGAAATTATGGATGAGTGGAAAAAGTTAATTGATGATGAGATTGATATTGTCGTTCTAAACATGCCGATACTGGACACAAGAAAATATAAAGAATTGGAAGGAATAGGGCAGCTTGTATCAGATATCGTCCTCTCCTTACTATCCTGGATGGCTGAAGAAGATAGAAAAAGAATTCGTGTGGCACAAAGAGAAGGAATCGCCATAGCAAAAACGAAAGGTAAATACAAAGGTGGCGAAAGAATCTACCACAAAGATGCCAAAGGTAAAAATAAAATTATTTATGATGAAATAGTACGGTCCTTGCAAGTAAACGAGAGCGTCCAAGATATTCACAAAAAAACAGGTGTATCAAGAAATACTATTTATAAGATTAAAAAAGAAATTGAGAATGAGAAAGATTCTTTTCAACTGTTATAAGTTATATTTTTTATCCAAGCTCTGGACTAATGGTGCTTGGATATTTCTGATAACGTTAGAAATTCCTTAGTGGCCTATTTATTTTTTATTTAATAAAATGAATGCGTAAAATTATTATATATACTATCCTTATTTCGCTAACGCCCCCTATAGCTTAAGTGCATTTCTTCACAAAGTTATCCTTTTTTAAGTTCATTTATTACAGGAATGCTGATACTTTTAGCCAAAAAAGAC
>NZ_JBEYCQ010000112.1:0-1437 GCF_040632905.1 Streptomyces sp. NPDC016469
GTTAATTTTTCAAAAAAAGCCACTCGCAAATTACTTAAAATGGTAAATGTTGCTCTGTGGGAATAAAGACGCTCTCCGTATTTTGCCCCTGCTTTAACTAGACCTAATAATTTTACAGTTGATGTTAATACAATTAATGTATAAAAGGGAGGGGTTAAGGCCGATTTAGAAATAAGATAACCACTTGCTGCAAATAAACCTACACTACTAATTCCAGCAATAAAGCCACAGATAACCGCAATAACGATATCTTTTTTCTCTATTAAAACTAGTTTAATTACTTTTAGCAAAGCGCTCATTGTTTAGCCCCCCCTTTTTGAATGGTAACAATTTTTTTATATGCTGGGATATTCTCAACCAAGTATTCATGCGAACCAGTTGCTTGTAACTGCCCATTCTCTAGATAGAGAATCTGATCTGCATTTTTAATGGTATGCAATCGATGTGCTACCGTTATAACAGTCGCCTTTTCACTTAGCATTTCAATCGATTGCTGCAAGATACTTTCCGTAGCAAGATCAAGTCCTCGTGTTGGCTCATCAAGTAAAACTATATTCGGTTTTTTCAGAAAGGCTCTGGCAATGGATACCCTTTGTTTCTCGCCGCTAGATAATCCCCTGCCTGCTTCCCCTATTTCTGTTTGAAACCCTTTTTCTAAAGATTTTATAAGTGGTAAAAGCCCAGCCAATCTTGCAGCCTCTTCTATAGCTGTTTCTTCTACCTTATCTGTAATCCCCATTGATATATTTTCGGCTATCGTACCAGAAAAAATATAAGGGTGCTGTGAAATGTAAGAGATCTGATTTAACCAGGAAGCTTCTGTATAGCTAGTCAGCTCTCTACTATTAATTTTAACTGACCCATGATCTGGAGTTATCATTCCTGCCAATATGTTAAGTAAAGTAGATTTCCCTGTTCCACTTGCACCAACTATGGCAATCTTTTGTTTTGGCAAGAACGTAGCAGTGACCGGCTTTAATTGAAAGTCCCCAACAGGATAGGTATATCCTACTTGATCAAGTAATATAGTTGGAGGAACATCCTGCTTTGGCAGCTCTTCTTTTCCCCATAACAACAAGTTTTCTTGTTCCTCAAATTCTTCTAATACTTTTTTCGTCGCTCCCATACTTGCTCTGCCATTATGGAATGTTGTTCCTAGTTCTTTTAATGAAGTAAAAAACTCAGGAACTAATATAAGAATTAAAAAGGCCGTAAAGAATGACATGTTTTCATAAATAATCATCTGTATAGCCAATTCCAGTGCAACAATTCCTATACTTAACATGGAGATAAGTTCAAGTGCAAAGGATTGTGTAAAAGCAATCTTTAGTATATCAAGAGTTGTGTCACGAAAACTCAAACTACTTTTTTCTAATTCATCCTTTTGACGGTTCGTTTGGTCAAATAACTTTAACGTAACGAGTCCTTTTAATGCAT
>NZ_JBEYCQ010000113.1:0-1408 GCF_040632905.1 Streptomyces sp. NPDC016469
AACAATGCCGTTGCTTTTGGGGCGGGCAGCGCGTTGGGCCGTTCGTGTTGGTGTCGCGCTTGGAGTGCCTGGGGTTGGGGATCTTGACCCGGTCGTGTCCGCCTGAGCTGGTGGACCGTGTCGTTGCCGAGGCGGGGTGCGGGGAGAAGCGCCGCCGTCTGCTGTCGGCCCGGTTCACGGTGTACTTCGTTCTCGCCCTCTGCCTGTTCCCGCGGGTCGATTACCTGGAGGTTCTGCGCCTGTTGAAGGCGGGCGAGCCGGGGCTGAGGTCTTGGTCGGGGGTGAACAAGTCTTCCCTGACCAGGGCCAGGCAGAGACTGGGGTGGACGGTGATGCGCGATCTGTTTCGCGCGATAGCCCGGCCGCAGGGACACGGTCCCGAGCTCTTTCACGATCTGAGCGTCCTGGCCGTCGACGGAATGCTGCTGGCGGTGCCCGACTCGGCCAGCAACCGGGAAACCTTCGGCAAGTCCGGCTCCCAGCGCAGTCCCATGGGCTATCCGATGGCGCGTGTGGTCGCGGTGGCGGAATGCTCCTCGCATGCCGTGCTGGACGCGGTGATCGGTGGCTGGAAGGACTCGGAGCGGATCGTTTCCGACGAACTTGAGCGACATGTCGGCACCGGCACGTTGCTGCTGGCTGATCGCGGATTCTGGGGCCTGGCACGCTGGCACCGCCTGCGTGAGCGGGGCGCCCATCTGCTGTGGCGGACGGAACGGCGGATGGCTCGGAGGGTCGAAGACGTCCTCGCGGACGGAAGCTACCTGGCTCGCATCCAGGCAAACAAGCACAGCAAAGCGGCCGGGACAGTCAAGGCCCCGCCGGCTCTGGTGAGGGTGGTCGAGTACCGGATCGATGGCCAGGCCGAGGTGATCCGGCTGATCACCAGTCTGATGGACCACGAGAGGTACCCGGCTGCCGAACTCGCAGAACTGTACGCGCGACGCTGGGAGATCGAGCTCGTCTTCGACGAGATCAAGACCCATCAGCGCGACAGACCCGTCCTCCGCTCACAGACACCCGACGGCGTCCGCCAAGAGATCTTCGCCCACCTGATCGTCCACCACGCCACCCGGGACCTGCTCGTCGAAGCCTCCCGCATCGCGCAGTGCCCGCCGGAGCGGACCTCATTCACCCGGGCCCTGCACGTTGTCCGCCGCTCGGTGATCGCACCGGGCGGCTTTTCCCCCCTCAGCACGCAGACGTGACCGTCGCCTCGGCCTGGTCGAGATCACCAGAGGCCTGCTGGCCCGACGGCGGTCACGTGACTGCCCACGGAAGCTGAAATCGTGCATCACCCCCTTCGGCAGCAAGGCATCCGACGAACCCGCCAGCCAGCACCGCCCAGCCGTCACCATCGCCCTGAACCACAGATGGCAGTAGCCCCAAAAGCAACGGCATTGTCATG
>NZ_JBEYCQ010000114.1:0-1355 GCF_040632905.1 Streptomyces sp. NPDC016469
TTGGCTATAAGCGATTCTCTCTCCTTGGTGCATTAATTAATTCTTTGGTTTTAATTGGGGGATCCGTCTTTATTATTTCTAAAGCCGTTCCTCTGTTGTTTAATCCGGTACATTCCAATGCGCAGGGAATGTTTTGGTTTGCCATTGTAGGAGTACTCTTAAATGGATTTGCCGCTTTTCGGCTGCACAAGGGGAACTCCATCAACGAAGGTGTTATTTCCTGGCATATGATAGAAGACGTTTTAGGTTGGGCAGCTGTTTTAATGGTCAGTATTGTTTTGTTGTTTAAGGATATTCATATTCTTGATCCGATTTTGTCTCTTGCGATAGCCTTGTTTATTTTAATTAATGTTGTACGAAATTTGATTAAAACCATGAAGATACTCTTAGAAGGTGTACCAAATGGCGTTAATATAAAAGAAATTCAATCGAAAATTGAAAGGATACAGGGGGTTGTTTCGGTTTCTTCATTGCATATCTGGTCCATCGATGGAGAAGAAACTGCCTTAAATGCACACCTTTGTGTCACAGGAAACCGCCTGAGTGATTGTGAGGTAATTAAGAAGTCTGTACGGGACGTCACTTCTGACCTGAACATTACCCATTCAACAATTGAACTGGAATGGAAAAATCAATAAGTAGTTGTAGGGAAGGACCTTTGCCCTTTAAAAAAGCCAAAATAAAGATCGGAAAAAAATTCAGTTTCTTTTCTGATTTATATTTTGGTTATTCTATTTTGAAGTTTTCCTTAAAGAGAGGAATCCTAACTGTGTAATCATTAAATACTGTTAAGTTTGAAATTATAACGAGAAAGAAAAACCCTTTGGCAGGTAATCTTGTATCACTTACTGTATTTAACAAGGACGAGCGCATTTCGTAATTTTCTTCATAGGATAGTAGTGAATGATTAAGAGCCTTTCTTTCAGTGAGAGGAGATTATAGTTATGCTTTTATCTACTTTTATCAAGAATCTGTCTCTTATTTAAGTAGCTACAGCAATTTAGAACGTTTTGTCATACTAAAGAGTAATTTTAAAACACATTATTTAAAGTAAAAATACTTCCAGACAAGATAATGATATGAATATAAAAAAGAACGATGATGCTGAAGGAAGCGTAAATGACCTTCAAGCGGTATTTCTAAAAGGGATAATCCCTGGTTAAAAATTATCTTAAAACAAGTCCTCTTTTTAAGATAATTGTGTCTTGAGCCGGCAAG
Source organism: Streptomyces sp. NPDC016469 (assembly GCF_040632905.1). Classification (NCBI taxonomy): domain Bacteria; kingdom Bacillati; phylum Actinomycetota; class Actinomycetes; order Kitasatosporales; family Streptomycetaceae; genus Streptomyces; species Streptomyces sp. NPDC016469. The sequence continues at coordinate 1,219 of NZ_JBEYCQ010000114.1, forward strand.
CTAAAAGGGACAAAAAATTTTACTCAGAATTTCACATAAATCATAACCAAAATCATAAGGTCGGCATGCGGTATGCCACCCCACGCGTGACTGACCGCCCCGCACGGCCGCTCAATGCGCCGGGCCGCCGTGACGGC
>NZ_JBEYCQ010000115.1:0-1310 GCF_040632905.1 Streptomyces sp. NPDC016469
GTGAGTTCGATTCTCATCACCCGCTCCAAAATAATATGGGCCTATAGCTCAGCTGGTTAGAGCGCACGCCTGATAAGCGTGAGGTCGATGGTTCGAGTCCATTTAGGCCCATCCTTTATAATACATACTTTTTTGTTCCGCAGTAGCTCAGTGGTAGAGCACTCGGCTGTTAACCGAGCGGTCGTAGGTTCGAATCCTACCTGCGGAGCCATTGTTTCGGGGAAGTACTCAAGAGGCTGAAGAGGCGCCCCTGCTAAGGGTGTAGGTCGCGTAAGCGGCGCGAGGGTTCAAATCCCTCCTTCTCCGCCATTTGGCCCATTGGTCAAGCGGTTAAGACACCGCCCTTTCACGGCGGTAACACGGGTTCGAATCCCGTATGGGTCACCAATTATTACATACCAAATATGGAGGATTAGCTCAGCTGGGAGAGCATCTGCCTTACAAGCAGAGGGTCGGCGGTTCGATCCCGTCATCCTCCACCATATATACGCCGATGTAGCTCAATTGGTAGAGCAACTGACTTGTAATCAGTAGGTTGGGGGTTCAAGTCCTCTCGTCGGCACCATCTTTCTTGAAAAAGAAATGAGTCATTAGCTCAGTTGGTAGAGCATCTGACTTTTAATCAGAGGGTCGCAGGTTCGAATCCTGCATGACTCACCATAATGCGGGTGTGGCGGAATTGGCAGACGCACTAGACTTAGGATCTAGCGCCGCAAGGCGTGGGGGTTCGACTCCCTTCACCCGCACCATTTAATTTGATATCGAGCGGAAGTAGTTCAGTGGTAGAACATCACCTTGCCAAGGTGGGGGTCGCGGGTTCGAACCCCGTCTTCCGCTCCAAATATGAAAACAATGCCGGGGTGGCGGAACTGGCAGACGCACAGGACTTAAAATCCTGCGGTAGGTGACTACCGTACCGGTTCGATTCCGGTCCTCGGCACCATTGTTTTTTCAAGAATATTTAGCGCCCGTAGCTCAATTGGATAGAGCGTCTGACTACGGATCAGAAGGTTATGGGTTCGACTCCTTTCGGGCGCGCCATATATAAACGGGAAGTAGCTCAGCTTGGTAGAGCACTTGGTTTGGGACCAAGGGGTCGCAGGTTCGAATCCTGTCTTCCCGACCATTATCAAGTTGGATGAAAGCCAAATAATAATAAAAAATATTGCGGGTGTAGTTTAATGGTAAAACCTCAGCCTTCCAAGCTGATGTCGTGAGTTCGATTCTCATCACCCGCTCCAAAATAATATGGGCCTATAGCTCAGCTGGTTAGAGCGCTTCGGGGTTGTGCAGCAGGGCGGCGGCGAGCC
>NZ_JBEYCQ010000116.1:0-1306 GCF_040632905.1 Streptomyces sp. NPDC016469
GGAGGAGGCGATGGCGGAGGACTTCGCCGGAGCCAGTACCCGCTACGGGCCCTCGCGGGGCGCGGACGGACTGGTCGAGGCGATCTTTATCTTGAAACACGTTCTCTTCCAACAAACCCGAATTCTTATATAGTTTAATAACATCTTCGAAATCAATTGCTCTTTCATTACATGTCATTATTTTCATAATTACATTACTCCCACAACTATTATTGGATTAAACACATTAATTAGTATTTATCAACAACTGCCCCAATGCTAGTTGCCTTCACATAAGATTGATTCTCTAATTTAAGTAAAGCTTCCTTTGTTCCAGTTACAACAACTCCAATAATCAATCCATCTTTTTGTTGTAATTTTAATAGATCATAATCGGCTTTATTAATCTTCTTTAAACGGTTTAGGAAATCTGCCTCGCTATTTATTTTTGATGAACTCATTGATTTACCTACCTCTGAAGATGGTTCATAAATTCCATACATAAATTTATCGCCCTCTGGATAATCTCGTTCGTCAGCTTCATTTGAATAATCATTAACCCAATACCATGTAGGGTTAATCTCATCAGGTAACATATTTTTAACTTCATTCATCGTATAGCTTTTATCAAATGAAATCCCTAATTCAATATATTTATCATTAGGATATTCCTTAAGTTTTGACAAGTCATCTGAATAAGACTTATAAGTAAACTGAGGTACGTAGAACCCCATGGACTTTTCTCCACTAGGTATATTAATTTTAGTAGTATCATTAATAATTGTGCTGTAGGATGAAGATGTCATTGTTTCAAAACCCTTTAACCCAAAATGTGCTTCTTGTGTCTCCCATGGGATTATTTTATCTTCTACAACTTTAAAAACTTCTCGCTTAACAGTTCCCTTCATAAATCCAGTTTCAACCGTTTCTGTTCTCACAATGGTATTAGGCGCTTTCATAATTGCATCTTCCTTAATTAATTGAGCTGCTGTTTCATCCCCAATTTTGTTTATCCAAAACGAATTAGCTTTAACAACACAAACTGAAATTAAAATAAACATGATAGCTGATACAATAATTGACCTGAGAAGAGTATTCCGTTTCGCTTTCTTTATAGTTCTATCAAGTGATATATCATCAAATATATTATTCAATTCTTCGTCATTTGGTTTTTTCATTCTCTTTCCTCCTATAAAGCTCTTTAAATTTCGCTCTTGCACGGGCTAAATTTGTTTTAACACCATCTGGCTTCAGATCGCGGCCGGGTCGAGCCCGGGGGACGCGACGGCCGCCGCCTGGTCGAGCAGGGTCTCCAGATGCTGGCCCA
>NZ_JBEYCQ010000117.1:0-1276 GCF_040632905.1 Streptomyces sp. NPDC016469
TGTTGCTGCATCTGCAGCAATCATTTGGCTTGCTCCTTGGGTATATTCTTTATTCAAATAATAACAACAAGAGAAAGCTTATTAAAAGCTTTCTCTTATTCTTTAAGGAGTGATATGCATGGATCAAGATCAAGTGAAACAAGTCTTATTAGAATTGATAGATGGCAATGAGAAAAGGGGACGTAAGTGGTTTTTTCCCAAGAATGTAGACAACCAATACAAAGTATTAGCAAATATGACAATAAAAGAGTTACTTTTTTATATCCTTCCAGCATTATTGATTTCAGTAGGAATTGGAGCTATTCCACCCTACAATTCTATTGTCTTTTGGCTTATTAAAGCTGTTTTTATTGTATTAATTATTATTCTTCCAGTAATTTATGTGAATTATCGTCCTGTGAAATTTAGGGATAACATACGAGCGAAAGACTTCATTAAAGAATATCTTGATTATCAAAAGAAAAAGAAGATGTATTTCGTCAAACCCAAAGATAAATTTTTAAATTAATTTATAACCAGCAAAATGAAATATAGGAGTGAATAGTTTGAGCGAGAAAGAAATTTCCTTCAATGATATTAGTCCAATTGAGGGAGTATATTCCGATTTTATTTATTTAAAGGAACATGCTCTGGTCACCATTATAAAAGTAAAAGGTGTGAATTTTGATTTATTATCTCTTTATGAGCAGAATTCCATCTTTGATGAATATGGAGCATTTTTGGCTCAAAATATTCATTACCGTCCTCAAACAGTTTCTATGACAGTTCCAATAAAAATGGGACCATATCTACATAAGTGGAAACTTCAACATGTGAAATCTTCGCAAGATAATGAAGTGAACGAAAATCTACGACAGCTAAGGGCCAGTTACTTATATGAGTATCAGCAAAAAGAAACTGATTTAAGTATGGCTGTTAAAGCTCACTTTATTGTACTTAAAGAAAAGTTAAAGAAGCCAACACTTGAATATTTACAAGAAGCGGAAAGAAGATTAACAGAAAAAAGAGAAGAAATAATAAGGGCGATCCATCAGGTATTAAATGCTTATGACAGCCAACAAGAAGTATTAAGTGCTAAGGAAGCATTATCCGTACTACATCAATTTCTAGATTATAAAACGTCTATCTACAATCAACATTAAAAGAAGGTGCAAACAGTGGGTTTATTATCATCAATATTTGGAACAAAACAAAAAGATGAGCCGAAGGTAAAAGAAGAAAATCAGATTAGCGGTTTGATAGATAGGGATGTTATTGAAAGTAGATATCCATTTGT
>NZ_JBEYCQ010000118.1:0-1274 GCF_040632905.1 Streptomyces sp. NPDC016469
AACGCATCCCCTTCGCCTGGAACAACATCACCCTCCACGCCACCCACCCCACCACCCTCCACGCCCACCTCACCCCCACCACCCCCGACACAGTCCGGATCAGCGCGACCGATGAGACCGGGCAGCCGGTGGTAACCATCGGTGAGCTGGTGCTCCGGCCGATCAGCGCCGAGCCGCCGGCCACCGACGGAGGAATCCTGCTGGGTGTCGACTGGACCCCGGTACGGGCTGACGAGACCGGGACCTCGGACGCCCCGGTCGCCGTGATCGGCACGCCCGGCCCGGAGCTCGCCGCCGGACTCGGCGAGGAGACCGTGCGCCACCCGGACCTGACGGCCTTGTTCGCCGCCGAGGGCCCGGTGCCGGAGACGGTGTTCCTGCCGGTCCCGGCCGGCCAGGAGACCCGCGGCGCTCTCGCGTACGTCCTGGAGGCCGCGCAGCAGTGGCTGGCCGAGGGCCGGTCCGCGGGTTCGCGGCTCGTCGTCGTCACCACCGGCGCCGTCGCCACCCACCGCGGCGACCTGCTGGACGACCTGGCCGGTGCCGCGGTGTGGGGTCTGGTGCGTGCCACGCAGACGGAGAACCCGGACGCGTTCGTCCTGCTGGACCTCGCTCCGGCCGAGCCGGCCGACGTCGCCGCACTGGCCGCCGCCGTGTCCGCCACCGACGACGAGCCCCAACTCACCCTCCGCCAGGGCACGGTGTACGCCAACCGGCTCACCCGCGCCGGGGCCGCTGCCGCCGACGTACTGACCCCGCCCGTCGACACCGGGGCATGGCGCCTGGGCAGCACCGGCAAGGGCACCCTGGAGAACATCGCCCTGGTCCCGTCACAGGACGCCGCCGGGCCGCTCGCCTCAGGCCAGGTCCGGGTCGCCGTACGGGCCGTGGGCGCCAACTTCCGCGACGTCCTCATCGCCCTCGGCAGCTACCCCGGCGAGGCGCCGATGGGCAGCGAGGGCGCGGGCGTCGTCCTGGAGACAGGCCCCGGAGTCACCTCCCTCGCCGTGGGCGACCGGGTGATGGGCCTGTTCTCCGAGGGTGCCGGGCCCGTCGCCGTCACCGACCACCGGACGCTCGGCCACATTCCGGCCGGCTGGACGTTCACCGAGGCGGCGGCGACGCCGATCGTCTTCCTGACGGCGTATTACGGTCTGACGGATCTGGCGGGGCTGCGGCCGGGCGAGCGGTTGCTCATCCATTCCGCGGCGGGCGGGGTCGGGATGGCCGCCACCCAGATCGCCCGGCATCTGGGCGCAGAGGTGTTCGGCACG
>NZ_JBEYCQ010000119.1:0-1265 GCF_040632905.1 Streptomyces sp. NPDC016469
AAATAGGATGATTTCTCTTCACTGTTACTATCAATCAACTGAGTATATTTACCGTAATCAACAATTTCATAGTGCATGCCCTTCTCTGTATATACTTCAGTTATGTAGTTTCTATCTAGTAATTTATCAAATGCTTTTTTTACTGTTTCATATGTAAGAGCATGCTCAGATGAAATATTAGAGATACATAGTTGTCTGCGTTCACTTACAGCAGGATCTTTTGTAAGCGAACGAATTTGTCCCATTTCATCCGTGTATAAGTGAAGAATCATAAATAAAGAGATTTCTGAAGTAGTAATGGGGTTATCAGTTACTTCTAAGTCATATTTAACCATTTTATCTAAGTGTTTCTTGAAGAATTTAGGACCTTCGATGGTGAATTTTTGGGGTGTTTTTTCCATTGTTAAAACAGACATTATCTTTTCTCCTTTTTTCGACAACGAAAAAGACGATGAACCCTTATATATTAAGGAAAACATCGTCTTTTCAGTGTCAAAAAAAGGCAGCTTGAAATGGACATTTTAACAGGAAATTGTTTTGACTTTCTTCTTATAATAATGTAAAATGTATACATAAATGCAACACCAAACAAAACTATAAAAAACAGACTTCCTGTCAGTGTTTTCCCTACGTTACTAGGGGGAACCGTCTAAGAGTGTGGGGACACTACTTAGATGGCTGGAGTCTTTTTTATTGCCGTTCGATTTAATTGAGATTAGTATAGCAATAATAACCATTTGATGCAATACGTAGAATAGGGCAGAAAGTGTTGTTTACCATGGTTAAAATCTATTTTTCTTTGCATGCATGCATGTATGCATTCGCGTATGCATGCATGCGAAAGCTAAGAATTCAGGTGTAGCAAGGGTTTCCAAAGTCAGTTCAACATACACGCATGCATGTATGTGTGTATGCATGCATGCGTGTATGTGTTATTTTTTTATTAATTTTTTTATTAATTTTTTTTCGACAACAATTTCAATAGAGTTTCATAATTTTTCTTTTTCTCTTTTGATAGAGTTGATTCATAGTTTGTGAGCAATAAATCCAGAACTTGATCAACGTTTTCTTTATCTAATATTTTTACTAGTGTGTTAAGTCTTTGTTGACTATTTTTACTTAATCTAATGGAAGTCGGTTTTTCTTTAACCTTCTCTTCTTTCTTTTTTGTTTGCTCTACAAATCACGTGAAACTCTTCGCCGCCCGCCTCGGCCTCCGCACCCGGCTGATCGCGGCGTTCCTGTTCGTCGCGGCCGTCAGTGCC
>NZ_JBEYCQ010000120.1:0-1254 GCF_040632905.1 Streptomyces sp. NPDC016469
GCGCGTCCGGGGTGGTCTGGTAGCTGACCGGGCGCAGCCAGCGTTCGATGGCGGTGGCGCCGACCGAGGTGGAGGTGGATTGATCATGTTTTTTAAAAAGAAAAAATTTTATGTTTGTTCTGTTTGTGGGTTTGACAGGTTACGAGGTCCTTTGTATAACAAAGATGGGTTACCTGATATAAGCCTAATTTGTGGCTGTTGTGGGTTTCACCCAGGTTATGATGATGATGAATTAGGATATTCCTTTGAGACTTATCGTAATAAGTGGATACAGAATGGCATGGAATGGTTGAGGGAGGAAGAAAAGCCAACAAATTGGGATCTGAACAAACAATTGAGTAATATCAATGTTTCTTATAAAGGCTAACGGGGTGTAATCCTGAAGTAGATGGAGAGAACTTTTTAATGTCACAAACTTGGCAGGAGAGTGAGAGAAGGAATTACGAAGTAAAACAGCGAATAAAAAGAATTGTTAATAAGGGGGGGAAGTGATATTACAAAGCCTTTAATTATAAAAAGCAAGACATACAATCAAATAAAAAAAATGGTTTCACCAATATATAAGGGGATAATTCCTAACTCTAATGAAATTGTTACAGGATTAATTTTTCCAGAAGAAACAATTCTATTGAGTGATGTTAGAAAAGCGTTGAAAAGAATAAATCAGGACAGTGAAATGAAAAGGGTAGCTGTTGGTTATAGCTTTACGATTGAAGCACAACAATTATTAAAGGAATATAATTATAACACTTTTTCGATAAGTAATTTTGAATGGTCAGAAGAACGTTATAAAGAAATTAAGGGTGGAAGTTCCTAATTGAGGAACTTCTTATTTATATATAAGATTGTGAGTAAATGCACTTAAACTAAACCAGCTAATAGTTTGTCAATATCTTTCAATAAAATCTTTAAATCTTTCATGTTATACTAAATTTATGCATACCAAATAACCTTCCAATTTCACTATTTGGAAAGTTTTGGTCACATTGGTTTTACTTTTTAATTACGCTATATCTTGGAAAGTAGATTTGTTTTTCAACAGTGCATATATCCAGTGTAAAAGTTTATTTGCACAAGCAATTATAGTGACTTTATAGGGTTTACCTTCCTCCCGTTTTTTATCGTAATATTCTCTTAATCTCTTGTTTCGAGGAAGGAGTTGTTCATCTGTCCGTGCTTTACGCTTGTCTCTTATGGCTGCTCCGACTGCCATATATAAAGCATGACGCAGCCTACTTGAACCGCGTTTAGTAA
>NZ_JBEYCQ010000121.1:0-1247 GCF_040632905.1 Streptomyces sp. NPDC016469
GACATGGCCAACGCCCACGCCGATCTGAAGGCCGTCGCTCAGGAGACGACCGCGTCGAACGAGGACGACGGGATCGCGGTGGTGCTTATACGATCTTTTGCTACACAAACTCCGTTACTAACGATGTAACATTCCACATAATGAGGGCCATTAAAGGAAGTAGGCTCTACTTTTTGAGAAGTCCCTTTAACAATTTCTCCTCTTTGTTTTTTCCTTGCAACAGCTTCGGTCCCACGATTTCGAGTCTTCCAATAAATTGAATAACTTATTCCTTTATCTTCTGCTTCATTAACATCTATATAAAATTTGAGTTCCCTTTTATGTAGCAATGGAGTCTTATTTTGTATAAACTTTCGCAATGATCCTTCACGAAAACCATCTACCTTTACATCACATTCAATATTCAGTGTATACTTGATATCAATTTTAAACATATCATCGATAAATTGCTCGTTATCACTGCGCAAATCATAGGAGCTAAATTCAGATTTTTGAACAACTTCAGGAATTGGAAACTTAATGCCGAATATTTCCTGTAATTTCTCATAAAGGTTTTCACTTTCTTCGGTTAAATCCTTGATTTTATTATAAGCCTTCTCTGCTTTCCCTATAAATGCTTTTCCTTTATCATAAACAGGTTGTTTACTTCCTAAAGATTGCCAATAAATTTGTTCTTTATTTTGACCTTTCAGATACAAAAATAAATCTTTAAATAAGTTTAAATAATCCTCATATGTTACTGTAACATACTTAGGATACTTTTTTAAAAATTTATGAACCAATGTATCTACTAATAACCCACCCATTTTAAATCCAATATTATTTTTCCAAGCACGAACCATTTGACAAATATTTTTAAAGTGACCATTAGTTTGGTCTATCGTATATTCACTTTCCCCAATCTCAACCATTGGATCTGTTCGCTTCCAAGTTCCTCCGTATTTTGAATCAGGAAATTTGTAACTCCCGTCACTATTTTCAAATGCGGGACAAACTTCTACTTCATAATTTGAGAAAGTTACGACTACTACTTGTCCATCACCACGTACTATAATACTTTCATTTGGATATCTTTTTCTAATTTCTGCCTTAACATCCTGTAATAAAGCTGATTGCCCGTTACCTTTGTACTCATCATATTGTTTAAATTTTGTTTTAGGAAGCACAAACAACATATCCATGTCACTGATACCATTGATTGCAGTTTTACGACCTAAAGAACCAACTTTATATCCGTGTTCTTCCTC
>NZ_JBEYCQ010000122.1:0-1229 GCF_040632905.1 Streptomyces sp. NPDC016469
TCGGCCGCGCCCAGCACCCGCTGCTGCCACACCGCGTAGTCCGCGTAGTCCACCGGCAGCGGTTCCAGCACACTCGCGGTCGCACCCGCGCTCCGTGCCTCGTAGGCCCGGGACAGGTCATCGAACAGCACACCGGTGGACCGGCCGTCCGTCGCGATGTGGTGGACCAGGAGCAGGAACACCCAGGAATCGCCGTCGACCTCGAACAGGGTGACCCGAACGGGGAGTTCGGTTCGGAGATCGAAGACATGGCGCGCCGCCTCGCCCATGACGCAGTCCAGCTCGCCGGAGCTCACCTCGCGGCGTTCGACGGGCACCTGGGCGTGTGCGGCCGGCACGACATGCTGACGCGGTTCGCCGTCCACCGTCGCGAACACGGTCCGCAGCGGGGTGTGGCGTACGACCACGTCGTGCAGCGCCGCGTCGAGCACCCCGGCGTCCAGCGGGCCGGTCAGCCGGACCGCCATCGGCACGTTGTACGCGGCGCTGCCGCCGTCCAGCTCTGCCATCAGCCACAGCCGACGCTGGGCGAAGGACACGGGCGCGTCTCCGTCACCGGACCAGGCCCCGGCGGTGAGCGGCGGGAGCGCGGGCCGGCCGCCGAGGGTGGCGATGTGCTGGGCGAGTCGTGCAGGCGTCGGGTGCTGGAACACGTCCCGGATGGTCAGCCGGACGCCCAGCACATCGGCGAGGTGGTTGGTGAGACGGGCCGCCAGCAGCGAGTGCCCGCCATGGGCGAAGAAGCTGTCCCCGACACCCACGGGCCCCGGTGTGCCCAGCACCTTGCTGAACAGCGCGACCGTGACCTCTTCGAGCTGGCTCCCCGGGGCGCGGCCCTGCGAGACGACGGGGGCCGGTTCGGGGAGGGCGCGCCGGTCGATCTTGCCGTTGGGGGTGAGGGGGAGCCGGTCGAGGACGGTGAAGTAGGTGGGCACCATGTGCTCGGGCAGCCGGTCGGTGAGGTGTCGGCGGATGTCTTCCGTGGTCGCCTCGGTGTCGGTGACGACGTAGGCGGCGAGCTGGTCGCGGTGGGTGGTGACGGTGGCCTGGGTGATGCGGGGGTGGCTGAGCAGCGCGGCCTCGATCTCGGCGGGTTCGACGCGGAAGCCGCGCACCTTCACCTGGCTGTCGGCCCGGCCGTGGTAGTGCAGGCGTCCGTCGTGGTCGAAGTGGGCGAGGTCGCCGGTGCGGTAGAGGCGGGTGCCGGGTTCGCCGTAGGGGTTGGGGAT
>NZ_JBEYCQ010000123.1:0-1211 GCF_040632905.1 Streptomyces sp. NPDC016469
GGCCGCACCGACGAGGCCCTCCGCGACCTCGTCGGGTTCTTCGTCAACACCCTCGTCCTGCGCACCGATACGACCGGCAACCCCACCTTCCGCGAGTTGCTTGAACGCGTCCGCGCCACCGATCTCGACGCTTTCGCGCACCAGGACGCGCCCTTCGACCTCGTCCTCGACACCCTCAACCCCACCCGCACACTCGCCCGCCACCCCCTCTTCCAAATCTGCCTCACCCTGGAGGCCGGGGAGGCTCCGGCGCTGGGGCTGAGCGGCCACACGGCCGAGGTGCGGGGGCTGACCAACGGCTCGGCCAAGTTCGACCTGGAATTCTTGCTCCGGTCGGACGACAGCCGGAGCCTGCACGGGGCGGTGGTCTTCGCGGAGGACGTGTTCGACCGGTCCACCGTCGAGCGCATGGTGACCGTACTCGGAGCGGTGCTGCGCAAGGTCCTGGACGACCCGGAAGCGCGCCTCGGGGACGTGGAGGTGCTGTCGGCCGGTGAGCGGGGGCTGATCCTCGGGCCGTGGGCCGGGACCACCGCAGACATCGGCGACACCTCGCTGGTCGCGCGCTTCGAGGACCAGGTTTCCCGCACTCCCGAGGCCGTGGCGCTCATCGACGGCGACGAGCGGATCACGTACGCGGAGCTGAACGCGACCGCCAACCGCTGGGCACGTGAGCTGCGCGAGCGCGGCCTCGGCCGGGGCGACCTCGCCGGCATCCTCCTGGAACGCGACGCCGCCTTCGCCACCGCCCTCATCGCCGTACTCAAGACCGGCGCCGGTTACACCCTGCTCGACCCCGATTTCCCGGACGAGCGCCTTCGCTCCGCCGCGCACGATGCGGGCATCGCCCTGCTCGTCACGGACGACGTCCTCCGGCAGCACGTGGAAGGTCCCTGGGGTGTGGTCTCGTGCTCCGGTGGGGCGCCGGCCGGTGGGAAGGACGGCAACCTGGGTGTGCCGGTCACGGGGGCCGACGTGGCGTGCGTGATGTTCACGTCGGGGTCCACCGGGCGGCCCAAGGGCATCCTGTCCTCGCACCGCAACCTCGTCTCCACGGTCACCGCGCAGACGTACGGGAACTTCGGGCCGGCTGAGGTGTTCCTCCAGTGCTCACCCGTCTCCTGGGACGCCTTCAGCCTCGAATTCTGGGGCGCACTCCTCCACGGCGGCACCACCGTCCTGCAACCGGGCCAGAAGCCCGAACCCGCCCT
>NZ_JBEYCQ010000124.1:0-1204 GCF_040632905.1 Streptomyces sp. NPDC016469
GAGCCCACCCGGATCATCGACGGCAACCAGGTCTCGCTGGAGTACCGGTACTTCAGTCGAGCAATTGCTGGGTACTATTTATCCTTTGAATCCCCCACTGCAATAAACACATCATTAGTTTTACACCAAGCAATATGGAAGAAAGGAAATCGTGATTGGCCAATATGTGGCATCCCAGAAAAATTCTACACAGATCACGGAAGTGATTTTACCTCTAAACATTTAGAACAGGTAGCAATTGATTTGAAAATTAACTTAGTCTTTTCGACTGTAGGTGTTCCTAGAGGACGAGGGAAAATTGAAAGGTTTTTTCTAACGGTAAATCAATTGTTTTTGCAAGATTTACCTGGTTATTTAGGTAATCAAACCACCCAGTCCCTTCTCACAATTAAAGAACTTGATGAAAAATTTTCAACATTCCTTATATATAAGTATCACCATAGGATTCATGGCACAACAAAAAAGGAACCAATACATTCTTGGAATAGTTCAGGATTTCTACCTAATATGCCAGAAAGCTTAGAAACTTTGGATTTATTATTATTAAACGTAGCAAAACCAAGAAAAGTGCATTCTGATGGTATCCATTTTCAAGGCATGAGATATATAGATACTAATTTAGCTGCGTACGTTGGTGAAACTGTGATTATTCGTTACAATCCAAGAGATATTGCAGAAATTAGAGTATTTTATCAGGATAAATACATATGTACTGCCATTTCTCCTGAAATCTCTGATTATACCGTAGATCTTAAAGAAATTGTTTCTGCCCGAAATAAAGTAAGAAAAACTTTAAAGAAACAACTAGAACCTAGAAAATCTGTTATAGAAGAAGTTAGAGATTCCAAACAAGAAGAATATACAATTCGTCCAGATAGACCTGATAAAAAGAAGTCAAAACTAAAGAGGTATCTAAATGAATAAGGAGCAAAAATTTATTGAAACAAAAGAATATAAACGTTTTACAGAATTTTGCGATGCTTGTATCAAATATAAATATATAGGTATTTGTTATGGGGTTCCAGGTGTCGGAAAAACCTTATCTTCAAGGTATTATACAAATTGGGATAATATAGAGAAGCAAATAGCTTATAAAAAAGCAGATGAAATTCCTTTAAAAACGGATGGAGCAATTCTTGAGGCCAACACTCCTCCCTGGCCATCGACGGCCACGGGGCGGACACAAGTCCGATCGCGCAGCAGC
>NZ_JBEYCQ010000125.1:0-1196 GCF_040632905.1 Streptomyces sp. NPDC016469
TCCCACACACCCGTCTTCGTCTGGACTCGCAGGTTCAGCGCATCGAGATCGATCGCCGGATTCGCCGACTCGAAGTTCAGGCTTGCCGGCACCACCCCATACCGCACCGACATCGCGGCCTTGATCAGACCGACGATCCCCGCCGCACCCTCCAGATGCCCGACGTTCGTCTTCGCCGACCCCACCACCAGCGGCTCGGAACGCCCCGGCGCATTGCCCAGCACCATCCCCAGAGCCGCGGCCTCGACCGGATCACCCAACGCCGTCCCGGTCCCGTGCAATTCCACATAACCGACCTCGCCCGGCGCCACACCCGCCCGCTCACAGGCAAGCCGCAACACCCCGGCCTGGCCCTCCACACGCGGAGCCGTCAGACCATCCCCACCGCCGTCATTGTTGACCGCACCACCCGCGATCACACACACCACATCATCCCCATCAGCGACCGCGTCCTCCAGCCGCTTCAGAACAACAAGCCCCCCACCCTCACCCCGCACATAACCATTGGCCCGCCCATCGAAAACAAACGCACGCCCATCCGGCGACAGCCCACCGAACTTCGACACCACCACCGAGGACTCCGGCGCCAGCATCAAATTCACCCCACCCGCCAACGCCAACGCCACCTCACCACGACGCAACGCCTCACACGCCTGATGAACCGCCACCAACGCCGACGACTGACCCGAATCCACCACCAACGACGGACCCGTCAAACCCAGCAGGAACGACACCCGGTTCGCGATCACACTCCGCGCAAGACCCGTCGACGTGAACGCACCAATCCCCTCCACACCACCACGCCGGGCCAGAACCGCGTAATCATCGGCCATCGCCCCCACGAACACACCCGCAGCCGACCCCCGCACCGAACCCGCCACCACACCGGCGTCCTCGAACGCCTCCCACGCCAACTCCAACACCAGCCGCTGCTGCGGATCCATCGCCACAGCCTCACGCGGCGAAATACCGAAAAACCGCGCGTCGAAACCATCAACCCGACTCAGAAAACCCGCACGCCGCGCCACCGACTTCCCCGCCACCGACGGATCCGGATCATAAAAACCCTCCCCGTCCCAACGATCCGACGGCACCCCACCCACCGCATCGAACCCACCGACCAACCCCTCCCAAAACTCCCCCGGCCCACCCTCAGCACCCGGAAAACGACACGACATACCGACAACAGCAATGGC
>NZ_JBEYCQ010000126.1:0-1192 GCF_040632905.1 Streptomyces sp. NPDC016469
ACTTCATATGATAACTTCTTAAGACTGGGTGAAAGAGATTTCGAAATGGAATAGACTTGATAATAACTAGGTTGTTTCCAATTTTTCTTTTTACATACTTCACATATTTTTCTATGGATAGAAGAGACCGAATTCCTTCTATGATTGAATATAAGGTTCTTTATCTCTTCCAATACATTATTCTCAACTTTAAAATCTCCTGAATCAGTACGACCTTTACGAATCAGACCCCTTAGTCCAAAATGGTTATACTTGTTAATCCAATTATGAAGTGTTCGTTTGGTAATGCCAGTTTCTTCAGCAATAGCTTTCAGTGGTTTTTCTTGATTAAGATAAGGAGCAATCAACCAATATTTATCCATAGCCTTTTGTCTTTGTTCTTCTGAAAATGATGTTAGTGGGGGAAGTTCACTCATATAAACAACTCCTTCAGAAATGGAAGCAACTAATTACTAGTTGATCTATTCCTATTTTTAATCATTATTGGTTTTATTCATTTTGCGGTAAAGAGTCATTCTGGATACTCCAGCTTTATCTGCTGCCTCAGAAAGTGTTATACCTTGCTCCATTAAATAAAAAGCAAAATTTATTTTTTCATTATCAATAGGCGGCCTCCCTGGTACTTTCCCTCGTTTTCTTGCAGCCAGAATTCCTTCTTTTGTTCGCTCAGAAGTTAAGTCACGCTCAAACTGTGAAATACCTGCGAAAACAGTAAAGAGCATTTTTCCATGGGCTGTTGTAGTATCAAGCCAGGATTCTTTCAAACTTTTTAAATTTGCACCCTTCTTTGCAATTAGTTCAGCAATCTCTATTAAGTCTTTAGTAGAACGAGATAGCCTAGTAAGATCTGTAACTACAACTGTATCCCCAGAACGTAAATATTCTAACAATTGATTTAATTCTGGCCGATTTCGTTTCGCACCTGTTACTTTTTCGAAAAAAATTCTCTCGCATCCAAATTCTACTAATTGTTGTTCCTGACGATCTAAATTCTGATCCATAGTGGAAACTCTCATATAACCAAATTTCATGAAATTCACTTCCTTTTCAGATTAATTGTATCAAAAAAGGTATAAAAATAGTATTGTTACATATTAATTTTGTTACATATTTTTGTTACAACTAGAATGCTATTTTAACTTTAAATTATTTATAAAACTGTTCTTGTAACAAAAATGACCGTTTTTGTTAC
>NZ_JBEYCQ010000127.1:0-1162 GCF_040632905.1 Streptomyces sp. NPDC016469
GTGGAGCTGCTGACCGAGCAGCGTGCCTGGCCCGAGGCCGAGCGGCCCCGCCGTGCGGCGGTGTCCTCGTTCGGGATCTCCGGCACGAACGCCCACGTCGTCCTGGAACACGCCCCCGAGCCGGTTCCCGCCGAGCAGGGTGCGGGACCGGGGTTGGTGCCGTGGGTGGTGTCGGGGCGCAGCGCTGAGGCGTTGCGTGCGCAGGCGGGCCGGCTTGCTGAGTTCGTACGCGGTTCGGATGCGTCGCTGCTGGATGTCGGGTACTCGCTGGCGTCGGCCCGCACCGTCTTCGAGCACCGCGCGGTCGTCGTGGGCGCGGACCGGGAAGAGCTGATCGACGCACTGGAGAAGGTCCGGGACAGCCTGCCGGCGGCCTCCTCGGCTCCGGTCGCCGGGCCGGCGCGGACGGCGTTCTTGTTCACGGGGCAGGGGTGCCAGCGTCCGGGGATGGGCCGGGAGTTGTATGAGGCGTTCCCGGTGTTCGCCCAGGCTTTCGACGCGGCGTGCGCGTATTTGGACGGGCATCTGGGCCGGTCGCTGAAGGATGTGGTGTTCGAGGGTGATCCGGTCCTGGATCAGACCCGGTTCACCCAGGCCGCACTGTTCGCCCTTGAGTCGGCTCTGTTCACGCTGGTCTCCTCGTTCGGGGTGCGGCCCGATGCGCTGATCGGCCACTCGATCGGCGAGGTCAGCGCCGCGTGGGCGGCGGGGGTGTTCTCGCTGGAGGACGCGTGTGCGCTGGTCGCGGTACGGGGCCGGCTGATGCAGGCCGCCCGCGCGGGCGGAGCGATGCTCGCCATCGCAGCCCCGGAGACGGAGGTGGTCCCGGAGCTGATTGACGGCGTGTCCCTCGCTGCGGTGAACGGCCCCGCAGCGGTCGTGGTCTCCGGTGACGCGGACGCGGTCGGAGTCCTGGAGGAGCTGTTCCGAGGGCGTGGAGTGAAGGTGAAGCGGCTCACCGTGTCCCACGCCTTCCACTCCGCCCACATGGACACAGCACTGACCGAGTTCGAGGAAGCGATCCGCTCCCTCACCTTCAACGAACCGCAGATCACGGTCATCTCGAATGTGACCGGCCAGATAGCTGATGAGCTGACCAGCCCCGCCTACTGGGCGCGTCAGATCCGTGCGGCGGTCCGCTTCGCCGACGGCATCCGCACTC
>NZ_JBEYCQ010000128.1:0-1158 GCF_040632905.1 Streptomyces sp. NPDC016469
TTGCGTATATCGCTCAGGGCTGTCTAACATCCGAGCCGACGCCCGGTCAATGGTGAGTGCCGGTGCCGCCGCCCGACTGCTGAGGAGCCCCGCGTTTATCAACTTTCGATCTCTAAATACATGAGAATTTATATATTTTCTAAAGGTCTTTCATTTATATAAATTTTATTTTTAATATCTTATTTTTTTCCACCGGAAAGAAATAAAAAGATACCATTATTGATACGTAAAGTGTCATATTAAAGTTAAAACTACATTTTATTATAGTTTGTTAATAAATGTACTTAATACAGATAGGTAAGAGTTTGAAGTTATCGCTCCCTTTTCCCCCTGTTCACACCGTACGTGAAACTTTCGAATCATACGGCGTTCCAACTAATCCAATCTATTCTTTCTATGTAATAAGCAGACGAGTGCTGTTTTCCAAAGTTAGATTATTTCATTTTGACATCTTAATCGTAGTTTATTTACTTTTTCTTTTTGCCTACTTGTAAGCTTTAGAGATTGTAAAAGGGCTTCTATTTTCACTTTATCTTTTAGGTGTACCAATTGATGAATTGTTTTATGAATAACAACTAAGTTTGAATAACTATCATCTTTTGAAAGATGATAAGGGTTTATGTGATGACAATGCCATTCATGAATCCCTAACCCTTCACCTAGAATTGCACATTTACCATATTGGGCAATAAACTTACTAATTCGATTGTCGTTATATTCAATAGATCTACTCGGAATGTAATTTCTCATGATGTAAGAAAGCATATTTTTATCAATAGCCTTTAGGCTATTGTGAATTTTCTCTCTACCTTCGGCAGTAAAGTTACATATCACTTGCGAGAATCCAAGTGTCTTTTTCCACCGTTGTGCATGGATGGGGACAAACACCATTTTTTGTATTCTATACAGTTTTGTCTGATATCCCTTGTATCTTTTCTGTAAGGTTTTAGTCATCTCATGGAAACTTGCCTCGGTTCTAATGTTCCTTAACTGATTATATAACGTTCTGCGCAGATGAGCGTTTAACTCATTTAGATTGATAGAAATGTTTGTAGCGACTGAGTAATAATTTTGGATACCCATGAAGAACGGGATGCCGATGAAGGCCGGGTCGATCTTCGCGTACGAACTCACCCAGAGCATCGCCACGAACGGCGC
>NZ_JBEYCQ010000129.1:0-1148 GCF_040632905.1 Streptomyces sp. NPDC016469
GAAATGGTAAGACAGCCGCTCAGTTTAGAATGAGGAGATTGTATAGATAAAATATGGATTTACAGATATTAGGGGAACGGAGATAATACATACGAAGTTAGGAGAGGAACAATATTGGAAGAGATCTTAGATCGCATAGAGAATGTTAGAAATGAGATGATTAATATAGGATTAAGCGAAGGTTTTAGGTCAGATAAAACACTTAAATTAAGTAAAAAATTAGATGATCTGATCCTGCACCGAACAGAAATTAAATATAGGGGAAAAGCAAATCTCTTAAGTTCAAAGAGAAAAATATAAAACTAGTTGGTAGTTAACGTAAAATATAGTAAAATAGAAAAGTATTTTACTTTTTCATTTTTACTTTTTTTTTCAATCTTTTTAGATTAGCAGGTTAACTAATAAACGTAGCAGCCTTTGGGCTAATAGACTCTTTATTTACTTTGCGTAAATATCGGGTTTATTATCTCAAAGGCTTTTTTGCGTTTATTGACAATTAAGCATAAAGAGGTGATAAGTTTGTTGGAAAATTTAGTTATTGCGGGTTGTATTGGCGGTTTTATGGGTTTGTTAACTCACGCGAAAAGAAACAATACTATTAAAAAACCAAGAAACCATAAAACAACTTTTAACCCAGGTGTACTCTTAGACATTGGATTTGGTGCAGTTGTTGCAGTTGTTGCGATTTTATTTGCAGATCCTAATGGAATGGAGCGTATCTTTTTAACAGCAATTTTAGGCGGATATGCAGGGGAAAATGCAATTAATATGGTCGAGAAAGATAAAACATTAAAGAACAGCGAAGTTGTAAATTCACTTGTTTTAGAGGAGAACGAAGAATTACCACCAGCTAATAAAAAAAAGAAAGAACAATAAAAATTGCTCCTTCTTCATATTTAGCAAAAGGTCATTTGTGGTATAATATTAATAATTATATAGAACGTTGAGGCAAAAAGAGAAAGGAGAAATGACCATGGTGCGCTTAAGGGATGTATTAACTGCTGAAGAAAAGCAAAGAGTAGATGAATTGAAATTGCTTATTCTTGATGCTTTTAGTGATAAGGAAAGATATGTTTTAGGACAAGAAGTTAGAGAAATATTTGATACAGCGAAGGCTAGATATTATGAAATGTTAAATGCTTCAGAAG
>NZ_JBEYCQ010000130.1:0-1101 GCF_040632905.1 Streptomyces sp. NPDC016469
GCACCGAGGGCGCCGGTGTGATCACCGAGACCGGCGCGGAGGTCACCGGACTCGCCGTCGGCGACCGGGTCACCGGCATGCTGCCCGGCTCCTTCAATCAGCTGGAGAGCCTCTTCTCCATCTGGCGCTTCATCAACGGTATAATCTTCATCTTCAAGTGTGTCTACTATTAACATTCTCAAAACATCTTCATCTTCAGCCAACAATATTCTCTTCATGTTTTCTCTCTCCCCTAATTCCCTATTTTAGAGAAGGCCTCTTGTAATATATAATAAGATTCTTTTAAACGTTCATGATAGGCAGGTTCTTCCCAATTGTCCCAAGTAAACTGCTTCGTGTTTTCTAAATGAATGTTGTTGTCACTTCCCATTTCAGGCAGTGTTTGCACAATCTTTTTATCCTTTTCCATCACGATAGCCATATGTATACCTTCGATTACTTGGCTGCCTTCCATGCCCTTCTTCCACAAGTCGGCCATTATTTCCTTCTGACTCGGATCTTTGATATTCAATAAAGCCCATGGTATGCGGAGCTCTATTGTCTGCTTATCCTCACTAACACTAATATCGGTAAGGCTGTTAAAATCTTTACTGGTTGGATTGCCATTCCCGTATAATAATTTCCCTGTTTCATACGAATTGAACGGAATCTTTTCCCCTTGAATTTCCAGCTCTTTATTAAGGGCAAGTCTGATTGGATGGTATACACCATTATTCTTTTTACTTGCATAGCTTTCTTTCTTAATCATGTTTAAAAGATGCCCATAATGGAAGTAATAAGAGTCATAGTAGCTGTCGATAAGAATATGTGAATCATTCTTTTCGCCAATTTTAACAGCAAAGTCGACACCAAAATCTGTATTCACTTTTTCTTTTCCTTCTAGTGCTGTACTTTTCTGACCTTGATCTGCAATTGTATCTAACAGGAGATAAGTATGATCTGTTTTAAGGTCAATCGGATCCTTATAATTAATCTTAAAGCTTAGCTGCTGCTCATCTGAAGTAACACTTACATCTTGAACAGTATTTTCCTCCTTGTCAGCTGCAGTATATAATGGCGGAACATTTAGCTTATTCCAATCCTCTGTGCTTCCATCTATAT
>NZ_JBEYCQ010000131.1:0-1081 GCF_040632905.1 Streptomyces sp. NPDC016469
CCGTCCACGCGTTCCAGGGCCGAGCCCAGGGTCGCGGGCATGACGTCCACGCCGACTGAATATTTGTCATCTAATTCTATAGGAAGCTCTTTTCGTAATTCATTTACAACATGATTATACGTTTTTTCTGCAAACTCACTTTCTTTTACGTTTTCAGGTACTAATGGATTAAGTGGTAATGGTACTCCTTTTGTATCGTTCACATCAAAAACATTAACCATCTTAAATCCTTTAAGAACAGTTTTTTCTACTTCCTTGTTTGTTTTTTTATCTATCTCTTTTTCTTTAACTTTAATGGGAGCATAAATTTGAATCGCCTTAGATCCTTTTACAACTTGCCGTCCAAACTTGTTCCAAGTTTTCATACCAGCAACTAAGTGAGCATCAGGTTTTTGCAAATAAATTAACATTTGATTTCTTACAGATCGCTTTGGAAACTTACTTGCAAAGTTTAAATATTTCATATAATCTTCAGGACTTGCGGCTGCATTTTTAACACCGTTAATTAACTTATTGTAATTCGCTTGTATCTCGGCTTGTCTTTCTTCATAAGATTTTCGTTTGAAATTATTTTTCGCCAACTAGTATCACTCCAATATTTATTCATTGAACCTTATAGTGATGGGCCAGATCTATGAATATTTTTCTTCTTGGTTTTCTTAGATTTCAAATCATCTTCAAATTGTTTTTTAGATTCAAAGTTTCTCTTTTCTAAAATACCTTGGAACAATCCACTCGTAACACCTGAAGGAATAAATGAAACTGAATTATTCATGTTATAATTGTCAATTTCTTCGTTCATACTCGTATCCACATCTCTAATAAGCGGGCTATTATTAATCTCATCTTCAGTAAATTTAGTCGGATCGATTTCTTTTAATTTTTTCGCTTCCTGTTTCGGTAATTCATTAATATTTCTTAAACACTCATCTTTAAATAACATTAGGTAACGAGGATTATTCAATTGGAAGTTAGGGAACATGTTATTAATATTTTCGGCACTTCCAGATTCATCACTAGTCAACAGATCATGCATGTCACTTCCGAGCAGCGCCTGGACGACGGCGTACTCGAACGCTCC
>NZ_JBEYCQ010000132.1:0-1072 GCF_040632905.1 Streptomyces sp. NPDC016469
TTATTTTTAACTATCTCCATTTTTTATAATTCTCCGTTCTTATTTAGTTTGAAAATAATATGTGCTTTCAAAATCTACAATAAATGACTCTTCACATTTCTCACAATCCATGTCAAAAGTTCCTGACATGTCTCCAACTTCTAAGTAATCATCAAAATTAAGATGATTGAAACCACAGTGAGGACATTTTATAAAATTGCTGGTTTTATTCACCCTATTATTAACCTTTAAATAGTTTTTAACTTCCTCGAGAACGACCGAAACATCTTCAACCGTTTTATATTCATCCACAAGATATTTCAGCTCTTGTTTTATTGAAGCCTTTTTAATCGGATTAGAATGGAGCGATTTTTCAAACTGACTAAGCGCATCTCTAAAAATTTTAGCCCTTCCTTTTTTAAAACCATATTCTTCAGCAACTTCATCTAACTTATTAAAAACATCTATATCAGACTTAAAATCTAAATTTTCTTGTTCTTGATTTCTCATCGAAGGAAAATTATTTGAAGGAATATACCCTTCCATAATGAATGTAGAAAGTTCATACGATAACTCTCTTTCTTCAATTAACGAAGCTAATTTTGTTTTTGTGCCCACTGGTACTTTAAAAGTTTGTCTACTGTACTCACTTTTTTGTATGGGGTTATTTCTATAACGCTCCACTAAATTTTTCATAATATCTCTCATTATAGAAGAATGATTTATATTAACGCCTTTTAATTTAGCCTGCTTAACTAGTAGTTCTAACTTATTAATTTCAGCCTCATTCATCCAATATGGTTGGATTACTTTTTCAGTTTCAGCCCTATCCTGTAGACTATTGAGTACTTCAGGAAGTTCGTACTCATTAAGCAGATAATTTTTAAGTATTTTTTTACTTTTATGGGTCGGGAGAAATTTTTTAAATTCCTCTAAGGTTGTAGCTGTTATGTTAAAGGAGTATTGTTTCAATTAAATTCAACCTTTTCTATTTAGTATATAAACTCACCCGTAAAGCGTACGGGGCCCTGGGCGGGCCCCCACTCAGTAGTCGAACGCCCTGGCCGTGTTGTCCGCGATCGCCTCCGCGAGC
>NZ_JBEYCQ010000133.1:0-1047 GCF_040632905.1 Streptomyces sp. NPDC016469
CTCGGTGAAGTCGCCCAGGTGCTCGGTGACGACCCGCAGCGACTCCTCGTCCAAGCGGACCTTCGCGTACGACAGGTCGTCGTCGTTGAGCAGGATGACGGCCGGGCGCGCGGTGCCGGCCGGGAACGGCACGGTGGTGCGCTCCCCGTCGACGTCCAGCTCGATCCGGTCCGTCCGCACCAGCTTGCCGGCCCCGTCGAGGCCGTAGCAGCCGATGGCGATCCGGTGCGGACGCAGCGTCGGCTCGCCCTTCGCGCCGGCGGGCAGCGAGGGCGCCTCCTGGAGCACGGTGAACGAGGTGACGTGACCGTTCTCGTCGGTCTCGATCTCCGGGCGCAGGATGTTGATCCCGGCCGTCTCCAGCCACGCCTTCGACCAGGTCTTCAGGTCGCGGCCGGAGGTCTCCTCCAGCGCGCCCAGCAGGTCGGTCAGCCGCGTGTTGCCGAAGGCGTGCGCCTTGAAGTACGCCTGGACGCCCTTGAAGAACTCGTCCATGCCGACGTACGCCACCAGCTGCTTCAGGACCGAGGCGCCCTTGGCGTACGTGATGCCGTCGAAGTTGACCAGGACGTCGTCCAGGTCGCGGATGTCGGCCATGATCGGGTGGGTCGAGGGCAGCTGGTCCTGCCGGTAGGCCCACGTCTTCATGGAGTTGGCGAACGTGGTCCAGGAGTGCGGCCACCCCGAGCCCTCGGCGTACGCCAGGCAGGCGATCGAGGTGTACGTGGCGAACGACTCGTTCAGCCAGAGGTCGTTCCACCACTCCATCGTGACGAGGTCGCCGAACCACATGTGGGCCAGCTCGTGCAGGATGGTCTCGGCGCGCGTCTCGTACGCCGCGTCCGTCACCTTGGACCGGAAGACGTACTGGTCGCGGATGGTGACCGCGCCCGCGTTCTCCATCGCACCCGCGTTGAACTCCGGCACGAAGAGCTGGTCGTACTTGGCGAACGGGTACGCGTAGTCGAACTTCTCCTGGAACCAGTCGAAGCCCATCCGGGTCACGTCGAAGATCGCGTCCGCGTCCAGGTACTCGGCCAGCGAGGG
>NZ_JBEYCQ010000134.1:0-1044 GCF_040632905.1 Streptomyces sp. NPDC016469
CTCGGTGAAGTCGCCCAGGTGCTCGGTGACGACCCGCAGCGACTCCTCGTCCAAGCGGACCTTCGCGTACGACAGGTCGTCGTCGTTGAGCAGGACGACCGCCGAGCGGCGCTTGCCCAGCAGATGCGGGACCGGAGTCAGTTCACCGTCGACGTCCAGTTCGATACGGTCTGTGCGAACGAGCTCACCGTCCTCAAGGTCGTACAGACCGATCGCGATCCGGTGCGGCCGCAGCGTCGGCTCGCCCTTGGCGCCCTCGGGCAGCGCGGGGGCCTCCTGTCGTACGGCGAAGGAAGTGATGG
Source organism: Streptomyces sp. NPDC016469 (assembly GCF_040632905.1). NCBI lineage: Bacteria > Bacillati > Actinomycetota > Actinomycetes > Kitasatosporales > Streptomycetaceae > Streptomyces > Streptomyces sp. NPDC016469. The sequence goes on from NZ_JBEYCQ010000134.1 coordinate 303, forward strand.
TGCCGTTGGTGTCCGTCTCGATGTGCGGGCGCAGGATGTTTATGCCCGCGGTCTCCAGCCATGTCTTCGACCAGGACTTCAGGTCGCGGCCGCTGGTCTCCTCCAGGGCGCTGAGGAGGTCGGACAGGCGGGTGTTTTTGAAGGCGTGGGCCTTGAAATAGGCCTGCACGCCGTTGAAGAACGCGTCCATGCCGACGTACGCCACCAGCTGCTTCAGGACGGAGGCGCCCTTGGCGTACGTGATGCCGTCGAAGTTGACCATGACGTCGTCGAGGTCGCGGATGTCGGCCATGATCGGGTGGGTGGAGGGCAGCTGGTCCTGGCGGTAGGCCCAGGACTTCAGCAAGTTGGCGAAGCCGGTCCAGACACCCGGCCATTTCGAGCCGGGAGCGTACGCCTGGCAGGCGAACGCGCAGTACGTGGCGAACGACTCGTTCAGCCAGAGGTCGTTCCACCACTCCATCGTGACGAGGTTGCCGAACCACATGTGGGCCAGCTCGTGCAGGATCGTCCCGGCCCGCACCTCGTACACGGCATCGGTCACCTTGGACCGGAAGACGTACTGGTCGCGGATGGTGACCGCGCCCGCGTTCTCCATCGCGCCCGCGTTGAACTCCGGCACGAAGAGCTGGTCGTACTTGGCGAAGGGGTACGCGTAGTCGAACTTCTCCTGGAACCAGTCGAAGCCCATCCGGGTCACGTCGAAGATCGCGTCCGCGTCCAGGTACTCGGCCAGCGAGGG
>NZ_JBEYCQ010000135.1:0-1041 GCF_040632905.1 Streptomyces sp. NPDC016469
TGAGGCGGGGCGCAGGCGGCGGTGGGGAAAAAAAGGCCGTCAACATTTAAAGGATCATAAAGAAAAGACGCAAAAACGCACGGATTCATTAATATCAACCCTCCATGAATTACTGCTTGCTTACCAAACAGAAGGGAATCCTGAAGAAAGAATTCTGGCCATGCAAAAGGTACTTCAAGAACATGAAGCGCAAGTATTACAAGATTGCGAAAACCATTTAGCTTTTAGCGGAGACAATTACTTTTTATTCCTATGGCGATTCTATAAAAGTCACCGTGCTACATTGTTTAAAATTCTTAAATCCATTCGACTCCGTTCAACTACACAAGACAAAGAACTGGAAGAGGCGATTTCTTTTCTCCTTACTCATCAATATACGAAAAAGGAATACATACCAGCCGTTCACATCGAAAAAAAAGGAAAGAGGATTGGGAAATTACGCCTTTATTAGACTTGTCCTGGGTTCCAGATTCCTAGTGGCGTTGGATCAGTCCTAAAAAGAAGAAAGAAAAAATGCCTGATGAAATCAATCGTCGCCACTTTGAAGTATGTGTCCTGTCGCAGATAATGTTAGAACTTAAAGCCGGCGACTTATATATTGAAGGAAGCGAAAAAAATGCAGATTATCGAAAGCAACTCATTTCATGGGAGGACTATGAAGAAAATTTAGCTAATTTTTGCAAGCACGTGAACTTGCCTATTTCTGGTACCGATTTCGTTAAAAAGACACAGCAAGAATTTAAACAAGTCACAAGCCAGACAGACCAATCTTTTCCTCATAATGAACAGGTACGGATTGAAAACAGCGAAGTGGTGATTGGAAAGTTAAAGAAGAAAAAAGTTCCCCCAGGCTTAAAGAAACTGGAAGAATATATAGCTGAAAGTTTGGAGCCGATTAATGTCCTGGATATGTTGGCTAATACTGAATACTGGTTAAATTGGACACGTTTTTTTGGCCCCATTTCAGGACATGAGGAATGCCGTTGAACGATACATAACCAATGCCTTTTGCTATGGATGTAATTTAGGACCCACTCAAAC
>NZ_JBEYCQ010000136.1:0-1039 GCF_040632905.1 Streptomyces sp. NPDC016469
GACTGTGTCGGGGGTGGTGGGGGTGAGGTGGGCGTGGAGGGTGGTGGGGTGGGTGGCGTGGAGGGTGATGTTGTTCCAGGCGAAGGGGATGCGTTGGGTTGTCTGTTCGTTTTGGGTGGTGTTGAGGATGAGGGGGTGGAGGGCGGCGTCGAGGAGGGCGGGGTGGAGGGTGTGGTCGGTGGGTTGGGTGGGGGTGGGGAGGTGGATTTCGGCGTAGAGGTCGGTGCCGTGGTGCCAGAGGTTGGTGAGGCCTTGGAAGGCGGGTCCGTAGGTGTAGCCCTGGTCGGCGAGGTGGTCGTAGATGTCGGTGAGGTCGTGGGGGGTGGCGCCGGTGGGGGGCCAGGTGGTGGGTGCGGGGGGTGCGGGTTGGGTGTGGGGGGTGAGGGTGCCTGAGGCGTGGGGGGTCCAGGTGTCGGTGGTGTGGGTGCGGGAGTGGATGGTCAGGGTGCGTCGGCCGGTGGGGTCGGGGGGTTCGACGGTGACCTGGATGCGTGTGGGGGTGTGGGGGGTGAGGGTGAGGGGGGCGGCCAGGATGAGGTCTTCGATGGTGGTGAGGCCGGTGAGCTGGGCGGCGTGGAGGGCGAGGTCGACGAATGCGGTGCCGGGCAGGAGGGTGGTGCCGGCGATGGTGTGGTCGGTGAGCCAGGGCAGCCGCTGGTCGGTGAGGAGTCCGCTCAGGACGAGGTGTCCGGTCTCGGCGATCTCGACGGCGGCGCCGAGCAGGGGGTGCCCGCCGGCGTCGAGACCGGCTGAGGCGACATCGGTCTGGTCGACCGGGTGGAGCCAGAACTCCTCGTGCTGGAAGGCGTAGGTCGGCAGATCGACCCGGTTGCCGCCGGGCAGGAGAGCCGTCCAGTCGACCTCGGTGCCGCTGGAGTACGCGGTGGCCAGAGCCTGGAGCAGAGCGCGGGGTTCTTCGCGTCCGTTCTTGAGTACGGAAGCGGCGGTGGCGGTGGGGGTGTCCAGGGTGCTCTGGACGAGGGACGTCAGGACCGGGTCCGGCCCGAGTTCGAGGTACGTGGTGATGCCCTGGGCGTCC
>NZ_JBEYCQ010000137.1:0-1032 GCF_040632905.1 Streptomyces sp. NPDC016469
CCCGAGGCGCTGGACGCCACGACCGTGGTGGCCGCCGCCCGGCAGGCCCTCGACGGGGTGCGCTCGCACGACCCGGCGCTCGCCTCGCTCGCCGATTCTTTTATAGCTTTAAGTTGGAGTTGGGATTTACGGAGATACTCTTGGGATTTAAGAATATTTATTAGTTCTCCCATGGTGTAAAAAGAGACTCTATATCCGTTTTCTATTGCTTCCAGTCCTAGTCCAATCGCAATATGGGTTTTGCCAACTCCAGGTGGACCTAGAAGGATCATATTGTATTGCTGTTCAAGCCAAGTCAACTCTTTAAGCTGCTCGATTTGACGGGTGCTCAAAGATTGCTGTTCGGCAATCTTAAATTCATCGAGTGTTTTATAATAAGGAAACTTGGCCACTTTCAACCTCTTTTCCCTGTTTTTTTCCTCCCGGCGTTTCAATTCAAATGATAGTATTTCTTGTACAAATTCAAGATATGTCCACGAGTGTTTTTCTGCATTGCGAAGTAATGTAGGTAACTCATTTGCTGTTTCCGCCATCCGAAGATGGCGGAGGTTTTCTTGTAGATGCTGCACAGTTCCTGTCATTATTTGAGTCCTCCCATAATCTCTATATAAGTCGTTAGATCCCTTGTTTGTGCAGTGCCTTTTAATTCGGTGGAAGTCATCTTCATTTCTTGAAATGAAGGGGATGGGAATAATTCGTTTTCTGTTAATCTATGAAGGTGTTGAGTGACATCACGAAGATCATTTGCACTCCAAAGATGGTCTCTAACGCAGTGGGTAAGGGCCTGATCAATGAAAGGTCTGTATTGGTTAATCGTATGTTGAATAACTTGAAGTTGGTCTCTCATGTATCTTGGATATCTGGCACCAACCTCTTGGATGAATTGGTTTGCTTGTTCAGAATTGGACAATTGCCTTATTACTGTTTCTTTGAAAGCTTCGATCCCTTTTGACCGATCTCTTCCATGGTTTCGGTTCTTGATTAATTCTCCTTTTCCAAGGCCTAAGCGATGACGGGCAAGAATATCTCCTT
>NZ_JBEYCQ010000138.1:0-1031 GCF_040632905.1 Streptomyces sp. NPDC016469
TATTACTGGTAGTATAATGAAGATCATCAAAAGTATATTATTTAATCAAAGTATCAGAACGCTTGTTCACATAATACATATTAACGCCTCATAGATTTCTAATTACAAACGGCTAAAACCTTTGGTTCATTAGGGATTAACCGTTTTCTTTATTATACCATATTTAAGAGTTAAATGTTTGTTTATTGAGGGAGTTATTGATAAAGTACTAATTAATGTGTTTCATTCAATAAATAGTTGTAGGAGTAATGTAATAGTGAAAATAATGGCATGTAATGAAAGACCAATTGATTACGAAGAAGTTATCAAACTTTATAGGAATTCGGAGTTGTTAGAGGAGAGAGTATTTCAAGATAAAGAGGATAAATTAAATAAAGTACTGACCCTTGGTGCTTGGAAGGACGAATCTTTGATTGGCTTAGTAAGAGCAGTGTCAGATGGGAACTCCAGAGCATATATAGAAGATATGGTTATTGATAGTTTGTATTTCAAGGAAGGAGTAGGAATTAAATTAGTTTCTAAATTATTAAAAGAACTTTCATGTAACGATTTTATAATACAAAGGAGATTTTTTACTTTTCTATAAAAAAAGATATTCATGGTACTAATAAATGAGAGTATGACTAAAGATGTGAAAAACAGGTCATTAATGCAATAGGAATTAATGACCTTGTTTCTATGTTTCTTTTGTGAGTAAATAGACAATCTAACAGTCCTTAGAAAAAACGACTTTGTGAAGAGTTACACTTAAATAATATGGGGCTTTTTCTTAAATATAAGGGTAGCCCTTTGTTATGTCACAATCGGGGCAGTATAGTGAAATAGTAGAAATTTATAGGAACTAAACTGTAAGTAATACGTATATGTAAAATAATGTGATTTTTTTTCGGAGGTCATAGTTGCCTTTTTTTATCTAATGTAGGAAATTATAGTAAAGGAGTTGATAATATTTATGGAACTTTTAATTAAAGGTCTTTATGGCATTGGGGAAGCTATTGCAGTTTTTGCTATGTCAGCTTGGAATAAGATCT
>NZ_JBEYCQ010000139.1:0-1020 GCF_040632905.1 Streptomyces sp. NPDC016469
GCGGGTCTGGGCTCGGTGGTCGAGACGCCGATCGTGGCGTGGTTGCGTGAGCTGGGCGGTCCGGTGGACGGGTTCAGCCAGGCGATGCTGGTGCGGACGCCGGATGGGGTCACGTACGAGGCGCTGGAGTCGGCGCTTCAGGCCGTCCTCGACCGTCATGACGTGCTGCGTGCGCGTCTGGTCCGGGGCGGTGGGACGTGGGGCCTGGAGGTTGCCGCTCCGGGTGCGGTCCGGGCCGGGGATGTGCTGAGCCGGGGCGAGGGGGAGATCTCCCTCGGTGCGGCGGCTGCCCGGGACCGTCTTGCGCCGGACGCGGGCGTCATGGTCCAGGCGGTGTGGTTCGAGGACGCGGGCCGGCTGCTGCTGACCCTGCACCACCTGGTGGTGGACGGGGTGTCGTGGCGGGTGCTGCTCCCGGATCTGGCGCGCGCCTACGAGGGTGCGGAGCTGGAACCGGTGGGGACCTCGTTCCGCCGCTGGGCCCAGGAACTGCACAGCCTCGCCGCAGATCGAGACGCCGAACTCCCGGTCTGGGAAAAGATATTGAGCGGGGACGATCCGATGATCGGGGCCCGCCGGCTCGACCCGGAGCTGGACACCGCCGCCACCGTGCGGCACCTGTCCCTCACGCTTCCCACGGATGTCACCGACTCCCTTCTCACGCGGGTTCCGGCGGTGTACCGGGCGGGTGTGAACGACGTGCTGCTCACCGCGTTCGCCGCTGCCGTTGCCGACTGGCGGGGGTCAGGCTCCCGCACTGTGCTGGTCGATCTGGAGGGGCACGGCCGCGAGGACGTGGTCGAGGGGGCGGACACGTCGCGGACGGTGGGCTGGTTCACGAGCATGTTCCCCGTGCGTCTGGACGCGGGGGAGAAGGGGGACTGGGGCGGTGCGCTCAAGGCCGTCAAGGAGCAGCTTCACGCCTTGCCGGACAATGGCATCGGCTACGGCCTCCTGCGCTACCTCAACCCCGAGACCGCGTCCCGTCTGGCCGAACTGCCCACCGCGCAGCTCGGGTTC
>NZ_JBEYCQ010000140.1:0-1017 GCF_040632905.1 Streptomyces sp. NPDC016469
GGCGCGGCGACCCGGAGTACCGGCTGCTGGCCTTCCGGCGCGGGTAGCCGGTCCACCGCCCTCGGCGACTTGCCTTTTGAATAACAATCCCCTCAAGATCATGCTCAGCTACCTGAGTAAAGTAATCCTCCGCTCTCCCCTCTATATAAGGAACTGGAAATATGGTTGTATTTCCAATAGGTAAAATGTTTTTTAGTATTTGTTTCCTCTCTGATAAAGGAAGGTTCATGATGTCAACATTATTGCAATAGAGTATATCAAAAACACCATACTGAATGGGATTTTTGTTTTTAGAAGACATAAAGCGTTCCATAATAGACTCGAAACAAGGAACTCCGTCCTTTGTTACAATAACTTCTCCATCTAAAATAGTACCATCTGGAATAGGTAAATTTGTCAGCTCCTGAAAAGTTGAAGTGCATTCATTCCCATGCCTAGTATATAAACGGATCTTCCCACTAAACTTTGTAAGTAGGAACCTAATTCCATCTAATTTAAGTTCTGTATAGTAATCTTGATTATTTTTATAGTCAACCGTTTGTAAATCCCCAACGGTAATTCGCTCTAATAACATCGGGCTAATAAACAATAATATTCACCTCATTATAATGATATTCTTTTAAAACGATAAATTCATTATGAGGTTGGTTCCAAGACAGGGAGAATTAACCTTGTATGTTTCCCTTTAATAGAAGAAAGGTTGCTATTGCAACCCCTTAGATTCGTTTTAGTTATTTATTTCAAATTATGTTTTTTGCAAACTTTTATTAATTTCTATATCCCTTTTTCTTTTCTCATCTATAGCAAGTTTATCTTCAAGAATAATGATTATAGCCGCATTGACGGTATTGTAGTATTTCACACATTCTTCTTCGGATAACTCATGAATTCCCTTACTTAAAATTTTGTATATAGTCTTCCTGTTTTTAAATAGGAAAGGTGGTAAGTAGTCTTTAAGAAATTCAATTTTTTTATCCATATGTAACTCTAAAAAGTTCTTTTTATCTGCAGTTGGAT
>NZ_JBEYCQ010000141.1:0-1009 GCF_040632905.1 Streptomyces sp. NPDC016469
GCCCGCCACTCGGCGACCCCCCTGATGTGCAGGCCAGGTATAAGACCTAGCCTTTTTTTTAAGTACTTGAAATAGAAGAAATAAAATTATCAACGAAGTTTTCTATCTCCATTAGTATTGGAAACTTATCACCCAAATGAAAAACATATATAATTGCAACTATTACTACTAAAAATGCAACTGATTTCAGAAGAAAACTACCAAGACCAAGCTTTTGTTTTCTAACAGGGCTTTTTTTCATTGCAGCGACATACCGGTTTTCTATTCTGTGTTGTTTACTCATTTCTTTTTCTTTAAGTTTTACTGCTCTTTGTATTTCCTTTTCTTGCTGTTCATGATCCTTTTTCAACTCTTCCATGAACTTAATTTTCTCAAAAGCTAGCTTTTCTTCTATTTCTAATTTCTTAGCTGCATCCTTCTTTTTTTCTTCTTTTGCAGCTAATTGTTTAATACGGTATTCTTTAAACATAGTATATGCCTTTTTAGAAAAGCGAACAGAAGTCTTTACACTATTTTTTAGAAATTGAAGAAATAATCTTTTTACTTCTTCAAAGTCGAGTTCCTGAAGACGTTCTTTTATCGTTAATTTTGGCACTACAATACTTGGTGATGGCGATAGTTCACTAGCAACAGCTATTTCTGGTTCTGAATGTGTGAAGCCAAGTAACTCTTTTTGATGCTCTAAATTATTCTTATCATTTTCAGCTTGAAGGATATTTACCTGCCTAGTGGATTCGATCTTTTTCCCCTCGAATTCTTGCAGCTCCTTTTTCCTTTCTAATTCCTGTTTTTCTAAGTCAGCTTCAATACTCGCTAATTCAATTTCAGCTTTCTTCGCTTCTTCCTCCACTTGTTTTAGGAGTTTTTCATGCTCTTCTTTCTTCTTCCGATCGAGCTCTTTTTTTTCTTCCATGATTTGTTGAGCTTTTAATGTTTCTTCTTCAAGCAATCGTAAAGCTTCAATCTGTTGAGATTCTTTGACAGCAGCTTCTTTCTCTTTTAATGCAAT